>JBGSJM010000068.1:0-15303 GCA_041742015.1 Verrucomicrobiales bacterium | reverse complement strand
CTCAGGGAAGATGGAAAACCCGAAATGGCCATCCTCGTCGCGGTGATGAGAAAGCTGGTCCACTGCATTTTCGGCATCCTCAAAAATAATCAGCCTTTTAACCCAAATATTCCTTGCCAAATTTAACACCACATCTGTTGTATCCATTTCTGATGGTTATTGGAATGCCGCGAATAAATAGGCAGTGGCGCAGCCACCGTAACAGATCGTGAGGATCCAATGAATCAGAGTTCGGTGGGTGTTGCCTTTCCAGTGGTCTTTGCTGTAATAGGTCCATTGTAAAATGGTTCTGATCGCCCAGAAAAAGCCGACTCCACCTGCGAACCATCGCGGCATTTCGTGGACGGGATGGGCGATGTCTCCTACAAATCGGATGGTGATAACACCAAATATAAGCAAAGTAATGGTGATGAACCATTTGTGAACGTAAAAGACTTCCCTGAGCAGACGGCTGATCTGTTTTAGTTCAACCTGCCAGTTGAGCATCCGGTCAAGCCGGAGGTTTATAATGGCGATGAGGATTTGGCCGATGGCTGCTGCGATTAGTATTTTGTCGAGATGTTCCAGTATTATTTTCATGATGTTATTTTTTATCGGGGTAAATGGCTTGTAGTGTGGTGGCGAGGTTTGGATAAATGAAGGAGAAGCCCTCCGAAAGCAGTCGGGCGGGGATGCAGCGCCGTCCTGTCAGCGCAATTTGTGGATCACTATTGAGGAATGGGGCTCCTATTTTTACGGCAAGGGCAGGTGCCGGGAGACTCCAGGGGCATCGCAGGGTTTTGCGAAGTTGCTGCATAAACTCCTGGTTAGTCACTGGGTTGGGCCCGGTGGCATTGTAGGTGCCTGTCATGTTGGGGTTCTCGAGAGCCTCGACAAAGATGCGAATCATGTCGTCGATGTGCAACCAACTGATGTATTGTTTCCCATTGCCGATACTTCCGCCCAGACCCAGTCGAGTTAGTTTGGCGAGAAAAGGAAGCGCTCCGCCTTCCTTACCCAAAACAAAACCGATTCGCAGATTGCCCCATCTCATTTCCGGGCGAATGGCGTTGCCCAGAGCGCTTTCCCATTCGATGCAGACATTTGCCGGGTAGTCGGTGGCGGCTTTGCTGGCCTCATCGCAGATTCGACTGCTGGCATTTCCGTAGATGGCTAGGCTTCCTGCCTGGATCCAGCACTTTGGAAAGTGGGGGACCAGACGAATCGCTCTTCCCAGTAGATCAACCGATTCGATCCGGGATTGAAGTATTGCCGCGCGGTTGGCTTTTCCAGGGCGGCAGTTCACGTTTTTACCGGTCAGGTTGATGATGGCGCAAGCGCCTTCGATCTCATTTAGCCAGTTGTCAGTGACGTGCTTGGCGTCCCACTGAATAGCCCGGCCCATCCCCTGGAATCTTTTTGGGTTTCGGGTCAGGATCACTGGCTCATAGTCCAATTTTGCGAGTTGGGTGGCGAGGACTTTTCCAATAAAACCCGTGCCCCCGGCGATGATGATTCGTTTTTTCATAGAGCAGTCCAGATATAGATTGAGGTAAGAAAAATGAAGGCGGCGGTAAGCCCATGGTAGCCGATCCTGTAGAGTGGTGTCGTTAACCATGGTGTCGCGTCGAAAACAAAAAGTTGGACTATCAAACGGGTGCCCCAGAATACTGCCATTACGATGGCTATTGCCCGGCCCAGTGGGGTGGGGTTTGCCAATTCTTCAGTAAAAATCAGGGTGATGGTGCCGAAGCTGATGATCATGAGAACGATAAAGATTCCGTAGACCCAGAACATCTGTCTGAGCAGGGTGGGGAGAACGCTCAGGCTGCCTTTCCAATTGAGGGCTTTCGGAGCGGTAGCGCTGGCGATCAGGATGCCAAAATGAGTAATCCCGGCGAGATAAAGAGCTTTGGTTAATAGGTCCATAAGGTGTGGATTAGTTTTGTCATTGGGTTAAAGACATTCTCGAGAAAAGAACGGTTAAAAAGAAGGGGGGCTGGCGCGAGGACGAAAAGCCATAGCCAAATCTTGGCGTGGCCTCTGCGCCGCAATTGGAGTTGTTTTTCGATTAACAATCCAATTCCCTGAAGGAGGAAATACAGGGTCGGCTGGCCGTAGGATCCCCGGGCTGGGACTGAAATGACCAGTTCGTGGGCGAGACCGGAGATAAGAAAACCGGACATCGTTCCCGCAACCAGCCCTAACTTTCGCTTGAGTGGATGAAAGATGAAGTATCGGGCCCAGTCGCTGAAGGCACGGTTCCACCGATTGCCCCAAAAATCACCGAGTCCGGTGCTATGATAGGGGTGACGCATGATGGGTTTGGGTGAGTAACCGAAGCGGGTCCAAAAAGCATCGATCCAGACGAAGCTGCCAAAATGGAGCAGGTAAATCATCGCCATGATACCAGCCCATCCTGCCGGCATTGGCTCAGTTAGGGAGGGGATCGCAACCAAAAGTGAGAGCCCAGCGATAACAAATCCAATCGAGGGGAGGAGCGTGATGGTTGTCGTGGAACTTTTCCGGTCATAGCTAAATCCCGTGGTGTCCATCCCGGGCCAAAGGAAGTAGGCCGGATCGACTTCGGCGAATCCACCGCTCTTTCGGAAGCACATGGACTTTAGCCCGAACCACATGGAAATGGCGATAAGCCACATCCACAGGGCGCTGTTGAGTTGATAGAAGAATCCCGTTGCCACTGCTGCGCTGACGAGGAGGGTGGTAAATGTCCAGCCCAGTTTTTTGCCCGGGTGTTCAAAATCTATTTTACAAGCTTTTTGGCCAAGGCAATGGCGATTTCGGGCGATGATGCGGTAAATGGCCCGCGTCAGATAACGAAGGGGGAACAAACCGGCAAGGGTCGCTGGCAGCCAGCTCCAGGGGATTTGGCGACCGAGAAAAATCGCGGCATCCGCACCACCAAGAATTTGGCCGTTGTGCCAGTGGAGGATCATTTCCTTCTCCTCCGAGCCGTTGGCAAACGGTTGGACCTCAACAGGGATCCGAGAAAGGGGTTTGCTGATTTGCTGAATCCCCCGACGGCAAAATTGGCAGGTATTATCAAAAAAAAGCGTTCCCTTGGGCATTCTTACGGTAGTATTTGTCTTTTCAGTCATTTCTGTTAAAAGGGAAATATATGGTTACAAAAAAGAGTCTCACTTGGTCAGCCCCAAAAGAGTGATGATTTGGTCACCCATTTTCGCTGCTTTAACGGCGGCCTTGGTGGGAAGCTTATTCATGGCGCTGTAAAAATCGCAGAATAGTGAAAAGAACTCTTGAAGTTCAGCCATTTTTTGTTTGGCATACAGTTCCTCGCGTCCACTGGCGGAACTGGCGTCGTTACTGCATTCGCTGAGCATGCGGAGAGCGGGGTCGACCTCACGGCGCTTTCGCTCTGCGGCTATGACGCGAAACATTTCGTAGACGTCGCTCATGGATTCAAAATGATCACGGCGGTCACCCGGTAGGTGGACTACTTTCACGATTCCCCAGTTCTGAAGTTCTTTCAGGCTGTTGCTGACATTGGACCGGGCTACACCGAGTGTGGTACAGATGTCATCGGCATTTTTGGGAGATTCCGAAATAAAAAGGTAAGCGTGGATCTGGGCCACTGTCTTGTTGATGCCCCACTTCATCCCCAGTTCGCCCCAGTGGAGGATAAAGTCTCGGATAAATGGTGCCTTTTCAGTCATTTCTGTTTATACAGAAACATAAGACGGAGAATAAGCAAGAATTGTTTTTCAGTAAAAGTTCGACGGCTCTACTTGTTTTGCGGGTTGAATTTTACTCGTTAGTTCAAAGTTGGTCGAGAATAGGTGATTTTTGGACCTTGGATGTGCGGATTCACTCGGTTTTAGATAAAAATTCATAATTTTCGAATTGAAATTCTTGGGTGAAGGTGGATGTTTGATTGAATTTGGTAATTTTACATCATGACAATCGATAATCATTCACAAATGGACGGGGCGCAGGCTCTTATCAAAACGCTCGATAACTTGGGGATCGAATATGTCTTTGGGTATTCGGGAGGGGCGGCCCTTCCTATTTTTGATGCACTGGAGACCGTGAAAACGAATATGAAATTCGTTCTGACTCGTCATGAGCAGGGCGCCACTCATATGGCGGATGGATATGCCCGTGCCACCGGCAAACCTGCCGTGGTTTTGGTGACATCAGGCCCCGGTGCAGGAAACACAATCACTGGAATTATGACAGCCCAGATGGATTCGATTCCGATGATTATCGTGACAGGTCAGCAGGTAACCTGGATGTTGGGGCTCGACGCGTTTCAGGAGGCTGATATTTTTGGGATTACGATCCCAATCGTGAAGCATAATTATTTGGTGCGCAACACTAACGATTTGCCGAGGATCGCTCGCGAGGCCTATCATATCGCAACCACAGGACGCCCGGGACCTGTTTTGATCGACGTTCCAAAGAACATCAGTCAGAGTCCGTTCACCGGGGATATGAATGCGCCGATGGACCTTCCCGGTTATAAACCGGAGGCGGCTTTCACCATCGACGATAAGTCAGTCGAAAAAGCTGCTATATTGATTAATATCTCCAAAAAACCCGTTATCCTGGCTGGTCATGGAGCCATGATTTCCGGGGCTGAAAAGGAGTTAATGGAGTTGGCGGTAAAAATGAATTCACCCGTGACTTCGACTCTGCTGGGCAAAGGCGTTTTCCCGGAGGATCACCCGCTCTCACTTGGGATGCTGGGAATGCATGGGACCGCTTATGCCAACAAGGCAATGGTGGAGTGCGATTTGATCGTAAATATTGGCTCTCGTTTCGATGACCGAATTATTGGACAGGCGGATAAATTCGGGGCCCAGGCCAAAATCATTCACATCGATATTGATCCGTCGGAGATGAATAAGATGATTCGTCCCGATGTGGAGGTGGTTGGGGACGCCAAGGCGGCTTTGATAAAGCTGAACAAATTGGTCGAGTCCCGGCAGAATGATAGCTGGATCGAGCACATGGAAGGATACAAAAAGAAGTATCCTCTCGCCTATAAAAAGCATGGGGGATTGCGGATGCAGCAGGTTCTCGATGAAATTTACGTGCTTACCAAGGGCAACGCTATTGTGACGACTGATGTGGGGCAACACCAAATGTGGGCGGCACAATTCTATCGTAATCGTGACTCGTTCAAGTGGATTTCTTCCGGTGGAGCCGGGACAATGGGCTTCGGATTTCCCTCGGCGATTGGGGCTCAATTGGCCTGTCCCAATGAAACAGTCATTGCGGTTTGTGGTGATGGCGGGTTTCAAATGACTCTCTGTGAATTGGCCACTGCAGTAATTCACAAACTACCGATCAAGATTTTGGTTTTGAACAATCACTATCTCGGGATGGTTCGTCAGTGGCAGGAGTTGTTCTTCGATAACCGTGAAAGTGGAGTGAACCTGGAAGGGAATCCAGATTTTGTAAAGCTTGCCGAGGCTTACGGTGCGATGGGTATTAACATCAAGCGGCCCGCAGATGTCACCAAGAAACTGGAGGAGGCACTCGCCTACAATGATGGTCCGGTGCTCATTAACGCCGAATGTATCAAAGCGGACAATGTGTTTCCGATGATTCCTGCCGGGGCGGCTCTGGAGGATATGCTAACGGAGCCACCAAAATACAAAATGGAAAAACCAGTGGGTTCAACGTGATCCAAAAATGAGTTCATGTGATTCTCAAATCCTGACTTTACGAAATAAACCAAATTTTATTAAACTAATGGCTACACCCATTGCTACATCAGACAAAAAACCTGCGGCAAAAGCAGACATCGTAGGCGGGCATACCCTGAGTATGTTTGTTACAAATCAACCTGGCGTTTTGATGCGCATTTGTCAGGTCTTTGCCCGCCGAGCCTATAACATTGATTCAGTTGTGGTTTCCCAGGGGCGCGACCCTGCTTTTTCACGCCTTACCCTCGGAATCAGTGGTGATCCGGCTGGTCTTGACCAGATCGTTAAACAGTGTAACAAGCTGGTTGATGTGATTCATTGTTCCGAACACACTTCTTCGGATTCCGTGGTTCGTGAATTGGCCCTGATTAAAGTGAAGCTGGATTCTACGAACAGAAGGACAGAGCTTCTTCAGATTGTAGAGCACTTTGGAGGAAAAACAGTCGATTTGACTGAAACTTCAATGATTATTCGAATCGAAGGTGCCAGTGACAAGGTTGATGCAGCGATTCGTTTGCTCTCCAACTACGATATTATTGAAACGGTCAGAACTGGGAAGGTTCTGATGGCTCGCGGTGAAACGGATACTTGATCTTGTTTTTTCACCGCTAAAACCTTATGAACGCTCCTCTCGTTTTCGTGACTTGAGGAGCGTCTTTACAAGCGGCGGATTACTTGGATTTGCTCTTGGGCTCGAATTTCCTTACCAAATTATTGAACGCCATCGCCGCTACGATTGCTCCGGCAAAGTTGGCAAGAAGGTGAATCCAAACGGAAGCGACCGCCAGTTTGCCCATAACGACCAGGCCGATGGCCACAGCGGGATTGAAAGCTCCCAGTGAGATGCTACCAACCGTAAACGCTCCGACAACGACTGTGAATCCAATCGCAAGTCCGTAGAATGAGTTTCCATCAGTTCCTTTTGCGGTGGCGACGTTGAGAACGGTCCAAACCAGAGCAAAGGTGAACAGAAACTCAACCAAGAGCGATGAACCAACTGGTGGGGCGACCGCAGCGATGGCTGCTCCGGCTCCCACCACCTTGATTGAAAGGATAGCTGCAACAATAGCTCCGACGATCTGAGCCACGATGTAAAAAGGTAGGTCCTTCGAAGGCAAAGCCCCTCGCAACATGGCTCCCAGACTCACGGCCGGATTAAAATGCCCCCCGGAGATATGGCCCCCGGCAAAGATCATAACCATAAGGGTCGCCCCAATGGCCAAAGGTGCCATGGCTCCGGCATTTCCAAGAACGTCCGCTACGCCGATAACAAAAACGAGAAAAAAGGTTCCAATAAATTCTACAATGTACTTATTCATATTTGCTTTGATATTTTAGATGTTTTGATCTCTTAGATCAATTGAACTAAATACTATTCGAATCAAAATGAAAAGCCTTTTTCAGTCGATTTTTTGGGGTTTTTGGACTATGAAACCTTCGGAAATACACAGCCAGCGACTTAAGATGGCTGTGGCGATTTCTAATACAACTCAACAGGTGATCGCTTTCCGTTCTCGACCGAGAGGATTTTCGCATCTTCTTCGCCAAGGGTATCGACTCGCAAATCCCAGATTTTGCCATCAATTTCTTGGAATTTTTCCAATGACCATGGGTCCGGTCGAACAAGTCTTCTCTTGGTTTTTTCGATCCGAAGCAGCGCATCCTCTACCACTGGGTGGGGAAGGGTTTGCATGACTTTGTGGGCTTCTTCGACCAGTTCGACACGGTGACAAATCATGGCTAGGTCGTTGCCGCACTCGATACAGGCGCGGATTGTGTCCTCGAAAGTTACCTCATTCAAAATCGCTCCCATGTCAAGATCATCACTCATCACCAGACCCTCATAAGCGAGCTGATTTCGCAAAAACTGGCCGACAATGTTTTTGGAAAGAGACGCCGGCCAGCGGGGATGATCTGCATCCCAGCATGGGAAGTGGGAATGGCAGGTCATAATGCTGTCCAGGTCTGGGAGCAAAGCTCGAAATGGCAGCAATTCAGATTCCTCCATCTCCTGGAGTGTCTTTTTGATGATGGGAAGTTCATGGTGGGGGTCGCACTCAGCTGACGCATAGCCTGGGAAATGTTTGCCGCAAGTCAGGATACCTTCTCCCCGCAGGGCTTTGTTGAAAACCGAAGCGTTGGCAATAACTTCTTTTGCGGTTGCTCCGTAACATCTGCCTTTTAAAGAATTATCAGCTTCGTCGTCGTAGGAGATGTCGAGAACCGGACAGAGATCGAGGTTGAAGCCGAAAATGCGCAGGACTTCTCCAGTGATTTGGCCGTGGCGGCGAATTAGTTTGAGGTCGCCCTTTTTACGTAGCGCTTGGGCATTTGGTGGCTCGTTTCCTATAAGGCGCAGCCGTGAAACTCGCCCACCCTCCTGATCAATCGTGATAATGGGTTCAATATCGCTCAGATCGCGAAGATCATCGATGAGTTTGCGAAGTTGGTTCGGGGACTGGATATTTCTCCCGAAGAGTATGAAGCCTCCGGGTTGTAGTCTTTTGAAGCGCCTCGCTGAATCCGGTTCCAGTTCAGCACCCGGAACTCCAGTTAACAACATTTGGCCAATGAGACGTTCTTCCATATTTTTAGTTTCGTAGGATTTAGGGAAGAAAGATTGAACTGAATTTAGAGCAAAACAAGCCGCGTTTTTCCGAAAGCAGCCCTACGGTTCTGTTAGCTTGGGAAGCGGTGCCTCTCTGATAGTGATCGATATCGGTTAAGATACCACTGAGAAATTTGGAGTTCGCAGTTTAGACCAAATTCGTCGAGTTTAATGGTGAGATTATCGTAACCTGAAAAGTTGCCCGGCTGCTGCAAATTGTGGAGCCATCCTACGACCCTTTTTTCTTCCCCAGAAATCTTAATCTCAACTGAGGTGCGGTCAAAATTTTGCCTTTCTTCTGCAGCCAGTAGGTTAGATACACCCTGCAAGGATACCCGGTGGGACTTCAGCTCGAGCCCGTAATTCAAGAGAGACTGTTTGATTTTTTCGACTAGAAATTTCGAGGCCATATCCTCGGAGTCAAAGCGGGGAATTTCCTGAGTGATCCAGTTGGACCGCGAATCCCAAGTCTGTCGTTTTGACAACAAATTTGCCAACTGGTAATGCTCCTGCATCAATTCTGCGCCCTCTTCGTTACACAGCAGGATTTGTTCTACCGCCGTCATTGCAAAAAACAGAGCAAACATTCCAGCTATCCCAAACACTGGAATCTTTCGAGCCAATCCAACCAGATCTCTTTTCGAAATTTTCATAATTTAAACCCCTTAAAAACAAACAGAGTAGTACCATCCCGCAAAACCTCGGGCTCGGAGAAATCCCAGGAGTATGAAGCCATCGAGGCAGATCGTGAGAGTTCATCCATATAGCGAAGCACAAGCTTGTTGTCCGCCGCTTCCCCAACTAATTTAATGGTGTTTCTTTCGATTGCCATTTCCTTGATTCTCACGTCGCCGACACTTTGCAAAGCACTGATGTGTCGCCAAATCTCCAATAATGATGCACTGGGATCAATGACGGGAGACATTTCTTCCCACTGATCCTTGATGAACTGCAATCTGTTAGCCTCTGGGAGCATTTCGGAGATTTTTCCTTTTTGATTAGTGGTTTGAATCAAAGCAAATTCTAATGCCGCCATCATGGTAAAAACAACCATCGCAATTACAGACCCAACAATCCAACTTTTCATCCTTGTTTTTTTGCGGGCTCTCCTTTCTGCCTCCATTTCCCGGTAACGCCGCGGACGAATCCCGATGGACGCCTTCTTGTTGGATGGAGCAGGTCGGACGCCAGGGACGATTTCCAGTCCCACGACGTCATTGAAAAGAATCGGATCAAACTGGTTCCAAAGATGCAGACTAGGTTTTTGGACGCATATTTTTTCATGACGAAGTTTTGGCAAAAGATTTCGAACTTGGCGCGCATATTCAACATTGCTCCGACCCTTGAGTAGCTCGTAATAGATTGTACCTCCATTCTTTTCAACTCCGACTACCGTATTTCGTAACTCTGTCCAAATGGCGATACCATTTGGGGGAATGGGAATTAACGAGGCAGCAGGAACAATTGTTTCTGGACAGAGTTCAGCCGAAAACTCGGTCATTCGTCGTCCCGCCACGGGTAAATCAATCCGGCACAAAGTGCGGGGAGGGACTCCAGAAACAGGTTGAACGCCAATTCCTTGTATATCGCCATCCACTTTTAGGATTTCCATATGGGTTAGTGCTCCTTTTAAGAGACGCGTTTCGCCAAAGGCTCCTGAAACAAAGGGATAGGCGCTATGTTCAATGGTGGGCAATGCGAGAACCCGGCGTTTGCAACCTCTCCGAAAGCCTAATGAACGCGAATCTGCACAAGTATCAACGATTCGAGCACCTTTGGCCTCATCGACAAACCACAGCTCCCAAACCAATTCTCCCGGAAACCATACTTGGTAAGGTTCAATACTAAATTTGTTCATATATGGAAATTATAGTAAATATATTTTAATTCAAGCCGAAATATTCAGTCTCATTAATTAGTTTCGATCTATAATTGGCTGGTTAAACTAAAATCCAGGTTTTAAAACAAAGTTTGAATCTCTCCTGATGCATAAAAATCGCTGGAGGATTTCGGGGAAGCAGCGATTTTCCATCAATGGCCTTTAACATTGCCGCCTTTGAGAAAATTGTAGGAACCGATCAAGTGATCACCCAAAAGGTCGATCTCATTCCTTATGGTTTCGACGGAACTGCGGAACTCAGACAACTTCCCGCAGCCGTCGTTTTTCCTGCAACCACGTCCGAAGTGGCGCTTTGTGTTAAAGAAGCCGGTCGCCAAAATATACCGATCGTGACTCGGGGTTCCGGCACTGGCTTGAGCGGTGGTAGTGTTCCCTTGGAGGGCTCGTTGGTCATCTGTCTGCTTCGGCTTGATCAAATCCTCGACCTCGACATCCGTAATCTCACGATTCGTGTCCAGCCTGGCGTAATAACCAAAGATATCGATGCTGCGGCCATGGTTTGTGGACTCTTCTATCCACCCGATCCTGGTTCGATGAAGATTTCAACGATTGGCGGAAATGTCGCTGAAAACAGCGGGGGACTTAGGGGTTTAAAATATGGTGTTACCAGAGATTATGTCATGGGCCTGGAGATTGTGTTGGCGAATGGTGAAATTGCTCGTGTTGGAAATGCTTGTGTAAAGGATGTTGCCGGGTATTCGTTGAAAGATTTGTTTATCGGTTCAGAAGGAACTCTGGGGATCATCACGGAAATTTTGCTAAAGCTGGTCCCCAGGCCGTCGGCCCGCAAAACCATGCTGGCGACTTTTTCTTCGATGGAGGCCGCAGCCGAGGCGGTTTCTGCGATTATTGCTGCCCGTATCATCCCATGTACCCTGGAGTTTATTGATCAAGTCACTCTGAGATGTGTTGAAGATTATTGCAACATTGGACTGCCAGTGCAAGCTGCTGCGGTCTTACTGATCGAAACCGATGGCCATCCCTCCGCAGTGGACGATGAAGCAGCCGCGATGCAAAAAATTTGCGAAGAGCATGGGGCAAATGAAGTCAAGGTTGCTGGAAACCAGGCTGAAGCAGATAAACTAGCCTCCGCCCGAAGGCAGGCTTTTTCATCACTTGCACGGGTTCGCCCTACAACTATTTTAGAAGACGTAACCGTTCCTCGAAGTAAGCTCGCAGAAATGGTCGGTTTTATTAACGAAACGGCGCGGAAGTATCAGCTCAAGGTGGGCACCTTTGGGCATATGGGGGATGGCAATCTTCATCCAACTTTTTTGACTGATGAAAAAGATCATGAGGAAATGAAGTGTGTCCACCAGGCTCTTTCTGAGATTGTCGATAAGACCATCAGTCTAGGGGGGACAATTACAGGTGAGCACGGTGTAGGCCTCGCCAAAAAAGAGTTTTTAAACCGGCAGCTTGATGAGTCAAGTTACGGGTTGTTGAAGCTCGTCAAAAAATCACTCGATCCGCACAACCGTCTCAATCCGGGAAAAATCTTTGACCTTCCATGAGTTATCAAAAGATCAAAGATCTCGATTATTCGGTTTTGCAGCAATGCATGCATTGTGGCATGTGCCTGCCTACTTGCCCGACCTACGAATCCACAAAACGGGAACGCCACAGTCCCCGTGGGCGAATCGCACTCTTGCGAGCTGTGGCTGATGGAGATCTTGAAGTTGGTCAGGAACTGGCGGATGAGATGAATTACTGTCTGGGGTGCCTAGCATGCACGACCGCCTGCCCTGCGGGAGTCGATTACACGACCATGTTCGAAACTGCCCGGGCTGAATTCGAAGCAGTTCCAGAAATCGGGACGCCACGGCGAAAATTATTGCGATTTCTGATTTTGAACAAAATCTTCCTTCACCCCAGACGACTCCATTTGGTTGGAAGACTATTAAGAATCTACCAGACTAGCGGGCTCGATGTTTGGGTCCGTAAGTTGAAGCTACCTCACCTACTTGGAAGGTCTGTTGCGCAGCTTGAACCAATGACCCCGAGAATGAGCCTAGTTTTTTCTGATCAAGCGATTCGTGAATGGGAACATCCCCCAGAAGGGATAGAAGTTCGAGGAAAAGTTGGTTTGCTTTCGGGTTGTGTGCAGTCGATTGCTTTTTCTAATGTAAATCGCGATACAGTTGATGTGTTGTTATTCAACGGTTGGTCTGTTTTCACACCGCGTGCTCAGGCCTGTTGTGGTTCGATTCACGCCCACAACGGTGCTCCCAAGTTAGCCAAGCAAACTGGAAAAAATCTCATGAGTCAGTTTGCAAAAGAGTTTGATTCGCTAGATGCCATTATTTCGAACGCAGGCGGATGCGGATCTCATCTGAAGCATTTTGAGTCCCTGCTGGAGAGCGAACCAGCTCGGAAGTGGGACAAAAAGGTAAAGGATATTCACCAATTTCTCACGGAACGCGGTTTTAAGAAACCTGCGGGCGGGAATTCAATCAAGGCCGGGGTGCTCACCTATCACGAATCCTGCCACCTTTGCCATGGCCAGCGAATCAAGAACGCGCCACGGGAAGTATTAAATTCGCTTCCCGGCTGGGAAATGGTGGAAATGGCCAATTCCGATGCCTGTTGTGGCAGCGCTGGCATTTACAACATCCTTCAACCGGAAGAAAGCGCGCGGGTTCTCGACCGCAAGCTCAAGTCCATTACTGCCACTGGTGCTCAGTGCGTGGTGACTTCAAATCCAGGGTGCCATCTTCAGATTCAAAATGGCCTCACCGCTGCGGGAAGCGCTGTTCAGGTTGACCAGCCGGTGTCTCTACTGGCCAGAGCTTACCGAAACAGTCAACAGCAATGATTTTATTTGCGATCAGCCAGCCAACTGCGGAAGTCGAATGAATCGGATGCTGGGGAGTTGGTATCTTCTACCACCATGTCCCAACGGTCATTACACCCCCGGCATCGATAGGCAATAAAATCACCGATTTGCCAGCCTTCTTCTGGAGGATAGCTGATCAGGTGGGCAGTCTGCCCGCAATCGACGCAAATTATTTCTTCTGGCACATTCATTATATTTTGACTGCCAGATTATAACCTCCCAAAACGCCCAACATTCCACACAAAATACTGAGACATATGTTTAAGAAAGCCGTTCCTGATTGACCGTTTTTGAAAAGTTCCATCGTGTTCCAGCTGAAAGTGGAAAAAGTCGTGAAACTTCCCAAGAAGCCAGTGAAAATAAGAAGCCTCAAGTTATCTGTCATCCACCCCCGGTTCTCGCCAAGTCCAAAAAATAATCCGAATAGGAAACACCCCAGGACATTTACCAGAAAAATGCCAAGTGGGAAGATCGTCGAAAAGCCGCGATACTGATCAACCCAATTTCCCATGCCCCAACGACACAAAGCTCCACAACACCCGCCGACGGCCACGAAGAGGACGGCTTTCATTTTCTTTTTTTGTAGTTGAGTGATTTCAGGTCCGCCACTTGGAATTGCCCATCTTTGCGAATCAATTCTTCGTCAAAAAATATCTTACCGCCCCCGTATTCTGGACGCTGGATGCTTACCAAATCCCAATGGACTGCACTCCGATTGCTGTTGTCCGCCATTTCGTAGGCCTGTCCGGGTGTAAAATGAAAGCTTCCGGCAATTTTTTCATCGAATAGTATGTCCCGCATTGGTTCCATAACTTCTGGATTAAAGCCAAGAGCAAATTCTCCGATGTAACGGGCACCCTCATCGGTGTCAAGAATGGCGTTGATGGCCTTGGTGTTGTTTGCGGTAGCTTTGATAATTTTACCCTTTTTGAACTCCAGACGCACATTGTCAAAGGAGGTGCCCTGGTAGATGGAGGGTGCGTTGTAGGAAATGAAACCTTCCACAGAATCTTTGATCGGGGCTGTAAAGCATTCACCGTCAGGAATGTTTAGGTTTCCGCCGCAAGCTACGGCAGGGATACCATCGACGCTGAATCTTAGATCCGTCCCTTCACCGATGATGTGAACTTCCTTGGCATTCGTCATTCTCGTTTGGAGTGCTGTCATTCCTTCAGACAATTTTGTGTAGTCCAAAAGGCAAACTCGGAAATAAAAATCTTCAAATGCCTCTGTCGACATACCGGCACTTTGCGCCATGGAGGGAGTCGGCCAGCGCAGGACACACCAGCGGGTGTGATTGATCCGCTGATTCATCAGTGGGCGGATTTGTTCCGCTACCAGCCTTCGTTTATCTGCCGGAACATCAGATAATTCGTTGCTGTTCATTCCACCGCGCACCGCAATGTAGCAACTCATTTCCTTCATTTGATAAATTCCGAAGTCTGAAATGGTTTTGTATTGCGGTTCCGTTGCCCCAAGTTGCATCTCTCGATTCAAAACTTGGCTGTTCACATTCACAAATGGATTGCCATTAGCGGCTCGCACCTGACGAATCAGAGCTACCCCGATTTCAGGAGGCACGTCGAAGAGGTCAATCAGAACATTTTCGCCTTTTTTGACGGCTGTCGAGTAGCAAACTAATTGTTTTGCCAGTTTGTCAATGCGTGGATCATACATGAATCTAACCTAGGTGATTTCAGGATTGTGAAAACCGAAAATTGCCGCATAGGTTCGGAAGAATGGCAGAAAATTTCATTTCAACGTTGGAAAGCATCGCCCAGTGGCGTGACGAGTTGGACCGCAAGGGGAAAAAACTGGTGTTAACCAACGGTTGTTTTGATCTGTTGCATGCTGGTCATGTCCGTTATTTGAAAAAAGCCCGTGAGTTGGGCGACGCCCTTGTTGTGGCGATTAATTCTGATGAATCCGTGGCGGAATTAAAAGGCCCCAATCGACCTGTTTACCCAGAAGGTGATAGGGCTGAAATTCTTTGCGCCCTGGGATGTGTTGATCGGGTTGTGGTTTTCGGGGAAAAGCGAGCAACCCGTACCATAGGAGCGATTCGCCCCCACATCTACACAAAGGGCGGTGATTACACGGCGTCTAACCTGATTGATGAAGAAAAAGCCCTTCTTGATCGCCTCGGCATCGAGATTCGCATTTTGTCGCTTGTTCCCGGGCGATCAACGAGTGCCAGTCTCGCGAAAAACTCTGCGAGCGTTGGCGGTAGTTCAAAGCCTAGAATCGCCCTCTTGGGGTCGGGGACCGGTTCGAATGCCAAAGCCAT
>JBGSJM010000067.1:0-15304 GCA_041742015.1 Verrucomicrobiales bacterium | reverse complement strand
ATCGCTTTCATCCCAAATATTCGACTCAATGCAATCAACGGCATATAACCTCACTACCCGCGTGATCTGATCTGGAAACAGCACTTGAAAACTATCTCCATCTGCACCCTTCATCGAAGTGAGCCGACATCCTTTGAAAGTTTGTAGGTCCTCATCCCCTGAGTAATTGATCAGAGGGCACAATACCATCGCGAGACAGAGCCCGCATACAGCAAGTTTGTATTTCATTTCGTGGGTTTGACGATTTGATCATCCCCAAAATACGAAAAATCAGCGTTTGTTTAATACAAACGATACTAAAAATTGTAAAGACTCCGAAAATCAAGCGACCCTTGGGCGGGTATTGATGAGATGAAAAAATTCACCAAGGCGGTCCCGGGTATTTTGGAAAGAATAGAGTTGGCTCGCCAGACTTTCGGATCGCTTCATCACCGCCAGGAATTCATTCTTATTGTTAAGCACCGATTTAGCGTGTTCGAGAGCCCCGGAAAAATCGCCACCTTTGATACAGGAAGCCGGAAAGATTAATTCATGGAGAGGATTTTCAAAGTTCGCTCCCAAATAAATGGTCCGGGCCAGGAGAGCATCCCCAAAAACATCACCCCCAAATGGGTTTTTTCCGAAACTCATCACAAAATAGTGACGCCCCATCAAAGCCAGATAATCGGCATAGCTTTGGGTACCGTCTGGTCTGTTCAGTGACTTCGCGGGTATGTTTAATCCCTCGATGGTGGCACCTGTATCTTGCTGATAGATGGTAACGTTAATACCCGTAGAGGAATCCGTAAGGATTTCGCTGACCAATTGATTAAGCAGTTCGACCCGGGTTCTATGGAGGAGCGACGATGGATCAAACCCATCTCCCGACAGAAAAACTCCGCTGTTTCTTTTTTCAATCGGTGTCGACAAATTCCATTCTGGAACTTCGATCGGGCAAGGCAGCTCGATATTGAGATGGGGAATTCCCAAATTTAGCGTCCCGAGAAGCCCTGCTGTGACATGGTCAACCGAGATATTGCCTGAGACCTGATTCAGCAGGGAGATCACTTGTTCCCTGCCTAGAGCCTCCAACAGTGAAGAAAGTTGCCCTTCGGCCCAACAAACCAGCACAATCCGCCCCTCGCTCTGGCGGATGATGCCCTCGATTTGTTTCCGGTCCTTGTCTGGTTCTCCACTGAGCACCAGCAAAACAGGATCATCCGGCGAGAGAATCGAATCCATGTCCCGGTGCAAACTACCCTTGGTACAGGCCGCCAGGGAGAATATTCCAGACGGGTTGATGCCCGGCTGCCGCCCACCCTGATTCAACTCGGGGAAACCAGCACCTTGATGAAAATAATGCATCAAAGAACGCATTCCTGGATTAATGATCCGAAGCGGCGGACAGGCAAACACCTCGCTTTCAGAGAGCACTCTGGCATTGATTTTGTTTTTAAGCCGCTGAAGAACGATGGTTTTTTCGGAAATGAGCCGAGACAGATAACCACTTTCGTGTTTGATAGCCTGGTCCAATTTCTGTGCCTCGGTGATGGACATCTGCGCCAGTTGGGAAGCTGATTCGATCTCAGCCAACTTCTGACTGGCTGATTGGATCAAATGATTGTTTTCGCTTACGATTTCGGCAAAACGATCCACTTCATTCTTCCTGGTGATGATCGTGTGGTTGAGGTCAGAAAGTTCACTCTTGAGTCCTCCCATTTCAATTTCGAGCTGATCACACTCCTTTTTTCGTTCAACAATCGCCTGTTCAAGGGCATCAAGAGACTTTTTTCGTTCGGCAATTTGCAGATCCAGTGCCTCCAGGGCGCTTTGCTTACCTTTGAGATTATTCTCTAATCCTTCAATGGTAGCCTCTATTGCTGTCCCCTTTTCGACGACCAGGACGGCTGCCGCCGACTCATTCTGATTTTTCTCGAGTTCCGCTTTGGCTAGTTCAAGTTCGTTGGAGAGACGATCTTTTTCTGCGTCCAATTCCTGCAACCGTCGAATTTTTTCGGCTTCGAGCCCCTTTTTCTCCTCTTCCAGTTCCTGAGAAAGACGTATTTTTTCGGCTTCGAGTCCCTTTTTATGATTTTCCAGCTCCTGAGCCAGGCGAATCCGCTCCGCTTCCAATTCTTTTTTCCGATTAAGGGCTTGCTCCGTTTCGGCAAGAGCCCGCTGGCGCTCTTCACGGAAGGTCTTTCGCTCTTTCTCCCATGCGTCCACCTCTTTTAAACCATCTTGATAATCAAGCCGTCTTTGCCGGGCAATGGCAATTTCATTCTTGAGCAGGAGCAAGTTGTTGCGTTCGATCTCGGTTTTGCGAAACAGGCTCTCAGCTTCTTTTTCTAGGCCATCAATTCCCACAACCTGCTTCGAACGACTCGAGGGTGAGGGCTTGAGGTCCAGATACACCGCCTTCACCGTCCCAAATTTGAGCTTGTCTCCATCCGCAAGGATGCGTTGAGTCACTGTCTCCTGATTAATCACGGTGCCATTGGATGAATCGAGATCCTTTAGCTGATAAGACCCATCAACCATGGTCATAAGTTCAGCATGATAAACGGAAACCGAAGAACACGGCACACGAATATCGTTGTCCTTGTTTCTCCCGATTGTCACCTTCTCGGTGGTTAGGTGGTGTATTTGAGGGTATTCCCCCTCGATGTAGAAGATCAATTGAGGCATATCGTTTGACTTCTAGAAGGGCATGGATGGGTTCAAAATTTGCAATCTTTGGGAAGTTAGAACTCTATTTTATCATCATAATTCTGGAGATCAAGTGGTGATAGACTTTCAGGGGGAACCGGGAAAATGGGCGTGACACGGCACCTCATTGTACCCTGTACCATCGCGGACTGTACCCTGTTGAATCCAAGTCACTTCACTACTTTTCGACGGTATTTCTCAGTACTTCGAACCGCCGGAAATGCTGGATTCGATGGGGTGCCAGGTCGTTTTGATTTCCTGGGTCGCCAGAATGAGGTAGGGCGACTCCGCTGTGGCCATGTCTTCCTGATGATGAATGATCCGCTTCAAATTATGTATCGATTCCTCCCTGGCTTTGGTCAGATCCGTTTTTGATAGATCAGAGGCCACAAATGCGTTTACGTCTTTGTGACTGACCATGAACGGCAGCAACTCGTCGCGGAAACCAGTTAAGAGATTCACCACCCCTCCGGGCAGGTCGGAAGTGGCCAGCACTTCTCCCAGCGTAATCGCACATAGCGGCTTGCTCTGCGAGGCCAGAAGCACGCAACTGTTGCCCCCGGCGATGATCGGCAAAATCGTTCCCAACGCACCCAGCAAAGCTTTATCCTCCGGGGCAATCGCCGCGACCATGCCAACCGGCTCATAGACCGTAAAGTTAAAATGCGAGCTGGAGACCGGATTTACCGATGAGAAAACCGCTTGAAACTTGTCACACCAGCCTGCGTAGTAGATGCAGCGGTCCACCGCCGCTTCGACCTCTGTTTTTGCATCAGCCGTGGAACTGCCCTGGAGAACCAATTCATCGATGAACTGGGCTTTGCGGCCTTCGAGCATTTCCCCGATGCGGTAGAGGATCTGGCTGCGATTGTAGGCAGGTCGCTTAGCCCAATTGCTGAGACCGCCTCTGGCAGCGACCACCGCATTGCGAAAGTCTTTGCGCGAACTCTGGCAAATATTGCCGAGCATTTTCCCGTCCGGTCCCGGGGGTATGTAGTAGCGTCCCGATTCGGTCCGGGGAAACTGACCACCAATATAGAGTTTGTAGGTCTTCAAAACTTCGATTCGTTCCATGTTTTTTATCTCAAAACTGTAGGTACGCGGCTAGTCCGTGTAGTCCGCCTTCCCGGCCCATACCGCTTTCTTTATATCCGCCAAAGGGCGAGACAGGATCAAATTGATTGTAGGTGTTTCCCCAGACCACCCCGGCATCCAGATTGGAACTGATCTGAAAGAGCCGGGCCCCCTTGTCGCACCAGACCCCGGCGGAAAGGCCGTAGGGAGTGTTGTTGGCTTTTTCGATTACCTCTGGCACGGTCCGGAAAGTCTGTACCGCCAAAACTGGCCCGAAAATTTCTTCCTGGGCGATGATGGATGACTGGGACACATTGGTGAAAACCGTCGGCACACACCAGTTGCCTGCCGCAGGTAATTCGCATGCTGGTTGATAGATTTCGGCTCCGCTGTTGATCCCTGCTTTGATATAGCTTTGGATTCGTTTGAGTTGCTCTTTGGAGTTGATCGCTCCCACATCGGTATTTTTATCGAGTGGATCTCCGACAATGAGCGTGTCCATGCGCCGTTTCAGCTTCCACATCACCTCATCAAAGACGCTTTCCTGCACAAAAAGACGGGAACCCGCGCAGCAGACGTGGCCCTGGTTAAAATACATGCCATTGACGATTCCTTCTACAGCTTGATCGATGGCGGCATCTTCGAGAATGATGTTTGCTGCTTTCCCGCCCAGCTCGAGGGTGACTCGTTTGCTGGTGGCAGCCAGGGACTTTTGAATCAGTTTTCCGACAGTGGTGGAGCCGGTAAAAGCGACTTTGTTGATATCCGGGTGATTAACGAGCGCAGCGCCCGTGTCGCCCGCACCGGTGACAATATTCACCACTCCCGGAGGCAACCCGGCATCAGCGATGATTTCCGCCAGCTTAAGAGCGGTTAGCGGGGTGGTTTCTGCGGGTTTCAGTACCACGGTGTTCCCCGTGGCCAGCGCCGGAGCAATCTTCCACGCCGCCATCAACAATGGAAAATTCCAAGGGATGATCTGCCCGGCGACGCCCAGCGGAGTAGCTTTGCGATTGGGAAAGGCGTAGTCCAGTTTATCCGCCCACCCCGCGTAATAGAAAAAATGGTTGGCCGCCAGCGGCACATCGATATCGCGGGATTCCCGGATCGGCTTGCCCCCATCCAGGGTTTCGATAATGGCAAATTCCCGGGCCCGCTCCTGGATCAGTCGGGCAATCCGATAAATGTACTTCCCGCGCTCCCGCGCTCCCATCTGAGTCCAGATCCCCTCGTATGCGGTGCGGGCGGCACGCACTGCCAGGTTGATATCAGCCTTGGTGCCATTGGCCACTTCAGCGATCTTTTTTCCAGTGGAGGGATTGGTCGTGTTAAAATAATCTTTCTCCGCTGGAGCGGTCCATTTGCCATTAATAAAGTGCTCGTAGCGAGTGGCAATTTTGGCCTGTTTGGCGGATTCCGGGGCCGGGGAGTAGTTCCATGGATTGGGATCTGGCATGTCGAAAAAAGGTCAGTCTTTTGAAAAATATTGGGGAGCCTGGTAGAGGCCATCCTCCAGTTTGGCCACCTGCATCAGCACATCGTTCGCCAGACTGCTCGCTCCGAAGCGAAACCAATGCTTCGTCAGCCATTCTTGGCCGAGCGTTTCGCGCACCATTACCAGATAGTGGAGGGCTAGTTTTGCGGTGGAGATCCCGCCTGCTGGCTTCATCCCGATCATTTGACCGGTTTTGTAGTGGTGATCCCGGATCGCCAGTAACATCACCAACGTCACCGGGATGGTTGCCGCCGATGGGATTTTTCCGGTCGAAGTTTTGATGAAATCCGCCCCCGCCGCAATCGCGATATCACTGGCTCGCCGCACCTGATCCAGCGTAGCCAGTTCTCCCGTTTCAAGGATCACCTTGAGCCGAGCTTTGCCAGAGGCTTTTTTGATCGAGGCGATCTCATCAAACACATAATTATAGTCCCCGGCGAGGAATCTTCCCCGGGAAATCACCATGTCGATTTCGTCGGCCCCCTCCCCCACTGCCCGCCTCGTTTCCTCCAGTTTGAGATCGAGATATCCCTGGCCCGAGGGAAAGGCGGTTGCCACCGAGGCTATTTTGACCGGCCCACCGTCGCCTAAAGCAGCCCGCGCCGTCTTGACCAGAGTTGGGTAAACACAAACCGCTGCCGTGGTGGGGAGATTGGGAATGACATCGTGCAAATGCACCGCTTTGTAACAAAGTTGACGAACTTTGTGGGGAGTGTCCGCCCCCTCCAGGGTGGTGAGATCGATCATACTCAACACCCGGAGGAGCCCCTCCCGTTTTGCTTCATCCTTGATGCTTCGGGTCGTAAAACGAATGGCGCGCTCCATAATCCCTACCTGATCAACTGGTGGTGAGGCCGTTATTTTATGGCGAGCGTGCTCAGCAGCTTTTGGGGCACTTTGATTTTTCATGTTTCACCGATAACATGAATTTTCATTGTCAGGAAACAAAAATGAGGTGGAACCGCGAACGGTCCCGCCGTATTTGTCTCGTCACTTGATATGATTCCCGAACCTTTCCTTTCACAACTGGAGACCACTCTCGACGAGATCAAGAGCGCCGGGCTCTACAAGACCGAGCGCTTGATCAACTCTCCGCAGAATAGCACCGTAAAACTGCAGGATGGTCGGGAGGTCATCAATATGTGTGCCAACAACTACCTGGGGCTGGCTGATCATCCCCGCGTCGTTGCCGCAGCTGAAAAAGCGGCCCGGGAATGGGGCTTTGGGATGGCTTCGGTCCGGTTTATCTGCGGCACCCAGACTTTGCATCGCGAGTTGGAGGAGCGAATTTCCGAGTTCCTGGGGACGGAGGACACAATCCTTTACCCCTCCTGTTTTGATGCCAACGGCGGCCTTTTCGAGGTGCTGCTTTCAGGGGAGGATGCGGTGATTTCCGATAGTCTGAACCACGCCTCCATCATTGATGGAATTCGACTCTGCAAGGCGCAACGCTACCGCTACGCCAACAACAATATGGCAGAACTGGGCGCTTGTTTGCGCGAGGCTGACGATGTCGGGGCCCGTTTCAAATTGATCACGACTGATGGGGTTTTTTCGATGGATGGCATCATCGCCCAGCTTGATCGCATCCACCAACTGGCCGAAAAATACGGAGCGATAGTTCATTTTGATGACTGTCACGCCACGGGATTTCTCGGTGAGCGGGGGCGGGGCACCCATGAGCGCTGCGGGCTCTTCGGGAAGATCGATCTCACCACTGGCACTCTCGGAAAAGCCCTTGGCGGGGCCTCGGGCGGGTACACTTCCGGGAAGCGGGAAATCATCGAGTTGCTCCGGCAGCGGTCGCGGCCCTACCTCTTTTCCAACAGCATCAGCCCGGTGATCGTGGCCGCTTCGCTCGAGGTTTTCAGGATGTTGGAGGAAACCACCGAGTTTGCTGATCGTTGCAAAGCCAATGCTGCTTACTTTCGCGGCCAGATGGCCTCCACGGGATTTACGATTGGCGGCGCGGATCACCCCATCTCGCCTGTGATGATAGGAGACGCCGCCCTGGCGCAGAAATTTTCAAACCGGCTTTTGGAGAAGGGAATCTTTGCCGTCGGCTTTTTCTTCCCGGTGGTTGCGCAGGGCAAGGCCCGGATTCGCACGCAGATCAGCGCCGCCCATACCACCAGCCAGCTAGATCAAGCGATCGAAGCGTTTATCGAAACCGGTCGGGAACTCGCCTTAATTTAGATCATGAAAGCAATCGTCAAAGCCAAGCCGGAGCAGGGACTCTGGTTAAAGACCGTCCCAAAGCCCGAAATCAAAGCGATGGATGTCTTGATCAAAATCAAGAAGACATCGATCTGTGGGACGGACCTGCACATCTGGAAATGGGACCAGTGGGCGCAGAAAACCATCCCAGTGCCCATGGTGGTGGGGCACGAATTCTGCGGCGAAATTGCCGAGGTCGGAGCCGGGGTCACGGATTTCGAAGTCGGAGAACTCGTCTCCGGCGAAGGCCATATCGTTTGCGGCCATTGTCGAAATTGCCTGGCCGGGCGCCGTCACCTCTGTCCAAATACCATGGGTGTTGGGGTGAATCGGCCTGGAGCTTTCGCTGAATACCTCTCCATCCCCGCCACCAACGCCTACAAAGTTGATCGCTCTATTCCCGAGGAGATGATCTCGACCTTTGATCCTCTCGGCAATGCGGTTCACACCGCCTTGTCCTGGGATCTTATTGCCGAGGATATTCTCATCACCGGGGCCGGGCCGATTGGCTGTATGGCAGCCAGCATTGCGAAATTCGCGGGTGCCCGCCATGTCGTGGTGACGGATGTCAATCCTTTTCGTCTTCAGCTCGCTGCAAAGATGGGTGCGACCCGCGTTGTCAATGTGGTCAAAGAATCACTCGACGACGTGAAAAAAGAACTCGGGATGAAGGAAGGGTTCGATATCGCCTTTGAGATGTCCGGACACCCCAACGGAATGCATGACATCCTGAACCACACATCTAACGGAGCCAAGGTTTCGCTGCTGGGAATTTTTCCCGAAAAATTTGCCATCGATTGGGACAAAGTGATCTTCAAGGGACTCATATTGAAAGGAATCTACGGCAGGGAAATGTTTGAGACCTGGTACCACATGACCTCCATGATTCGCGCCGGTCTGGACACCTCCCAGGTGATCACCCATCGTTTCCACTACACCGATTTTCAAAAAGGGATCGATGCGATGATTTCGGGTGAATCCGGCAAGGTGGTTCTCGACTGGAGTTAGCCCACCGAGAAAAACTGGAATCCGTGCAAAGTCGGAAAAAAAACTTCCGTAATTCGGGATTTTAGCCAAGAATAGACGGAGTCATGTCCAGAATCGTCAAATCCGCTCTTATTCAAGCCACTTCCACCCACTCTGGAACGGAAGACCCAGCCCTAATTCGCGATGCCATGATCGCCAAGCACATTCCTCTCATCGAAGAGGCAGCGGCGAAGGGCGTGCAGATCCTTTGTTTGCAGGAGCTTTTCTACGGCCCCTATTTTTGTGCCGAACAGAAAACGCGATGGTACTCGATCACCGAGAAAATCCCCGACGGCCCCACCATTCAGTTGATGTGTGAGTTGGCGCGGAAACACAACATGGTGCTGATTGTTCCCATTTATGAAATCACTCTCGATGGGGTTTATTATAACACGGCGGCAGTAATCGACGCAGACGGTACTTTTCTCGGGAAATATCGGAAAAACCATATCCCGCAGTGCAACCCGGGTTTCTGGGAGAAATTCTACTTCAAACCCGGCAATCTCGGCTATCCCGTCTTCAACACCGCAGTGGGAAAAATTGGGGTTTATATTTGTTATGATCGGCATTTCCCCGAGGGGGCCCGGGCCTTGGCGCTGAATGGCGCTGAAATTGTCTTTAATCCATCTGCCACGGTCGCCGGTCTCAGCGAATATCTTTGGAGAATTGAGCAGCCAGCCCACTGTGTTGCCAACGGCTATTTCATCGGCGCGATCAACCGGGTTGGGACTGAGGCCCCCTGGAATATCGGCGAGTTTTATGGTCAATCGTATTTCTGTAATCCCCGGGGCGAGATTATCGCAGAGGCCTCCCGCGACAAGGACGAACTCTTAATCGCGGATCTCGATTTGGATCAAATTCGCGAAGTTCGGGATATCTGGCAGTTTTTCCGGGATCGCCGTCCAGAGTCTTACGGCGAATTAACGGCTTTATAACCATTTCCCCATGAGCCAATCACCTCAGCTCCCGCCCTGCGATTTCAAACCAAAACCCTACACCGGGCTTTCCAAAAAAGCGGTCCTTGATCTGCGTAAAAAACATCTCACGCCCTCGCTGATCACGTATCACGATCCTCCGCTCATGATCGTGGAGGGCCAGATGCAATACGTTTTTGATGAAACCGGGCGGCGTTATCTCGATGGATTTGCGGGGATCGTGACGGTGAGTTGCGGCCACTCCCATCCGGCGATACTGGCGGCGGCCCATGAGCAGCTTGATACCCTCGTTCATACGACCACGATTTACGCCAATCAGGAAGTCGCCCTTTACGGGCAGGCACTGGCGGAGCGTCTCCCCGGGGATCTCAGTGTCTGTTACTTCGTCAACTCCGGCTCGGAGGCCAACGACCTCGCTTTGCTCATGGCGCGCCTTTACACGGGGAATTACGACCTCATCGCGCTGCGCAATGCCTATCATGGCGGCTCACAATCCACCATGGGGCTGACGGCCCATGGCACCTGGAAATACCCGACCCCGCAGGGTTTTGGAATCCACCATGCGCTTAATCCAGATCCGTATCGCGGCCCCTTTTCCAGTCACAAAGATCAGGCCACGGACTATGCCGAGGATGTGCGTCAACTCATTCAATTTGCCACTCCGGGGAAAATCGCCGGCTTCATTGCCGAATCCATCCAGGGTGTGGGTGGGACAATCGTGTTTCCAGATGGCTACCTGAAAAAGACCTATGAGATTGTCCGTCAACACGGCGGGGTTTGTATAGCGGACGAGGTCCAGGCTGGTTTTGGCCGGACCGGCTCTCACTACTGGGGTTTTGAAACCCAGGGCGTTCAGCCGGATATCGTGGTCATGGCCAAAGGTATCGGCAATGGCTTTCCCCTTGCCGCCGTGGTGACCACTCCAAAAATCGCCGCTGCGATGACTTCCCACATTCACTTTAATACATTTGGGGGAAATCCCTTTATCTCCCGGATTGGTCGCGCCGTGCTGGAAACAATTGATCAGGATGGTCTCCAGGCCAACTCAGCCAAAGTCGGCGGTTATTTGCTAAAAAAACTCAAAGCCCTCGGGAAAAAGCACGATCTCATCGGGCAAGTTCGGGGCATGGGACTCATGATTGGCGTTGAGCTGGTCACGGATCGCAATTTAAAAACACCCGCCAAAGCCGAATGCGTCCGAGTCTGGAATCAGGCTCGGGACATGGGGCTTTTAATTGGGAAAGGCGGTCTCGCCGGAAACACCCTGCGGATCAAACCGCCCATGTGTATCAATCAAGCGGATGCTGATTTTATGGTGGAAGTGCTCGATCTCGCTCTGGCTGGAGTTTAATCAACCGCCTGAATTACAAACCTGTAAACGGTTCCAAATAAGGTAGCCCAACATTACGCGCGCGCTTGGTGTTAGCCACGGCACCGCTGCAGCTTTGACCTTGTCAGGTTGTCTCGCCCGGCGAAGGACTTGGGTGTCGTGGAAATAATTTCGGGTTACACCCCATACCAAAAAACCGCATCGTTCGCTACTATCGAATCTATTAACACAAGCACCTTTCCCTTCCATCAAAATAAAATCAATAGTATAATATCATGAACACAAAACTAATTAATTCTCTCGCACTCCTGATGACTGCGGGCACCTTGTTTTTCGCTGCGCCAACCGTGCGGGCCGCTGACACCGATGAAATGATCGAGGCCGCTGCGAAGAATTCTTACGTATTTAAAACCTTTCTCGAGAAAGACGACGTCACCGCCAAGTCCAATGAAGGGGCCGTTACGCTTACGGGAACGGTTGCGAACGCCGCCCGCAAGTCATTGGCGGAAGATACCGTGGCAAATCTGCCCGGAGTTCGTTCCGTGGACAATCAATTGAAGGTCGAAACAGAGGTTGCTCCGAACAACTCAGACATGTTTATTGCCCTCAAGATCAAAAACCTGCTCTTGTTTCATCGCAACGTCAGTGCATTCGCAACCGAAGTGGAGTCGGTGAAGGGAGATGTCACCCTTTCCGGTGAAGCTTCCAGCCTCGCCCAAAAGGAACTCACCGCCGAGTATGCTCAGGATGTCGACGGAGTCAAGTCCGTCACCAACAAGATGACCGTTGCACCTGTAGATGCCACTCCCCCTCGGGTTCTGACCGCTTTGGAAAAACTTGATGATGCCTCAATCACCGCTCAGATCAAAGCCGCTTTGATGAGTCATCAATCAACCAGCGCACTCACCACGCAAGTCAAGACCACCGATGGAGTTGTCACCGTGGGTGGAGTCGCCAAAAACGAGGCCGAAAAGAGCCTGGTCACCAAGCTGGTCAGTAACGTTTACGGAGTTACCAAGGTAGTCAATGATATGACGATTCCGTACGCCGCCACTTCCCAAAACTAAACACCAGAAACGAGCCATGGTGTCCGGTGACAGCAGTGCACTGGTTGGTTCAAAAAATCACACCCCTCCCCGGGTGTGATTTTTTGCGTACAGCCCGGTTCTACCACTACTGAGTGTTGGATTTCGTTTTATCAAGTAGGACAATACCCCATAGCAGAACCTGGCCTAATCAATCTATGTTTCCACCAATGAACAAACTAGAGATCAAAGGAGATTGGAACATCATTAAGGGGAACCTGAAACAGAAGTGGGCTAAACTCACGGATGACGACCTTCAGTTCATCGAAGGCAAGCAGGATGAACTCCTTGGGAGAATCCAGAAACGGACCGGAGAAAGCCGTGAGGCGGTGGAGGTTGCCATCAAGGAATGGCAGGCCGCTCTTCGAGCCGGAAAATAGTATAAATTAAGACAAAGAAAGGGAATTGATATCATGTTAAATACAATCATAATAATCCTCGTTGTCCTGTGGTTACTGGGGCTCGTTACCAGCACCACGATGGGTGGCCTCGTTCACATTTTGCTTGTGGTAGCCATCATCATGATTTTGCTCAGGGTCATTCAGGGGAGGCGCATCCTCTAAACTTTGAGTTCTTCGCGGGATTAATTTCACCGCATAACCCGGCTGGCAGGGCGACAATACCTTGTCAGTCGGTTGGAGCGGAGGATCGAGTTTACTGCGATGTAAGAGGTTGATTCAACAGGGTGTAATGGGCGATCTTACTGGGTACAATGGACCTATCTCCCGTCCCGCAAGCTTGAAGTGCCAGTGATCAAGGCACCCGGCTGGTTGATAAGCCCTGGGGAGTTGATGGAGGAGATGAAGTAAAACTGGCCGGAGCGAGATCTCGCCCGGCCAGGTACTGGAGCTAGTTCACTTATTGTTGCTCAGCATCCACCTGTGCCTTTTTGGCTATGGCGTCGGCATCAGACTTTTTCTTGTCGGCATCAAGCTGCGCCTGGTTGGTAATCTTCTCAGCTTCAATGTTCGCTTTGTCAATTGTGGCATTGATTTCGGTTTGCTTGGTCGCGTTTCTTGCGGCGGTGTCCACCGCTTCCTTCTGATCATCGATCGCGTTTTGAGTGGCTTTGTTGTTGGCGTCAATCGCCGCTTTTTGTTGGTCGCAGCTCACGATCGGGAAAAAGGAGATTGCCAGTAGTGTCAGAGTGATATGTTTCATTTTTAATTTTTTTTAATTCTGATATTCAGATATGAACCCAAGTATGGTTGGCCCGTCCCTGTTCCACCATGGGGTCAATACCTACTTTGGATGTTCGGATCAAACCGGTTTAGTGCAGAATTTTAACGACTCCTTCGTCGGGAACGAGCAAGGAGACAAGGGCTACACCGCCGGCCACCCGTGGAACGAACGCAAAGGATTGAATATAGTTCAGGGATCTGCCAGGCCAATCGCGGAGGCAATGTCGCGCGAAGTAACAAAAGAGCTTAAAAAGGCGCTCACGAATGCGCCTTCAACAAAAGGAAATCGAAGGCCGTTTCTGATCGTTGTGGCAGGGTGCCCTGCCATTTGATTGTCAATTTTCCTCCAGCGGTTGCATGTGGTAGGGAAACACCCCATTGGTGAACATAGGAAAGTGCTCCAAATTGCAGGTCGTTATCCGCCTTTTTATCTCTCGTCGGTTGACGCATCATGGGGGCTGACTTCAAGAATATCTCCGTGCCTTATGAGACTACGACATTTCCGCCGAATACGAATGGTTGCCGTAATCGTCAATCCGGCATCGGGAAGTTCTGAGGTTCCCCTCCGCGAGTTGAACGAAGCACTTGCACCTTACCAGTCCACTATACAGGTCACCCAGTCGGCAGACGACGGGATTCGTTTTTGCCGGGAAGCGGTTGCCAGAAGCGTGGATCTGATGATTGTTTACGGCGGAGACGGGACGATCTCTCAGGTCCTCGGCGGGCTGAACGGGGCCGAGATTCCGCTCCTCATTCTGCGTGGGGGCACAGGAAATCTGATCGCCGATGAACTGGGCCTCCCTGTAGGCATCCCCGAAACTCTCGCACTTCTGGCGGACGGCGAGATTTGGGCAAGACCTGTCGATCTCGGAATGATCAATCAGAAGACCTACTTTGTCCTTCGCTGCGGCTGTGGTCTCGAGGTGAAGGCGCTGCATGAGACAGTCCACGAGGGCAAATCCGACTGGGGAAAACTCGCTTATGCGGGAGGCTTGTGGAAGGCCATCTCTGAACAGGAGCCCATTGATTTCCGAATCTGGATCGATGATGCAATCAAACCCATCGAAGAATCCGGCGTCGCCTTGACCGTGGCCAATGCCGGACGCATCGGAGCGGGAACGATGCAAATCTCTCCGACCGTGAGCATGTCGGACGGGTTACTTGATGTTTGCCTCATCGAAAAGGCGGCTCTCAGGACGGTGATGGAGTTGATCTATTCGAATTTACCGGGGAGCAATGGACTCGCCGCGAACCTGGAAACACATTCACTCATCCGAGTGCAGCAGGCGAAGCGGATTCGGGTCGAGACCGGTACACCAGTGGAATACCAGGCAGACGGCGATATCATCGGCATGACACCCTTCGACATCGAGGTGCTACCGGCTGCGGTCTGGGTTGTCGTCTCGCCCACAAGACGAAGTCTCTGACTGACAACCCAGTGGGGTTCACCCCATATATATGTGTGCTGGTCAACTTCGAGGAAGCCACGACTACGGAGATCCAAGGAGGGTCATACGCGATCATCCACTCCACGCACCCCCTGCAGCTTGGCGCAATGTGCGGAGCAGAAAAACTTACCTTCAGCCTCCGCGCCATGGCCGATCACTTTGCAACCACAATGCAGGCAAGTCGGTGCCAGCGCGTGGATGGCGCATTCAAAACAGTCAAACCAATACGATTTGCCAGCCATGGTGACTTGCATCGCTTTGTCGTAGTTGTTCCCGCAGGTTTCACAGGTATTCATGATTGTTATTTGTTTTGGATTTGTGTTTATATGAACGGTGGAGCACTGCGACGTGTCGCGAGGCCACCAGGACGAATGGAGTGAGCAGGATCACTGAGGTGAACCTGCATCGCCTTCGCCAGATTGGTTGCATTTTTCGTTTATTGACTCCTGCTTTTGCAAAAACTCATAGAGCTTTACCGCACCGAAGACAAATATTGCCGGTGGAGCCAGTGCGACCAGTATAGAGCGCACCGGCAGCCGGTGCAGGAAATAGCCCGCAGCCAGGGCGCTGAGAACGGATTTGGTGGGAGAGTTGCGGATGCATTGCTCACACTCTTCATAATTCCGGTGAATGCTCTGCTTCGCATTCGCCAGGAGAGTGTTGCCCAATTCCTCAATCGACTGGGGTTCGCCAGGTTGGTTGGATGGTGAATTCATAGGTTACCAAAGTTTGAGGTTGCGGCCGAGTTGATTTACCCATGAGTCAGAAGCCTGTGAACGGTGCAAATTGTCGATGGCCCTGCCCGCTCCGTCACGCGCCGAGTCG
>JBGSJM010000066.1:0-17329 GCA_041742015.1 Verrucomicrobiales bacterium | reverse complement strand
CTCAGGGAAGATGGAAAACCCGAAATGGCCATCCTCGTCGCGGTGATGAGAAAGCTGGTCCACTGCATTTTCGGCATCCTCAAAAATAATCAGCCTTTTAACCCAAATATTCCTTGCCAAATTTAACACCACATCTGTTGTTTAAATATAGGCACCATCGTACCCGCCAATGGGCGGCCCGAAAACCAGCCACCCAATCTCCTTGATGGATATCACTCACAAACTCGAAATCCTGGCGGGTGCTGCGAAGTACGATGCTTCTTGCGCGAGCAGCGGTGCTGCGCGGGAGGATTCGCGGGGCAGCAAGGGCGTGGGTGCTCGATTGGAGAACTGTAGTCTGATCATGCGCACCATTGGGTTTGAGCCAGAATATGAGGCGTGGCGTGTCGTGGCCCGTCAACTGCTGACGCAGGGTGTTGATCCTGATGAAATCCTTTGGAGCGATGATCGCGGAAAGTGCTGGGCGGGTTCAGGACATGATGGATTCGGAGGACCTCCCAGCTCAGCCCATCCCAAAAAATCCCTACCTCAGATCTCTACAAGACTGGAATCAAAAAGAATCAGCAGAACCATCTATCGATCAATCATGAAAGGCGTAAAGAAAGCGAATTTTCCATCTAAAATATGTGTGGTCTGCGGACGGCCCTTCACCTGGCGTAAAAAATGGGAGAAGGTATGGGATGAGGTAAAGTTTTGCAGTGATCGTTGTCGAGGAAACAAGACTTGATGCGGGATTTTGCCTTAAACACGCCATGATTTTTGTGGGTAAAATGTCGCATTTCACCAAAAATCCCCCCTTTCTGGCCTATACGTGCCTTTCCATTGGGATAAGTTCACCGTACCCTGTATGATCAGTGATGGTACAGGGTACAATCGTTGACTGTACCCTGTTGAATTGCGATAAATTAAACGACCCATGAGAGCCATTTTATTGATTTTTGTCCTGTTTTGTTCCGTCGCCACGGCGGGCGCGGCTGAGGATGGGGTGGTTTTCTATCGAGAAAAGGTTCACCCGATCCTTGAGGCCAAGTGTTTTAAGTGCCATGGGGCGGAGGAAAAGTTAAAGGGCGAATTCCGCGTCACCAGTCGGGAAGGGATCCTGCGGGGCGGTGAGCTGGGGGCGGGTTTTGATGAGGGTAACCCCGCCCAAAGTCTCTTTCTCGAGATGATCAGTTACAAAGATCCCGAGCACCAGATGCCGCCGAAGGCAAAATTGCCCGCTGCCGAAATGGCGGTGCTGGATCAGTGGATCAAAATGGGTGCACCCTACGATCCAGCTTTGGAGATAAAGGGGGCAGCCACCGAGGCAGTGCGCGGTTTTTCGCTAGCTCCCGAGGCCCGCGAATGGTGGGCCTACCGGGCGATTTCCCAGGCTGCGCCGCCCCGTCCGAAAAACCAAAGTTGGGGCCGGAACGCGATCGATGCTTTTATCCTGGATGGCCTGGAGAAAGCTGGTCTCGAACCAAATCCCGATGCGGATCCGGGGGCGCTGATTCGGCGCGTTTACTACGATCTCACCGGGCTCCCGCCCACTCCCGAGCGGGTCAGGACCTTTGCCCTGGATTGCAAAATAGACCCGGAAAAGGCCTACGATCAATTGATTGAAGAACTTCTCGCCAGTCCCCGCTACGGCGAAAAATGGGCCCGCCACTGGCTTGATTTGGTCCGTTACGCCGAGTCCAATGGCTTTGAGCGGGACAACTCCAAACCCGAAATCTGGAAATATCGGGACTATGTCATCAAAGCCTTTAATGCTGACATCCCCTATGATCAATTTGTGATCGAGCAACTCGCTGGAGATGAAATTGTCAATCGGACCCGGGAATCCCTCATCGCCACCGGCTACCACCGTCTCATGCAGTGGGACGATGAACCCTCCGACCGGACTCAACACGTTTATGATGTGCTTGCTGACAATGTCCAGATCACCAGTGAAGCTTTTCTCGCCACCACGATCGGCTGCGCCCGCTGTCACGATCACAAGGCTGATCCGATTTCGCAGAAAGACTATTACTCATTTATGGACTTCTTCCATGGGGTAACTCATTATGAAACACCGGGAACCATTTATCATTGGTCAAGCCCGGAGGAAACTGCGGCCTTTGAGAAGGAGCGGAGTGCGAAAATCGATTCCCTACAAAAAGGGGTTGCTTCCCTGGAGGAGAAAATACGTGGCTACTTGGAAGAAAAACAAATCGTCAAAAACTCTGGAACAGTGAAAGAGCAGACGTTTGTTCGTACGGGTCGTCACGAAAATCCTGCCACGTGGGAATACACCACCACACAGCCCACTCCTGATTGGAAAGAGGTCGGTTTTTCTGACAAATCATGGCAAAGAGGTGAGGGGGGATTTGGCACCAATACTCCGAACAACGCCCGGAAAACCAATTGGACGAGCCCGGATATCTGGTTGCGTACTTCATTTGGCCTCAAAGAATTGCCCGAAGTCCTGTCGTTGGAACTCTACTACGATGAAGATGTGGAAGTTTACCTGAACGGAGTCGAAATTTACCGGGCGAAAGGATACGTCACGGACTATCAATCTCTACCTCTGGGACGGGAGGCTATTACTGCCTTGCAGACCGGTCGCAATATCCTCGCCATTCACTGCTCGAATAAGGGTGGCGGCCAGTATATCGATGCCGGACTGGGGACGGTGGCTGGAACCTCAACCAAACTGGAGGATATCATTCGAGCAAATGGTAATAAAAAGCTGATCAACGAAATCAAAGCGCACTTTTCCGGGCAGGATCTCTATAGTCAGTTCGAGAATAAAAAGAAAGAGATCGAATCATGGAGCAAACGGGTTGCTGGTGAAGCGCTTAATGTCGTTAAAGAGCGCGGGGACAAGCCGCCCGTGCTGCAGGTCCACCTCCGGGGAAGCGCCCATGCGTTGGGAGCGCAGGTTTATCCGGGGTTTCCTGCAGTGCTTGGGAAGGATACCAATGAACCGATCCCGGCAGTGGCAGAGCCTGTTTCCTGGCAGGGTGGGAAGAGTGCTGGTCGCCGCCTCGCTCTCGCAAAGTGGATGACGAGCCCCGAAAATCCGCTGACCTCGCGGGTCATGGCCAATCGGATCTGGCAGCATCACTTTGGGCGGGGGATCGTGCCGAGCACCTCTGATTTCGGGAAACTCGGCGAACTGCCAACCCATCCTGAGCTGCTTGACTGGCTGGCGAATCACTTCAAAACCGGCGGGTGGAAAATGAAAGACCTGCATCGACTCATTTTGAAAAGCCGCACCTATCAGATGTCCAGTGCGCCCAATTCCGGAAACGCCGAAAGCGATCCGGGTAACAACCTTTTCTGGCGCAATAACATGCGCCGATTAACGGCCGAGGAGCTGCACGATTCGGTCCTGGCTGTTTCCGGGAAGCTGGTGGAACGCGTCGGTGGTCCCTGGGTTTTCCCGCCCCTGCCGGAGGAAGTGCTGGCCACGGCATCCCGTCCTGGGGCCGGCTGGCCGGTTTCAAAGAATGATTCAGACCATTTCCGCCGCGCCATCTATATCCATGTGAAACGGAGTTTGCGCCACCCGATGATGACAGATTTTGACCAGGCTGACACGGATTCTGCCTGCGCAGTGCGTTTTGCGACCACCGTCCCGAACCAGGCACTGATGATGCTCAATTCCAAATTTATCAATGACCAGGCTGCGATTCTCGGTGAAAAAATGAGTAGATTTGATGGCGATGAACGCGCCAGGATCAGTGAGGCCCTGCGAATCGTAACTCAGAAGGAGCCCGGAGCGATGGATGTAGATCGATGCCTGGATCTCTATCGCCGTTTTCAAAGCGAATCAGGTCTGAATCCCGATGTCGCGATGAATCGAATTGCTTTGTTGGCCCTGAATTTGAACGAATTTTTGTATTTGGATTAAAGGATAGATATTATGAGTCGAAAAGGAACCTTTTGCGGAAACGTTAGACGACGTGAATTTCTACATACGGTGGGTGCCGGTTTCCCTGCTCTCGCCCTGAGTGGCTTGTTGGCGAAAGACGGTTTTTTTAATCAGGCCCAGGCCTCGGAGGGAGGATTGAATTTTGCCAATCCACTCGCAGCCAGACCCGCTGCCTTTCCCGGTACCGCGAAAAACGTCATCTTTCTCTTCATGTATGGCGGTCCTAGTCATATCGATACTTTTGACTATAAGCCGGGCATGTATGGCATGGATGGGAAAACCATTGATGTCAAAACCTTCGGGCGCGGTGGCAAAAAAAATCAGGGCCGTATCGTCGAGCCGAAGTGGAAATTCAAACAATATGGTGAGTGCGGCAAGTATGTATCCGACCTCTTCCCCAACGTCGCCACCTGTGTGGATGATATCGCCTTTATTCATTCCATGACGGCAGATTCGCCGATTCATGGATCTGCGCTTTTGATGATGAATTCCGGCAGTCTCATCAGCGGGAAGCCCTCCCTGGGTTCCTGGGTCAATTACGGTCTCGGCACCGCCAATGACAATCTGCCTGGTTATGTGGTCATGCTTGACAAGAGCGGCGGCCCGATTTCCGGGGCCAAAAACTGGACTTCGGGCTTCATGCCGGCGAGCTATCAGGGCACCGTGTTCCGTTCCAAGGGTGATCCGATCTTAAATCTGAAACACGTCAACGGCATGCCCGAAACCGAGCAGAGGATGTTGATCGATTCTCTAAATCATCTCAATGCAGGCCATCTCAGCGCCCGGTATGACAACTCAAACCTGGCGGCGCGGATTTCCAGCTATGAACTTGCCTACAAAATGCAGGCCACCGCTCCGGAAGCGATTGATCTGGAATCGGAAAAAGAGGAAACCAAATCTCTCTATGGACTCGACGATTCGAAAACCCAGGACTTCGGCCGGAAATGTCTCATGGCCCGTCGCCTCGTTGAGCGGGGCGTTCGATTTATCCAAATCTATAGTGGCGGAGCCCATAACGATGACAACTGGGACGCCCACGGCGATCTCGAGAAAAACCACAATCTCCACGCGGGAGAGACGGACAAACCCATCGCCGGTTTGCTCAAGGATCTGAAGCGGCGCGGCATGTTGGATGACACTCTGGTGGTTTGGGGAGGTGAATTTGGCCGCCAGCCCACCGCCGAATACGCCGAAGGGACCGGGCGCGACCACAACAGCTACGGCTTTACGATGTGGATGGCCGGGGGCGGCGTCAAAGGCGGAGTTTCCATTGGCCAAACCGATGAACTGGGCTCTATGGCCGTGGAAAATCGCTATCATGTCAGGCATCTCCACGCCACCATTCTCGCCCTGATGGGTTTTGATCCCAATCATCTGTCATTCTTCTACGGCGGTCTCGATCAGCGCCTCGTCGGCGTGGAGGGCGCAGATCCCATCACTGAAATCATGACGGGGTTGACGTAGATCTTAAGACGCTGCGCATGGAGTTACGGGCTTTGGGAGATTCGGCATGGCTCTTGGAGGTGGGCGGCGAAAGTGCGCAGAGGCAGCTCGATCGGGTGCTCAAGCTGGTGAACTGGCTCAATCGCGAGCGCATTCCCGAGGTTGTGGATGTGGTTTCCTCCTTTGCCTCCGTGGCCGTGCATTTTAATCCTGAAGATGGTGAAAAGGTGTTGGCCTGGCTGACTGCCTTGCAACCACCAGATGCTGACGAGGTGACTGTGGCCGGGCGCACCATGGAGATCCCGGTGGTTTATGGCGATCTGAAGGCGGTGTCCAAGCGGTTGGGGCGGAGTGCAGAGGAAATTGTGCAATTGCACACTTCGGCGGATTATACGGTGGCGGCGCTCGGATTTTCGCCGGGTTTTCCCTACCTCGCGGGTTTGCCACCGGAGCTTTCGTTGCCTCGCCTTGCCACACCTCGACGGGTCGAGGCGGGATCGGTGGCGATGGCGGGCGGTCAGGCGGGCATCTACCCTTGCGAGTCCCAAGGGGGCTGGCATGTTTTGGGAAAGACCACGGCGGAGCTGTTCCGGGCGGATCGAGATGAGCCCTCGCTGCTCCGTCCTGGCGACAAGGTGCGATTTGTTTCCGCTAAAAAAGCGAAGGCCGCGAGAAAGCCGCGATTACGAGTGAAGCAATCCGTTGGCGGCTTGGAAATCATCGAGCCCGGTCCCGTGACCAGCGTGCAGGACCTTGGGCGAACCGGTTTTCGCCACCACGGAGTCACTCTCGGTGGTGCAGCGGACCCAATTTCAGCGAGGGTGGCCAACCAACTGGTGGGAAATCCCGATGGTGCCGCCGTCCTAGAATGCTGCCTCAGAGGGCCGGTGCTAAAATTTCACCAAAGCTCCCGCATCGCTTTTGTGGGTTGGGCGGAACAACGCTCTGGCTCAGTCATCGAAGTGGTAGCCGGAAGGGAAATCGACTTGCGGGGCCGAATGCGCAGCGTCCGCGGATACGTGGCCATCGCTGGTGGGATCGATGTTCCGCTCGTGATGGGCAGCCGCGCCACGGACTTGAGATCCGGTTTTGGAGGATTTCAGGGACGCGCGCTCATGGCGGGCGACCGCCTCGAGATCGGTCCGCCGCACCATGGCCCGAAGCCGGGCGGTTGGTGGGTTGGCTGGCCAGAGACATCCGGACCGGACCGGACCATCGAGCTGAGATTCCTGCCCGGCATGCAAATGGAATGGTTTTCAACCGAGGCGAAACGGGCGTTTTGCGGAACCGTATTTGGAGTCAGTACGATGTCTGACCGGATGGGCGTGCGCCTGGAAGGGGCGGCCCTGGATCTCGTGGAGCCTCGGCAGTTAGTTTCGCAGCCCGTGGTCCCTGGATCTGTGCAGGTGCCACCGGATGGCAATCCCATCGTGCTCCTGCCCGAGTGTCAAACCATCGGAGGTTACCCTCAGATCGGCCACGTCATCTCGGCGGATCTGCCCAAGCTGGCCCGCGCCTGGCCGGGAACCCAGGTGAGCTTTCGCGAGGTGTCATTGGAAGAAGCCCGCTGCGCCTGGCAGGAACAGGAACGGGGTGCCGCCCTCTTGCAAACCGGCTTGAACTTTTTACGCTGATGAAATCAATCGATCTCAATGTTGACCTCGGCGAGGGCGGAAGTGAGGATGCTGCGCTGATTGCTTTGGCCAGTTCTGCCAACATCGCTTGTGGCGGCCATGCCGGCGATGAAACCACGATGCGGGCAGCTATCCAGGTGGCGCGCGATGCCGGGGTGGCGGTGGGGGCTCATCCTGGCTACGAGGACCGGGAGAATTTCGGTCGTCGGGCGCTGGATTTGCCTTTGGCGGAAGTCACAGAGATGGTGGCACGGCAGTTGCTGCGGCTCATGGAGATCGCGGCGGCCCTGGGAGCGGAGATGCATCACGTGAAACCGCATGGTGCCCTCTATTTGCAGGCCCATCGGGATGCCGCGCTCGCCGGGGCGGTCGTCGCGGGGGTGAAAAAATGGCTGCCGGTCTGTGCTTTTTATGTTCCCCCAGGCGGAGAACTGGCCAAAGCCGGGCACCACGGCGGACTGCGAGTGATCCCGGAGGGATTTGTGGACCGCCGCTACGACGAAAGCGGCGACCTCCTGCCCCGTAGTGAACCCGGAGCGGTCATCGAGGACCAGGTCGCCGCCAGCGCCCAGGCGACGGGCATCGCTTTGTATCAGCGGGTCTTGTCGGTCTCAGGAAACTTCATCCCGCTTCCTGCGGCGACACTTTGTGTCCATGGTGATGGTTGTCACGCTGTCGCCACCCTGCGGGCCGTGCGCGACGCGTTGGAAGCAGCCGGGATCCTTATACGAAGGCCCATCTGAAACAATCTTACTCAAAATCCGCTGAAATCTTCCGTGGAAACAGGGCCAGGTAACCGAGCATAAAAACAAATCCGCCGATCATCCCGGCGAGGTGACCGGCATGGGAGATTCCGCCCGCGCTGCTGCCCGAGCCCACCGACTGAACAACGAGCCACAGGGATATAGCGGCAAACAGAGCCGTGAAAATCCGGGACGGTATGTAAACAGGGATAAACATCAAACCCATGCGCGACTGTGGAAACAGCCAGGCGAACGCCACCAGCAAACCTGAAATCGCGCCGGATGCTCCGAGCGAGGGATTCCAACTCGGATCAAAATAAGCGGTCAAAAACCCACCCACAACCGCACTAAAAAGATACAAAACCAAAAAACGCATCGATCCCATGTATTTTTCCAGTGCGGGTCCAAAAAAGTAGAGGCACATCATGTTCATGATGAGATGAAGCAAAGTCGCCTTGCTATGGGCGAAGGAAGAGCCGAGCGGCTGCACGGGGTTAAACTCGCCAAGGCCGGGAGGAGCGGGGTGCGAGTGAAGACCAGCTTTATCGACCTTGTGCAGAAGCATATACTTGTCCTGGAAAGCGAGCCAACTTTCCGATTCAACCGTCAATGCCGCAATATGAATCAGTACATTGACCACAATTAGCCCTAAAACGATGGGGGTGAGGGATCGATTCATTATGGTATGCGGCAAGGTTGGATTTAGAGTAAGTTCGGTCGTATTTTCCGAACGAAATAGGCATTCGCGATCATAGACCATCAAAATCGGTTCCCCAATCACGTATTTGTGAATAAATTTGCGTGAAATTTCATTCATTCGGGTGGTTTCTGTCCTGAAATGCATCGACTCACTGTTCACCTCTTACTGGTTTTCGCGGCTCTCCCGGCGGCGTCCCAGACATTGCCCGCGGATCACGCGGAACGCATGAAGGCCGGAACTGCCCTGTTTCAAAAAACGATTCGCCCTGCTCTCGTATCCAGTTGTCTGAAATGCCACGGGGACGAAAAGATTCGTGCGGGGTTGGACCTTTCGAGCCGGGAGTTGTTGCTAAAGGGCGGTGAATCAGGGTTGGCCATTGACCTTGCCTCACCCGGGGACAGTTTTCTGCTGGGACTGCTCCGGCATGAAGAGGAGCCAGCCATGCCGCCCAAACAGGATAAACTGGCAGCCGATTTGATCGCCGATTTTGAGCGCTGGATCTCCCTGGGCGCGCCGTATGACAAGCCGCTCCTCGAAAAGGCTGGAGCTGCACCAGTGGAAATGCAGATCACCGAAAGTGATCGGGAGTTTTGGTCGTATCAACCGCTCGCCGGTGAACCCGCCGGGCAGGTAGATATCGATCATTTTATCCAGGCGAAGCTGAAGGAAAAAAAGCTGACTCCAAATCCGCCCGCTGATGCTCATGCCAAGGTGCGGAGAGCCTATCTGGACCTCATTGGTCTGCCGCCAACGGTTGAGCAACTCAAAGCCGGTCTGGCCATGTCCCATAAAGATCTGGTGGATAAACTTTTGGAAAGTCCCCACTACGGTGAACGCTGGGCCCGGCACTGGCTTGACGCAGCCCGCTTTGCGGAAAGCCATGGTTTCGAACAGGACTATGATCGGCAATTCGCCTATCACTATCGGGATTTTGTCATCAAAGCCCTCAATGCCAACATGCCATGGGACCAATTTATCAAATGGCAACTGGCCGGAGACGAGATTGCTCCAGAGGATCCGCTCGCTATGATGGCGACGGGATTTCTGGGAGCCGGAGTCTTTCCAACCCAACTTACCGAGAAAGAGTTCGAAAGCGCCCGCTACGACGAACTCGACGACATGGCAGCCACCACCGGCACCGCGATGCTGGGGCTAACCATCGGGTGCGCGAGGTGTCACGACCACAAATTTGATCCCATCCCGGTGAAAGACTACTACCAATTTCTTTCTCTATTTACGACCACAATTCGCAGTGAAATCGATCTGGATCTCGATCCGGTGAACTACCAGAATCAACTACAAAAGTGGAAGCCAGCCCACGACAAAGTGATCGCCGAACTATCGGAATACGAGGCTCGTCCCGATGTCATTGCCGCTTTTGACAACTGGCTCGCGACCAGCGCTAAAACAGCCATAAAGTCAGACGCCTGGGTGGTTTCAGAAATCCTCGAAGCCACATCCAGCGAGAAAGCCACCCAACTCACGGTGTCAGCGGATGGCTTCGTGCTCGCTTCGGGGAAAGCACCGGCCAGGGAAGTTTATACCGTTAAGACCGCCCCCATTCCTCCATTCAACAGGGTTAAGTCGAGCACTCAACAGGGTACAATGGAGGCGTTTCGCTTTCTCAGGATTGAAGCACTGACCCATGAAACCATGCCCCAAAAAGGACCGGGCCGGGCCGGGAATGGAAATTTTGCCCTGAGCCACCTGGAAGTGTTCGCTACTCAGGGAGCTGAGCGCAAACCTGTCAAACTCACTTCCGCAAAAGCCACCCATGAGCAAAACAAGGGCGGGCTGTCGGTGGCCTCGGCGATAGATGGTGATCCCAAGGGCACTGGATGGGCGGTTGATTCGGGCGGGATCGGGAAAGACCAGGCCGCCGTTTTCGAAATGAGCGGTGTCGTGCCTGGTGCCGCGCTCGAAATCAAACTCACCTTCGGGAATAATGCTCAACACAGTTTGGGACATTTCCGTGTGTCATTCAGTTCAGAAAATGATCCACCAGTGGTTGTCGGCGGCGGAACGTCTGCCCGGATGCAGGCGGCCCTGGCGGCTCTAGAAACCGGTTCGCTTCTGCCGGAACATCGTAAGCTGCTCTTTTCGATCTTTGCCAAAACTGATCCCGAATGGCTGAAAAGGAACCAGGCGGTTCAAACATCGCTGAATCAGAAGCCAACTCCCCAGACCGAGAAAGTGCAGGTCTCCAGCGAGGGATTTCCTCCCACCAAACACCACGCTGACGGCCGGGGTTTCCCTCATTTTTATCCCAAGACCCATCATCTGAATCGCGGAGATGTGAACCAGAAAAAAGAAGTCGCTGAGTCCGGTTTTCTTCGAGTTCTGATGCGCAATGGCAAGACAACTGGCGACTGGGTTAAGAATCCTCCTCCAACCTGGTCACGCACCAGTTATCGGCGGCTCAGCCTGGCGAATTGGATCTCCGATGTGGAGAATGGAGCGGGCCATCTCCTCGCCCGGGTGGCGGTAAACCGGATCTGGTATCATCATTTCGGGCGTGGCATCGTGGCAACTCCGAATGATTTTGGTCTCCAGGGAACCTTGCCGTCCCATCCGGAATTGCTTGATTTTCTAGCCCGTCGTTTCATCGCCTCGGGGTGGGATGTCAAGCAGCTTCATCGCGATATCCTGCTCAGCGAAACCTGGCAACAAAGCAGTTCCGCAGCGCCTGAAAAGGTGATGATTGACCCGGAAAATCAGTGGTTTTGGCGATTTACCCCGAGGCGTCTCGAGGCGGAGAATATCCGCGATTCGATTTTAGCCGTGTCCGGTCAGTTGGATTCCAAACTGTTCGGCCCGGGCACTCTTGACCTGTCGCAGCGCCGTCGGAGCATCTATTTCAAGGTAAAAAGGAGCCAATTGGTTCCGATGATGCAGATTTTCGATCAACCCGAGCCCCTAGCCAGTCAGGGCGGCCGCCCCAGCACCACGATTGCTCCCCAGGCCCTGTTTTTTATGAACAACAATCAGGTCGTGGATTGGGCCAGATCTCTCGCCACCAAAGTGAACACCGCCGACGAAGAGACCGCCATTCGCGAAATCTACCTGCGGACCCTGGGGCGTGAGCCGGACTCTGCGGAAATGTCCGAGACCCGCGCTTTCCTGGCGGCCCAGAGCGCCACCTATAGCCATCAACCATCAACTCCCAACCATCAACTCTCAACTGATAATAGCCGACAACTGGCCCTGGCGGATCTTTGTCAGGTCATCTTCAGCCTAAACGAATTTGTTTACCTTCCATGAATCTCCCAAGCTTCTATTCGCGCCGTCAACTTCTTCAAACCGCTGGATCTGGTTTCGGTGCAATCGGCCTGGCCAGCCTGCTCGCGCAGGAGGGGCTACTCGCCGCCGGGGCCGTGGATCCCCTGGCTCCGAAAAAAGGACATTTCGAGGGAAAAGCCAAGTCGGTCATCTGGCTTTTTATCAATGGCGGACCAAGCCAGGTTGATACCTGGGACTACAAACCGGAACTGGCCAAAATGGACGGCAAAGAACTGGCCGGATTTGATAAAAACACGGGATTTTTCGCGGGTTCGGTGGGACCTCTCATGAAGTCGCCCTTTGAATTTTCTCCCCGTGGCAAATGTGGCAAAATGGTCTCCTCACTCTTCCCCAAGTTGGGAGAACACGTTGATAAAATGGCCTTTATCCATTCCGGCCATACCGAATCAAACAACCACAGTCCTGCCCTTTTCATGATGAATTCCGGCCAGCCACGCATGGGCTTACCCTGTGTGGGATCGTGGGTCACCTATGGCCTGGGCAGTGAGAGCCGGAATCTACCGGCCTTTGTAGTGATGTCAGACCCCCTTGATCGCGGTCTGCCCAAAGGTTCCGCTGCCAACTGGGGCGCAGGCTTTCTACCCAGTGTCTATCAGGGGACCTGGCTAAAGCCCAAGGGTGAACCAATCGACAATCTGAAACGCCCCGCCCACATGACCGACCTGCAGCAGCAGCGCCAGCTCGATCTCCTAAAAAAACTCAACGGCCAACACCACGAAAGCAGGCCCGGCGAAGTTGAGTTGGATGCCCGCATCAAGAGCTTTGAACTGGCTTATCGGATGCAGAATTCCGCGCCCGAAGCCTTTGACATTGACCGGGAACCCGAACACATCAAAAAACTTTACGGAGTTGGCGAGAAATCCTGTGACCACTTTGCCAGACAGTGTCTTACGGCCCGGCGGATGGTTGCGCGCGGGGTTCGTTTTGTCCAAATCTATTCCGGTGGGATGGAAAACCAACGAAGCTGGGACGGTCACAACGATATTTTGGGAAATCACAGCCAGTTTGCTGGAGAGACCGATACCCCGATTGCCGGTCTGCTTGCCGATCTTGAGCAGCGAGGATTGCTAAAAGACACCCTGGTGATCTGGGGTGGTGAATTTGGGCGGCTGCCCTTGTCGCAAAAATCCGCCAAGCCCGGCAGAGATCACAATCCCCACTGTTTCACCACCTGGATGGCTGGAGGTGGCATCAAAGGCGGCATGAGCTACGGAGAGTCCGATGAAATTGGTCACAAGGCTGCGGTCGACAAAGTCCACGTCAACGATCTCCATGCCACGATCCTTCATCAACTTGGATTTAATCACGAAGATCTTACCTACGTTTATAATGGGCGCAGGTTCAGATTGACCGATGTCGGGGGCAAGGTGATCACCCCGATTCTGGCGTGATGCATCACACCCTTTGGTTTACATGAATCCTCAATGTCACCGCTTCCGCTAGAGCATGATCAAATCCCCCAACCAGGGTTATCTTGATTGATCTTTAGCTTCCAGGGTGCTTTTCATTGAGTTCTTGAGGTAAAGGAAAAGCAAATTTCTGGGTAAAAGGTGGAGGGAGAGATTCTTTCCCAAAGTTTTTTAACCAATGGATAGTTTGTATTGCCGTTTCCCGCATACACTCTTCATAACTGCATGAATCCCCGGCCCCTTCGAAGAGGGGGCGATCAGGTTCTGGAAATTCGAGGGATAATGCTTCCTTTAAAATTGATTTTTTTTCCGTCATCCTATCCGATTTTTAATCGTTGAAACCAACTTGTCCCAAAGTTCAGCGCTGCCAAATTTTACCACAAGTTTGCGAAAATCGTCATCATCAATCGACAAAGACTCCGATCTCCTAGTTAGTTCGACAATGTCACTCCAATCAGTGGCATCGTTCCTGCGGAACGCAGCTTGACACGCCCTCAGCTTCATGGCGATGAGGTGCTCCATAATCCTCAATGTCCCCGCTTCCGCGAGAGCATGATTTCGTTTCCCTCGGGGTCCACACACATCGCCAGATGGGGCGGTTCGCCGTTTTCTGGTTCCGGTTCCCGGGTGAGCTGCCCTCCGGCGGCCACGATTTCACGGGCGCCTTCGATCACATCCGGCACTTGAAAGCTCAGCCCCGTCCAGGTGCGGTTTCCCTCACCACCTCCGTGAATCCCAAGGATGCCCCCACAGATCTCCACTTCGCTGATGATTTCGTTTTGCTTCAGAATCGTGCCACCAAAAACGGTCGCATAAAAGTTAACCGCCCGGGTCATGTCCGCTGCCCAGATGATGTATTTGAATCGTTCGACTTTCATTTGACTATATATTTAGGTCACCGTGAGAGGCCCATCAAAAGTCGTCAGGCTGATGACTTCAGTCCTGGCCACGTGAGGGCCGTGCTGGGTTCCTTTGGGAGCGAAAAAGAGGGTGCCCGGGGTGTAGGTGATTCCGTTCTCCTCCCATTCGCCGGCCAAAATCCAAGCCCATTCGTTGGCAATAGGATGAGTGTGTGCGGGAATGATTTTGCCTGCATGAAACTTGCGAAGCACGACCACACCTCCCGTCGATTCATTGTGATGAAGAATCTTCAGCTCAACCCCATCGTAAGGGCCCGGTTGCCACGGCTTGTCGTCGGCGAGTGCGATATAAGGAAACATGATAGAAAAAATCTCAGGTGACGACTTAACAGGGTACAATGAAGGACTTAACAGGGTATGATCAAGACTATTAGGGGCGGGTCAAGGGCTTTTTCAACCGCCCCGAGGCCCTCGCCCCGGGATGCCACGCGGCGGCGGATGAGAAGGTATCCCAAAACAACAACGAGACACCCCAGCAGAGAGCCCACGTGAAGCAGGGATCCGGATACAAATTGCTGTGAGGGATCGATCGAGACACTGTTCATGGAAGGCTATGTCACCGTTAAGTATTGGTAATTCCATAAGTCGTTCAAAATGAAGAATTTGTTTTCAAAGAACCTCAACCCAATTAACCGTTTATAATCAAATAGTTACGTTTCTTCGCTTCCAATTTCAACACTTAACGGTGACATAGCCTCATGGAAACGCGTTTGGTTCGGAAAATGTCGATACCATCTTTGCCCTCTGCTGGCAATCCTCTTTGATTGGTCCTCAAAGAATCCGATATTTAAATCGCTCCCATCGCTTGTATGACCTGCCCAATCCTTTCAATGACCCGCCCAATCCATTCAACGACCCGCCCAATCCATTCAACGACCCGCCCAATCCATTCAATGACCCGCCCAGTCCACGCAACGACCCGCCCAATCCACGCAACGACCCGCCCAATCCATTCAACGACCCGTCTAATCCATTCAATGACCCGCCCAATCCATGTTATGCACGGATGAATCTCATCAATGAGAGGTCGTCTCACCGTTATGGCAGCTCCAATCGCATCAATGCGAAAAGAATCTCAACAATGAGCTGACTAATCGAAACAATGACCCGCCTAATCGTCGTAATGACCCGCCTAATCCAATCATTGCACAGCGGACTCCAATCAATGAGAGGAATTCTCATTTTTACGATAATTACATTAATTCTATAGGTATTAAGAAGGCAGAAAAAAGCCGCCACATTACCCGGTTCTTCTTTCTTTCCTCATTTATTGTCTTCGGGTGATGAAACTCCACTCGTTTACCAGTCGCACCCACCTTCGCAGGTTTAATCCTGCACCGCCACGTTTTAAACCAATCCACTTATCGCCGGTTCGGCGGATCGTTTTTCGGCGATGTATTGCGGTGGGCGAGCCGGGCTTTGTACATGCGCTCGCGGAGGCCACCCTGCTCGATAAAATCTTTCTCCAGACGGAGGAGTTGCTGGTCCACCAGATAGTTTGCCTGGTTAATCAGGCAGATGGCGATATTGGCGATTACCTCTGCCGGGCGGGTTTCCACAAACTCCCGATAAAGCTCATAGGTTTGCGGGGTTTTGCGACCGAGGCGGCGCACAAACTGGGCCTCCTTTGATTCCTTGTCCCAAATCACAAGATCTCGCACCCGCAGATAATCCCGATAATCCGCAGGGTCATGGGAGCAATGGGAGCTGTGCGACCTATGTCAAGCTGGCCTTCAAAGACCCTACACCTGTCCTTCGTGACAAAAATGTTAAGTTCATTTCACTTGACCCGACCACGCCTCCACGCTATCGCGTAAGAGATCTTGATTTTCTCTAAATCTTAACAAACCAACTGCTCACCTTACGCTCTCATGGATCAATTCCACATCGCACAACGCAACATGGCCGAAAGCCTCGTCGAGTTTTTTGCGGATCGCACTGAACTCCGCCTGAAAAACCCCGCTGCGGAGGAAAGCTACCAATGGCTTAAAAACGAAGTTCCCCGGGTCGTCGAGTTGGGTCGCCTCCAGGGTCAGATCATCACCGGAGTCGCCGCTCACAAAGCCGCTCTCCGCACCCGGCTCTGCCGCTCCATCATCGCCTGCGCTTCGCCCCTGGCCGCCTTCAGTGAAAAACAATCCAATCCCATCCTCGGGCACCGCTTCAAAATCAGCCCGTCCGCCCTGGAACGCCTCCCAGATAACGACCTGCGCGACATCGGAAAGACCACTGTCGAGGCCGTCAATGAGCACGAAGCCTCCCTCGCCCACTTTGGCTTCACTGCGGACGACAAAGTTACTCTCATTGCCGCGCAGAATGCCTGGGTCACAGAGATCGCCTCGCCCCGGCGCGCCCTCACCGAGCGCACCATCACCACCGCCGAAGTTGAGGATGCCCTCTCCGCCGTCATGACCCACATCCGCAACCAGCTTGATCCCCTCATGCTCCAATACTGGGCCAAAGACCCCTCTACCTACGAGGCCTACCGCAAAAACCGTCGGCTCTACGGTCTGCCCCGCTACGAGCAGGAGGATGCACCAATTCCGCAGCCTGCCTCCATCTCCGGGAGCGTCCCGGCAGGCCCCGCACCCGCCCCCGAACCGGTCGCCGCCCGGCTCGACCGGGAGAACCGGAGCATTTTTGAGAGCGTCCTCCCTCCCAGCGAAGAGCTTTATGGCGGTGCCACCATCACCAACGGAAACACCGCGGAACCCGTTTCCCCGCCATCGCGATCCGGCGCAGCCAATGGGAATGGCAGCACCCATGCTGTGGAGTTGGGTGGATGAATTATCGGGGAAGATTCCCCCTGACGTGACGAGCCCGGGCCGTTCCATTTCCCTGACTACAAACCCGGAGGAGCAGCCGTGGGGGGGGCGATTAGCCAGGCGCATCCCAAGCGCAGGTGGGACCATGAGGTTGGTTTAACTTTATTACCCTTTGATTGGAGGGAATCGGCCACTCAAAATCCATACTGATCGTGCTTTCATTACGATCGGTAGATTTAAATTTAGCAAACCTACGCAGGCACGGCCAATCGGTGTTTTCCCTTTTATTTCAATGCCCCCGTCCACCCACCAGAAATGATCGGCCCAAAGTTGTTTCCGGGGATTATATAGTTGAACCACTTCCCTGGTTTCTGGATCGATCCCGGACGTTCTGTCACCCTTGAACGAATTGCACCTCCGACACGAAAGCCATAGGTTATCGCGAATCGTTGGCCCGTCTTGCGATCTTGGTATGAGATGCTCAAATTCGTGGGCTATTCCAACCAAATCTTCG
>JBGSJM010000065.1:0-3010 GCA_041742015.1 Verrucomicrobiales bacterium | reverse complement strand
GGGCATGGGGCTTAGCCGAAACGGCGGCGAGACGCCACCGCTACGTTGCTACGTTGTCCGCTATGCTTGGCTCAGTCTCCTGTTTCAAGGATTCACCCTGCTGCATGCCGGGAGCGAGGCACCCGTTTCGCGGGAAGCGATTGACGCCTCGATCGAAAAAGGCATCGCCTTTCTGGTCCAGGATCAAAATGAGGACGGTAGCTGGGGATCAGCCCGCCAGACCAAGGGGCTGAATATTTATGCCCCGGTCCCGGGCTCCCACCACGCCTTTCGCACTGCGGTGACAGCCATGGCCGTTTCCGCCCTCATCGAAAGCGGTCTCGCCGACATTCCAGGCAGTGCCGCTCAAAAATCCCTGGAGCGGGGTGAAACCAATCTCCTCGATGAATTGCCAAATGTGCGGCGGGCCACTGCGGATGCCATCTACAACGTCTGGACCCACGCTTATGGCCTTGTTGCCCTCGCCAAAATGCACACCCGCGCCACCACCGACGAGCAAAGGGAAAAAATCCGCAACATCATTCAGGGCCAGATCAATCGGCTCAACCGCTTCGAGTCAATCGACGGCGGCTGGGGATACTACGACTTCAACGCCGAAACCGCCAAGCCGTCCGGCAGCTCCATCAGTTTCACCACGGCGACTGTGCTGGTCGCCTTCAAAGAGGTGGAATCCATTCCCGGCGTTGAAGTCTCACAGCGCATCGTCACCCGCGCGATCGACTCCATCAACCGCCAGAGAAAAAATGACCTCTCCTACATGTATGGCGAGTATTTAAAAAGCCGCCCGATGTATCCCATCAACCGCCCCGGGGGCAGTCTGGGCCGCTCCCAGGCCTGTAACTACGCGCTGAGAATTTATGGCGACCAGACCATCACCGACGAAGCGATCTCCTCCTGGCTGATAAAACTGGGAGATCGAAATGGCTGGCTCAGCATTGGTCGGAAACGCCCCATCCCTCATGAATCGTGGTTTGCCGTAGCCGGATATTTCTATTATTATGGCCATTATTATGCGGCAAAGTGCACGGAACTCCTTTCGGATGAGGCCGCCAGACCCCACCAGCAAATGCTCGCCGGGATCATGCTCCAGCATCAGGAAAAAGACGGATCCTGGTGGGATTTCCCATTTTATACCTACCATCAACCCTATGGCACGGCCTTTGCAGTGATGACCCTGATTCGGTGTCGGTGAATTGTCACTCTTCGCGTCATCAATTTTTTCATCCGGAAAGCTGATTGAACAGGGTACAATCAGCGACCCAACAGGGTACAATCAGTCCGCAGCATCAGTTACGCCAGAATCAGCTTTGACCCGCATCCACTCCGAGAAGACGGTCACATTCCTCGAGAAGCCAGTCCGCGTAGATAAATGGCTCGTAATTGATGTCCTGCCAGCGGATTTTCTGATGACTATCGATAAAGAAGGTGCCGTGGAGGGGTTTATTTTCGAAATCGTCGTAGGCGTTGTATTTCCGGAAACTCTCCAGACTGGCGTCAGAAAGAAGTGGAAAGGGGAAAGGGGCTTTTTCCGCCGCCAACATCGCTGGTACTGGCGAAGGTTTCGCGAAGACCCTCAACACTGTCCGAACTAATCGCGATGATGTCGATGCTTTTTTCCCGGTATTTCGCAGCAACAGGAGCAAAGCGATTGAGCTGCTCCATGCAGTGAACACAGCCCTTGCCGAGAAAGAAAATGAGTAGGGTGTTTTTCCCGGCCCGCTCCCGGAGGGTGAAGACTTTGCCATCTGCGTCCTTCAACTCGAAGCCGGGCGCGGCGGGTGGGGACCAGCGGAAAGGCCCCAGTGAGTCGAGGCTGATCCGGCTGGGGGGCACCGGGGCGATTCTCCAGTCACTGCCTTCCGCAAATCCGAATTCGGCGGCGACCGGAGCGAGCTGACGCAGCGAAGGCAACTTGGGATCTGCGGACCCGGCCACCTTCCGCAGGTTTTCAAAGGCGCTTTTGGCCTCGGCCTTTTTCCCAGCGGCATGAAGGACCTGCACCTGGGTGGCGAGTGGAAAGACCTGGTTGCCACCTCCCGTCACTCCCTGGGCGGCGAAGCTGACGGCTTTTTCATGATCCCCCGCCCGGCTCCAAAGACTGGCGAGACGGGGTTTGGTGACGTTTTCCAGGCCGGTCAGATACTGCCGCGCCTTTTCAGGGGCGGGCGGCTGCGAACGAAGTGCCTCATAAACCCGGATTTCTTTGATGGCCGACTCCATCTCTTTGATTTTTGAGGGGGCCTTCTTTTTCTTCTCCGCCGCAAAATCACTTTCCATCGCCCGGAGCAGGGTCCGCCCACCATCGAAATCTCCGGTCTCGAATCGGGCAATGGCGAGGTCCTTGTTCAGTTCCTGTTTCTTGATGGACAGCTCGTCGGGACTCAGGTAGGGCGTTCCGGCCAGGGTGATGAGTTTGCTCCATTGTTCGTGAAGGATTAGCGTCTCCCGAAGCCGCTCCCGCCCGCGCAGCCAACTGCTTTTGGCCGGGTCGTAGGAGGCATCTTCGCCCTTTTTCTTGAACTTCGGCACCCGGGGCAGCTCGATCATGTTCATGGCCAGCGCGGCGGCCTCGTCACACCGTCCCAGGTAATAAAGAGATTGCGCCAGCCAGGCATTGTTGTGGGTGAAGTTGTGGATCTGATCGGGGAGAAGCTGATACTTCATGGTATGGGCGTGATCGACGCGGGCTGACGCTTCCTGGTACCAGGCGGCATCGCTAAAACGCTTCAGTTTCGAGTGGATATGTCCGGGCATATGCCACATGTGGGCGATGGCTGGGGCCGCCGGGCCGCAGGCCTCGCAGGATTTCAGAGCGTTGGCCGCCTTCTTGTTGTCCCAAAGATGGATCACATAGTGATGGGCGGGATGATCGGACTGGATCTTGAAGATCTCGTCAGCGATGGCATTGACGGCGTCGTAATTTTCGATGGAAACACCCTTGCCGCTGTTTTGGTAGATCTGACGCATGTAGAAAGCCTTTGCTTCTACGTTGGCCGGATCTGTCTCGGTG
>JBGSJM010000064.1:0-8097 GCA_041742015.1 Verrucomicrobiales bacterium | reverse complement strand
TGTGTTTCCTTTCCACAGCAAACGCGCAAAGCCGTTACACGGTAGATGTGGTGATCCTGGAATACTATGGTGCTCAGGGCTATGACTCGAATGGCCGTCCGATTTTCGGAGTTAAAGTGGAACAGGGTGGGCACATTTATTTTGTTGAAATGCGCGACCCCATGCCTTGTCTCGTCTCCCATAAAAATGAAGTCGCCAGAGTTGCGATTGATCGCAACACCGCAAACTGGGGAAAAGTCACTTTTGATGGACATTTTGCAGAAATCTACAAAGTGACAAAGGTCGCAATGGCAAATGACCGGGGTAACCACGCCCATCATGACTCCCACGCCCATGAGTATGAGAACCGTCACAAGCTGCCCTTTTCCAAGTGGCGCGAAGATTTGTTAGGTTCCAATGAAAAGGCCCGATAAGCGGATGCTTGACCGGGCCTGGGAAATTACAAAATAGTCAGATTTTAGCGCTTTTTGTTCGGATCTGCGATCCAGTAAAGGATAAAGGTCACAAACTGAAGCGCGGCAACTCCCAAGATTCCAAAGGAAGCTCCCTTTTCAGCAATGGTGGTCACGTTCGGAATGTTGGACAGGAAGTTTGAATTTACCACTTCAGCCCCCTGAGCCCGGTAGAGAGCAATCACTCCGATCTGGCATGCCAAAGCGAGTAACCCTGACAGAATGTCGCCAAAACCGATCGTTTCATTCTCGTTTTTGACCGCATAGCGAATCACTAGAACGATAAGCATCGCTATGACCACCGGTACCAATAAAATCGGTAGATACTTGGTCGCATAATCCACGATTGGCTTCACCTTTTCACTCAAAGAGGGGTTGGAGACCAGGTAAAAACTCAAAAACGCCAGACTAAGAGCCAGCAACAGAACACGGTTTAAGAAGTAGATTAATTGTGCAATTTTTCTCATAGAATGACACCCTCGCATTCTTTTTCGGTTCAACCACTAGCATTTAGGAGTGTTTTTGTAACGATTTTACTCCATTGCGATCAATTTTCCCCACTTCAGTCCTTGGAAAATGGCCGACAAAATGGACCTGGGCAATTTGTTGATACGGTGGCTGCCCCTGGTTCCAAGCGGCAAAGGCGGCACTCAGATCGATTTCGGACTCGATGATGGCAATCAAATCGCACCCCCGTCTCTGGTTGGCAGAGGTGGACACAACGGCATTTACCCCCAGGTACTGAGCCAGGGATGTTTCGATTTTATCCACGCAGACAAGTTCTCCCAGGATTTTGACCTGATGATCTGCCCGCCCGATCACTTTCAGCTTTCCATTGGCGATCTCAACCTGATCTTCCGTTGTAAAAAATCCGCTTTCGTCGCTGGCAGGATACCATTGCCACTTTCCATTGGGGGCACGGGAAAAATACCCGGCCATAAGCGCCTGGCCTTTGATTTGGAGGCAACCCGAGGGCGACAATCGCGTTTCCCAATGCGCTAGAATCGGCAGCCATTCGGGATTGCCACTTAGCGATGTTGCGATCTGGGAGCAGGCTTCCGTCATCCCATAAGTGGGCCACAAATGCCAACCCAGATCCTGCGCCCCCCTGGCCAATTCAACGGACAACGATCCACCGCCGATAAAGACACCACGGAGGTTTGCCGGGCTCGACACCCGCGCTGCGACGAGATCGTGGAGGTGGATGGGGGTCAGAGATGTCACCGTGGAATCTTTAATCGAAGTCAAAAATGCCTTTCCATCGCGGGTCCACTCATGCCAGGCCATGGGATTGACCCGGGATTTCGTCAAAAATGCCCGGCTGTAGACTCCCAATCCCCCAACATGAAACGTCGACAGCCCACCCAGCCATCTATCATTCCCGGATAAAGCGCACCAGTCGATAACTGCTCGGGCGGAGTGGAGCATCGCAACTTTTGGAAGCACGACCAGTTTGGCAGCGCCAGAAGTGCCCGATGTCGCCAGGATTATCGAAGCCTTTATCTCCCGGGCCTCCAATGCACTTTCCAGGCCTCTGACATCGTGATTCGCAGCAGGATTTAGCCGCACATCGTTGGCCTCACCTTCCCAATAGTCAGCGGATGTCAGGTCAGGCGCTTCCATGGCAGAGCTTCCAGCAAGTCGTTGAACCCCAGACCAGTGCCTTCCGGGATTTGCAGTACTGATCCGATTACCTGAAGTTGCTCGGAAAAATCCGTTTTCTCAAAACAGCGGTGTGATATCAACCCACATTCCCCAAGCCAATCCGGTTCGTCCACGTTCAGTTGCTGGGCGGCGAACGCTGCCCACATCTGCCCCAGGGGATGATCCAGGTAGCTGGTCACGGCCAGTTGCATGCCTTTTTCTCTGACCCAGGGCAGCAAAATCTCCTCCCGGTTGATCGCTGGTTTAAAGATCGCCCACGGACAGTGGGGACGATTTTTTTCGGCGTCCCGGTCAACTGCCAATGGCACTCCAATCTGTTCCAGACAATGCCAGTTCCACCAATTCCAAGGCACCGGATCCTCGACAAATTCAATTTCTTCACGAACCGATGTTGCGAGTAAATCCCACCAATCCCTAAATTGGGCAAAAGGAAAAGAACCATTGGCATCCAGACGAATTCTCAACCCCACATCTACCAGCGACTCGATCAGTTCAGTGTGCACTGTTTTGGGGCCAATTTTGACCTTTACCGTGCGAAAGCCTTGTCCGCGTATTTTCCCGATGTCGTCCCCTACTTGATAAAGCCAGTGGCTTTCGGGAATTGGCGCATTTACCCCGGCGAAAACACTTCGCCCTTCGATCCGGGCTTTTCCGTCCTGCCGGGCGCATTCCACGGTGATCGCGGCCTGTTGAGTGGGGCACTCATCAACGAGACTTTTTAGTTGCACATCCAGAGGCGGATCCCCTAGCTCTGGCCAGGGTTGGATGCATCCGTAGCCCGCGCCCACGCGAACTAGCGCTCCGGGGTGACTGGTGCGCTCCGAGGCACTGTTCAGCCCTCTCGCACTTTTCAGCTCATAGTGCGAAACCCATATTTCATGATCCTTCATCGCCATGTCCAGACCGAATAACACACCGCAAAGTTGATGAGTTGCAGAGCAGCCACCGCCAGTAGTTTGTTGTATGACCTGTCCGGTTCCCGGGTAAAAACCTGGAAGGCTATAAAGGAGGCCAACAGAAAAGAAACCACCAGAGCCCCAATTGTCCTGATCCCAGTTGGACCATACAAAAACCAGAGAAAAAGCGGGGCAAAACAGAAAAAGCTAATTTCCCAGCGGGCAAAGGTTTTTCCGAAACGAGCCGCCAGAGTCATCTTGTTGGAGCGGCGGTCTTCTTCAATGTCCCTGAGATTATTGATGGCGATGAGAACCGTCGAATAAAGACCCACTTGCAGGGCCACGATCCAACCGGGGTGACCGATCCATTGCCCTGTCTGCATAAAATAAGTCCCCGGAACTGCCACCAGACCGAAGAAAACGATCACAAACAACTCCCCCATTCCCCGATAAGCCAGCGGAAAAGGCCCGCCGGTATAGCCGTAAGCCAACAAAAACGACACCCCGCCAATGGCTATCGGAACCCAGCCATGTTTCAAAATCAACGGGATCGCAACCAGGGCACCAAGAACGCAGAAACCAAATCCGACCCGCATTACCGCCTCGCGGGAAATCAATCCAGAAGCCGTGACTCGTTTGGGACCAAGCCTGTCGGCAGTGTCCGCCCCTTTGGCGGCATCTATCGCATCGTTAAACAGATTTGTCGCGATTTGGATGCAGAGACACCCGATCAATGTCGCCGCAAAGATCAACCATGAGAAATTCCCGGCCTTCCCCAATAAAACGGGCACACTCCCGACCCAGACAGGCACCACCGCAGCAGGCAGTGTCTTTGGTCGGGCCGCAAGAATCCAATTTTTCAGAAAGGTTAATGGTTAAAAGTTGATGGTTAATGATCTCTCCACTACTATCAACTATCTAGCATCAACCATCAACCTTTCCAAGCAGGTTTCAGCAAAACTATTCCCATGGAAAAATCTGGAGTCGACCGGAGAACGCATTTTCTAAACTCGATTTCACCGGAATGGGGATTTGAAAGATTATTTGACCATATCCCTGGGATCCTCTTTTTCGCCAAGGATCGGGAGGGCCATCTTCTCGCCGCCAATCGCGCTCTCCTTAAGCTTTACGGGTATCGCGATGAAAAGGCTTTTTGGGGGACCACGGATTTCGACCATCTCCCCTTCAGTCTCGCTGAAAAATTCCGCAAAGACGACCTCCAAGTTATTGAGACAGGGGAACCCATGCTCGAAATTGTGGAAATTTTTATGAATCGAACCGGAAATCCCGCCTGGTTTCTGACCAACAAACTGCCGATCCTCTCCCAGAAGGATGAAGTCATAGGCGTTATGGGAATCATTCAAGATTACGAAGAACAACGCAAACTGCTCCCTGTCGACTCCGACCTGACCCCTGCTCTGGATTTTATCCAGGCCAACTACCACCTGGACATCGCCATCCCCGATCTGGCCAAAATGAGCGGCCTCTCTGTCCGGCAATTTGAGCGCCGTTTTAAAGATCATCTCAAAACCACCCCGCAGCAGTTCATCGTCAAAATGCGGGTCCACGCCACCTGCGATGACCTTCGCCAGACCAAGCGTCCCATCGTCGAGATTGCCACCCATTACGGATTCTACGATCAAGCCGCGTTCTCAAAATATTTCAAAATACACATGGGAATGACACCCATGCAGTATCGAAAAACCTATTGTTAAACTTCGACGCCGCTCCTTTTTTCGGGAGCCCTCATCCTGTCCCTGACCTTCCCAGGCTCCATGTGATACTATTTTTGTTCCTGCCGCAACTATTGCTCGCACAAATAGTTCAATTCAAACACATGAAGTACAATTCTTATCGACGAAATCAAACTTTGGCCGTGGCCGCAGCACTTACGCTTGGCTGCGGTTTCACCGTAGCACAGGACGCCTCCCGCGAGCCGGATCGACCCGACAAAAAAGACGCGCCTCCCCAAAAATCTCAGCCGCTGGAAGCACCGCAGGAATCCCACGCGCGCCGAAAACATGGTGAGCAACACCATCATCATGGCCCCGGACCCGGGCCGGAACGGTCCAGGTCTGAGATGCAACCGCACCGTAACATGGGCACGGGCTCGGGCGGACCTCATCAGCAGGGTGGCCCCGGTCAACCGCAATCCCAACCACCGCAAGATCGCGGCCCGAGGCAACATCATGATGCCCGGAGACACCAACAACAACCCTTCCAACCTCGCAATATGCATCCACCAAGACCACAGCGTTTTGATGGACCACAGCGCCGGTTTGATGGACCGCAGCGCCGGTTTGATGGACCACAGCGCCGGTTTGATGGACATCAACCACCTCAGCAACCGCAATACTTTGGTCGCGGCGGATTCCCTCCCGGACCTCAGCCGGGACCACGCCACTTCGGCGGCTGGAACGGCCCGCAATCACGTCACTTCCATGGTTTTGGTCCACAACAAGGTCCGCCCCATTTCTCCGGCCCACGCGGCCCGTGGCCACAGCATCAAGCCCGCGACCAGAGATCGCGACGGGGACCTTCCGGTTCCGGTGCTGGCCCCCAAATGGGGCGAAAACAGCAGCGTCATCGTCGCGAGCACGACGCCAGGAATTTCAGTGAAAAACGAGATCAACACGACTCCAAACCGCCCCATCAACATCGCGACCGAAAAGCACCTCACAAACCAGGTTCCGATCGCCCCAATCCCGCTCCGCATTCAGTTCAGCACCGCGATCCCGGCAGTCCCCCCAGGATGAAACAGCCCTTCATCAGTGAAGCAGACCATCTTCAGATGATGAGCAGGATGCTCGCCCTCACCCCAGAGCAGAAGGACAAGGCAGAACCACTCATGGACAAGACCAGGGCCAGGATAAAGGCCATCCAGGAAGAATCCGCCGAACGGATTCAGGCCGTCATCAGGGAGGCGCATACTCAGTTTGAGCCCATGCTCAACGACGAACAGAAAAAGAAACTCCAAGCGTTGCCCGAGCACATGAAAGCTCCAAACCAACGGCCTGCAAGCGGCGAGGAAGCGCCCAGGCAGAAGAGTCCCCCTGAATCCCGGCCTCACCAGCGTCCCGCGAGTGGCCATGAGCCGCCCCACGAGCCCGACCACATGGCCGAGCGGGTATTCTCCGAACTCGGACTCACCCCTGACCAAAAGGAAAAGATGCGGGGCTTCATGGTGGAGTCACACGGCAGGATGAAAAAACTCCGCGAAAACGGCAAAATATCCCCGGAAGAAAAAGAGGTGATGAACAAAAGACTCCGTGAAGATCTTGAAGCGAAAGTCAGGCCGCTTCTCAATCCCGAACAGTTGAAGAGGCTCGACGAGTTAAAGGCCCGGCTCGAAGCCAGTGAACGCAAAAAGGGCCCCGGGGGCCGACCACACACCGAGGACCGGGAAGCGCCCTCCAAGGACAGCGAAGCACACCCTGCGGACAAACCCAGCGAAGAGCCCCTCTGAATATAAATATTCTGAAAAATCTTCGCGCCAAAGGCCAACAGCCCGGCCTACTCATATGCATCGCAAAACGGTCCCAGACTGACTATTTCGGGACAACAGTGGATTATCTGACCCCGTTTATGACGCGACGTTTTTGAACGCCGTCGGTTTAACAATTGGAAACCAAATCATCTGACGCTTTCCGGTATGAAATTGAATATTAAAGCCCAATGAAAATCGCCGCGACACACGCCGCCACCAACATGTGACTTGTCCATCGAGGATACTCTGCATTTCCGATCTTATCGCTAAGACTAATACCGAGCGTTCGAAAATACCAAACGAAATGAACACCACAAAAAGAAGACGCCGCCAAGCAAAATGAGGCCACAAAGCGCCTTTCTGACTTTACCGCGCTGACGAGCAAGGCGAGAGCGACGGGCAAGCATCCGAGCGATCCCCAAAAGAGAATTTGTGCAGTTGACTCAACCATTCGATTCTTCTGGCGGCGAATTCTTTTTTGAGGTGTCGGCCTGTCGATCACATCCCATACCTAGCACACCAGCAATAATCAGGACGGCGACAGTATGGATATGGAGTTTCATTTCACCCGCAGAAAGAAAACTCCGCCGCCCGCCTCCACCGCGCTCTCCGCGAGAGGCCTTGAACTCCACAAGCCAAGATCAAGCCCATTTCCTGGAATCGATTCGGGCCTTTGGCCCTGTTTCATCTCCTCCACTTAAATTTTAATCCTTAACATCCTGAACATCGATGTTAAGGTTTTTATCCTCTTGAACGTGACATTATACCCTGTTGAACGTGACATTATACCCTGTTGAATTGTGAAAAAAGAAATCTCAAGAACTCTGGAATTGGTCGCTCAGGCTGATGTTATCGCCGTTCTCTCACATGATCGGCCGGATGGTGATGCGATCGGCTCCCTGGTCGGGCTGGGGATGTTGCTGGAAAACATTGGCAAACACGTCTTCATGATCAACCACGACGGTGTCCCCGGCAGTCTGGCCTTCCTGCCTTCCACGAATCGAGTTATCACACCAAAAATGGGTGATGTTTTTGCCGTGGATCTGATAATCGCGGTAGATTGCTCCGGGAAAGAGCGGATTTGCGAGCAAGTGTGGAAGTGCCTGCCCGGCAACAAACCGGTGATCAATGTGGATCACCACGCCAGCAATACCCGGTTTGGGGATATTAATATGGTTGATCCCCAGTCACCCGCCGCAGGTGAAATCATCTTTGAAATCGCGACCCATGCCGGGTGGGTGATAACCAGGGAAATCGGCGAAAATCTATATACCGCGATTTCTACCGATACCGGAAGTTTTCGCTACCCCAACACCACCGCAAATACCTACCGGGCGGCTGCCAACCTGATTGAGGCTGGTGTCGATGTTGGGGATATCAATCAACGCCTTTATGAGAGTTTTCCCCTCCGCCGGGTGGAGTGTATTCGCGATTTACTCCAGGAAATGAAAATTTCCTTCGATGGGAGTTGCGCCAGCGTACGACTCACGCTTGAAGTGAAAAATAGATTGAACCTGGGTTTGGGAGATACCGAAGGGATCATCGACATCATCCGGGCAATCGACTCGGTGATCGTCGCGTTGTTTTTTGAAGAGTT
>JBGSJM010000063.1:0-25290 GCA_041742015.1 Verrucomicrobiales bacterium | reverse complement strand
TATCAGCCGCCGGGGGAAGGCTTGGTTAGAATATCAATCTGTCACACCACAGATTTGCATGGGCACATAATTCCCACAGAGAGTTACGATGGATTGGTGGATGTAGGAGGTTTTGGACGGTGCCTGAGCCAGATTCGCAAGTGGCGGAATGGGAATCCCAATCACATCACTCTGGATATTGGTGATCTCTATCAGGGAACTCATGTGTCTCTGGAATCGGAAGGTGAAATCATGGTTAAACTACTGAATGCGGCGGGTTACGACGCCTGGGTACCAGGAAACCATGACTTTGATTGGGGCGAGGAGGTTTTTCGAAAGGCCGTATTGAAATCTGCCATGCCGGTATTGAGTGCCAATTTACAAGTCGATGGCAACTCTGCCGTATCTCCTCAAAACCCTGGAAGTCTCGCCAAAAAATTGTTACCGACAATGATTAAGGAGGTTTCTGGAATCAAAATCGGAATTTTCGGGCTCACAACTCCGGGTCTTCCTTTCTGGCTGAATCCTGGCCAACTGGGTTCAGTGGTGGCGCTTGATCCCCATGTCGAGGCACGAAAGGCGATCCGCGCGCTGAAGGACCAGGGTGCTCATTGTATTATTGCTGCAGGCCACATGGGTTTGAAACAAGGGGATTTGGACGATTACGCCAATCAGGTGAATCGAATCATTCGCCACTGCCCGGAAATTGACCTCTTTTTAGCAGGTCACACGCATCGTGATCGGCCATCAACGATGATAGGGAATACTCTATTTACTCAGGCAGGCTATTATGGAATCTGGGCGGGTTTGGTGAATCTCACTTTCCTCAAAGACGGAGCAAAGCTGATCCGGCGTGACGCCGAAACTGTGCTCATGGATAAATCGATCTCAATTGATCCGCTCGTCTTCCAAATCACCGGTGACGATCTAAAAAAATCTCGAGAATCAATGCAGGTGGAAGTGGGAGCCCTTGAAATCGAGAAGATTGAAGAAGGTGACTTTAACCATAAAGGGATTGATACCCAGAGTCTGATTGCTTCGGGTATTTTCCATGTTTTAAAGAAGAAAGGGGCGAAAATCGACGGAGTCTTGCATGGAGCTTTTAGTGACGATCCAATCGAACGGGGGGTAAAAACCCTTGCAGACATGTGGAAAATCATCCCTTACGAAAATCGGATTGTCACGTCGAGTGTGACCGGAGAGCAACTCATGGCCATTTTGGAGGAGGCCTTATCCGATCGATTTGGAAAACGCAGACTGGTGGGTTTTGATGTCGAAAGTGAGTGGGATGCGACAAATCGAATCCGAAAGGTAAAGTCTGTTTTTACCAAGGATGGGAAACCCTTACTACCTCATGAAATTTATCGGATTGGGCTTAATTCATATGATGCACAATCTGGAGGAAGAACACTTCTTGTCCTCCGAGAAACACTGCTAAACCCCATTGCAAATACAGAGTATCACTCTCTAGACACGCGTGCAGCGTTAGCTGATTTCTTTCTGGATTCAAAAGTGGTCACTGCTGAGGCGGTCGAGAAAGCCATCGGCCGTTAAAGTAAAAGATCGCGGACGCACTTAAAAAGGGCTTACGTTGACTGGTGGACTTGAGGTTTGCGAGTATCGTATCGCAATCGCTTCAAACCATACTTTATTTATCAGCTCAAAAAACAAATCTATCGTCGACTCCTTGCTTTTGCCTTTTCAGGAGGGCACCCTCGCCATGCCGCAGGTGAATCGGGCATTTATGTTGAGGGCTGAGTGGACAGCTCGGCTCGAAGCTGATTGGAAAAAGCTGCTAGTTTGTGAGCAGTCGTCGCGTTCACTTTACCTGCCTCTGGAAAATGCAGGCTTCCACACGATGGGTCGGATTGAAGGGGAGTTCGATGTTGGCCTCTGCCTGCTCACCAAGCACAAAAAGGAAAACTACGGGAACATTGCCCGGGCTTGGGATCATTTAACACCCGGTGGCATCCTGGTGTGTGTGGGAGATAATGAAACGGGAGTAAAAAGCTTCGAGAAGCATGTCAGAAAGGAGATTACTCTTAGTGGAAATCTTTCCAAAAACCATTGCCGGGTTTTTTGGTTGGAGGAAAGCCGTGCAGGCGGGAATTTTCCAGGAGAATGGAACGCGTATCGCGACCTCGGTAAACATATCTCGGGAACGGATTTTTTGACGCAGCCTGGCATGTTTTGCTGGGAAAAAGTGGACAAAGGCTCGGCCTTTCTCGCTGAAAACCTCCCACGCAAGATTAGTGGCACCGTCGCCGATTTCGGAGCGGGCTGGGGGTATCTAAGCCATGCTCTTTTGCAGAAATTTTCCGGGATAGTAGCTCTCGATCTTTATGAGGACGAGGCTCTCGCCCTCGAAGCTGCCCGTCGTAATCTGGAGCCGCTTCAGCAAACTGGAAAGACTTCTTTTCTCTGGACGGACTTGTCTGGATCCTGCCCCAAGCCCCAACATTACAATTGGGTCGTCATGAATCCACCGTTCCATCGCTCGGCGCGGACAGATGTCAGCCTGGGAGTCAAGTTTATCGAAAATGCCGCCCGTTCGCTGAAACGATCCGGTTCCCTGGTCTTGGTAGCCAACCGACAGTTGCCCTACGAAAAGCCTATTGCCGAGTATTTTAAGTTCTCGGAAAGAATTGCCGAGTCCGCTGATTTCAAAATCATCCTTGCTTCAAGCCCTTCCACCACATGAAAAACACCCTTCTCAAAGTGCTTCAGTGCCAAGGATTCGGAAGCCGGAAGGAATGCGCCTGGATGATCGAAAAATCGGGTATCAAAATCGCTGGTCGGGAATGTCGTAATTCCAAAGAGCTTTTTGAAACCAATGGCCTCATTTTTGAAGTGGCAACTCAGGAGTGGCTTTATCGGGAGCACCTCTATCTCATGCTCAACAAGCCGGTTGGTTACGAATGTTCTCACGCCCCGGAGCACCATGAGAGCGTCTTTGAGTTGCTCCCCGCTCAATTCATTAATCGGAAAATCCAGATTGCCGGACGGCTCGATGTTGATACCGAGGGGCTCTTGTTGGTTTCGGATAATGGACAGTTTCTCCACCATGTTACGTCGCCGAAAAAGGGCATCAACAAATGTTATTTAACGGAACTGAAGCATCCCTTTACAACTGAGCAGCGCGGGAAGCTGCTGGAGGGAGTTGAATTACATCAGGAGACAGGTAAACTTCGTGCAACCGAGATCGAGCAACTGGGCGACAAGCAAATCCGTATCACCATTGACCGGGGCTGTTACCACCAGGTGCGCCGAATGATTGGGGCTGTCTCCAACCGGGTTGAAGCTCTGAAACGTGAAAAAGTCGGTGACCTTGCACTTGATGAAAACCTTGCTCCTGGGGATTGGCGATATCTGGAGGCGGAAGATCTGGAAAATCTCGACTGGAGAGACTAAGTAGGTCTTTTTTCAAAATTCGCTGCTCGACAAGTTCGCCGTGATTATAAAATTGCCAACAGGTGCTTATGCGCTTGAATGATAGACATGGCATATAAAGTTGGAATTATCGGATACGGGTGGGCGGCAACCGCTCATGCAGACGCAATTAACAAGACAGATCGAGCTTCCGTCAGGGCGGTATATTCTTCGCGGGATCTCAATCCAGCAGAGGTTTCCAAGACTCATGGGAGCGATATTGCTGTTTATCGGGATGTGAATCAGATGATTAATGAGGCTGATATCGACGTGGTCTCGATTACTAGTTACCCGAACCAGCACCGGGCTCAGGCGGTGGCGGCGGCTGAAGCAGGCAAGCACATCATTCTCGAAAAACCGATCGCTTTGACTTGGGAAGACTGTAAAACTATCGCCGAAGCGGTCCAGGCCAATGGCGTCAGGGCCACCGTGTGTTTTGAGTTGCGTCACATCAGTCAATTCTTGACGATTTCTCATTTGCTGGATTCCGGATTGATTGGCGACATTCATTATGCAGAGGTGGACTATTATCATGGAGTGGGCCCCTGGTATGGTCAATATCGCTGGAACACGAGCAAGGAAAACGGCGGCAGCAGCCTCCTCTCCGCAGGTTGTCACGCTCTGGACGCTTTACTGCTCTGCATGGGATCAGAAGTGGAGGAGGTTACGGCCTATGCCACTCAGTCCAAACATGAGATCTTTCAAAAATATGAATTTCCGACCACAACCACCTCTCTCTTGAAATTCAAAAATGGAGCCATCGGGAAATGTGCATCGGTAATAGATTGTTTTCAGCCCTACTATTTCCACACCCACCTCGTAGGCAGTCAGGGGAGTATCCTTGACAACAAAATTTATTCCAACTCTCTTGGACTTAGAGATAAAAAATGGACCGAACTCCCAGTGGCCCTGGCAGATTCCGGAGATGTACATGATCACCCGTATCAGGCACAGTTTCAGTCTTTCTTTGAGGCGCTGGATAAAGGCCAGGAGATGGAGCGGACCGGGCTCAGCTATGCCCTTGAGACATTTCGGGTTTTGTTTGCTTGTGACAAGTCAGTCGCTGAGCGTCGGACGGTGAAATTAAGTGAGGTTGTTTAACTTGATAATTAACTTCGTGGAATTGATTTATTGGGCTAGCTGTAATTACTAGACTGATTCGAGGCTATTTAAATTCGCTGCCAAGATTTAAAAACAAATTTGAGATTTTTGGCTTGCGCGGTGTTTGAACCCCATTATATTCCCGCCCTTCAAAATCTGAGGCATCGGCTTTGAAGGCTTGTAATATCAACGACTGATAGCGCAAAAACACACGGTCAATACGATTAAACTAAAGATGCCCATTTTTAAATTTTAACGCAAACGGAGACGTTATGCCCACTATTAACCAACTCGTTCGTAAAGGTAGATCTGATAAGCCTTACAAATCCAAGTCACCTGCTCTGGACAAGTGTCCTCAGCGTCGTGGGGTTTGTTTGCAGGTTTATACCAGAACACCCAAAAAGCCGAACTCTGCGCTTCGTAAGGTAGCAAAAGTTCGTCTGACGAATGGGGATGAGGTTATTGCCTACATTGGTGGTGAGGGGCATAATCTCCAGGAGCACTCGATAGTGCTGGTTAGGGGCGGGCGGGTCAAGGACTTGCCTGGGGTCCGATACCATGTTGTTCGTGGTGCACTTGATACCCTTGGAGTTGATAAGCGCAGACAAAGCCGTTCCAAGTATGGTGCAAAACGACCTAAACCGAAAAGCTAATTTGTAGTCTTCGGACTGACAAGTGCTTCTCGGTGATATGAATGTTACAAAATTTAGTTAAACAATCCTATGTCCCGTAGAAAAAGAGTCTACTCAAAACCTGAGCATCACGACCCGCGATTTGACAGCGCGTTGGTTGCTAAGCTGATCTCAAAGGTAATGTCCGATGGAAAAAAGGGCCTTGCCGAGCGCATCGTTTATGCAGCGATTAATCGCGCGAATGAAGGGGGCGAATCGGTTGATCCTCTTGAGGTTCTGCACCGCGCCATTGAAAATGCCAAGCCTCGGGTTGAGGTGAAAAGCCGCCGGGTTGGAGGTGCTACCTATCAGGTTCCACTGGAAGTAAGTTTGGAGCGCCAGGAATCATTGGCAATGCGCTGGATTATTACAAGTGCACGGAAACGACGCGGCACGCCAATGCATGTTGCCTTGTCCAACGAAATCAAAGACGCTGCAACCAATCAGGGTGCTGTGATCCGGAAGCGGGACGAAGTTCATAAAATGGCTCAGGCAAACCGCGCCTTTGCTCACTTCCGTTGGTAATAGGCTTTTTGAATAATACTGGATCAATTTTCTGCGTTAAACGTTAATGACTGCGCCTAACAACCACAATTCTCCAAACCGGGACGTTCCTCTGGAACGTACTCGGAATATTGGGATTGCGGCGCATATAGACGCAGGAAAGACGACCCTTACCGAGCGAATCCTGTTCTATACAGGGATGATTCACAAGCTTGGTGAAGTCCATGATGGTCAGGCTACAACTGACTGGATGCAGCAGGAACAGGAGCGGGGAATTACGATCACTTCGGCTGCCGTGACCTGCAAATGGACACAATTGGTGGAGCCTGGGGTGGTTAAGAATTTTGCAGGTAAAAACCATCGAGTAAATATTATTGATACTCCTGGTCACGTTGATTTTACGGCGGAGGTAGAGCGATCACTTCGAGTTTTGGATGGAGCAATTGTAGTTTTTTGTGGGGTGGCCGGAGTGCAACCCCAGTCTGAGACTGTCTGGCGTCAGGCCAACAAGTATCATGTTCCCCGGATCATTTTTGTAAATAAAATGGATCGGGTCGGTGCCAACTTTAAGGCAGTGATCGAGGACGTACGCAAAAAACTCAAGGCCAACGCCATGCCAATTCTGGTTCCCATCGGAGCAGAGGATTCATTGTCAGGTCAGATTGATGTAGTGAATCTTCGGGCGATTAGTTATTCAGATGACGATTTGCTTGGCTCGACTTATCATTGGAGCGATTTGACTGAAGAGCAGTTGGAGTTGGCGAAATCGGTCCGTGAAGAGTTGGTAGAGTTTTTGGTGGATTCCGATGAAGAGTTGGGTCTTAAATTTCTCGCTGAAGAGGAGATAACCAGCGAAGACATCAAAAGAGCAATTCGCCGGACCACGATTGCCAACCGTCTGGTGCCGGTGATCGGTGGATCGGCTTTCAAAAATAAGGGCATTCAAGGTCTTCTTGATGCAGTGATTGATTATCTTCCGAGTCCGCTTGAAGTTCAGCCCGCGACTGGGATCCGTGACGCGGCGAGCGACCAGGAAGTGGTGGCACAGTCAAGCGATTCATCTAGAACCTGCGCTTTGGTTTTTAAATTGTGGTCTGATAAATTTGTGGGGAAATTGGTCTTTATTAGAGTTTACTCGGGTACTATTTCCAAGGGTGATCAAATCATTAATTCCCGCACTGGCAAAAAGACACGGATCGGTCGAGTGATTCAGATACAGGCCGCTGAGCACAAGGATATTGAAACCTGCTACGCTGGTGATATTGCGGCGGTAGTGGGGATGAAAAGTGTTCGTACCGGTGATACGATACATGAGGAAGGCTTCGATATCATGCTTGAACCTCCGGCATTTCCTGATCCGGTTATTTCCATGGCGGTTGAGCCGAAGACAACGGCTGATTCCGAAAAAATGGCGGCAGCACTTCAGCAATTGGCCGAGGAAGATCCAACTTTTGTTGTCTCAAAAGACGAGGAAACGGGGCAAACCATTATTGCTGGTATGGGAGAACTTCATCTCGAAATCATCCAAGATCGGATGAAAGTGGAGTTTGGTGTTCAATCCAATGCTGGGAAGCCTCAAATTGCCTATCGCGAGACTGTAACCAAAGCAGCGGTGGGTGAGTATAAAATTGAGAGTCAGCCAGGTGGTAAACCTCAGTATGCCCATGTGATCGTCAAGGTCCATCCCCGCTCGCGTGGTGAAGGGTATTTGATTAACAACAAACTGGTCGGCGAAGAGATTCCTAAAGTTTTTGTGGGTCCAGTTCTTCAGGGAATCAAAGAGGCGTTGGTTAATGGGGTAATTCTTGGTTATCCGGTGGTGGATGTCGAAATCGATTTGATTGGTGGCAGTGCTCATGTGACTGACTCTAATGAGTACTCTTTTCGGATGGCAGCGATTTGCTCAGTCCGGAATGCCTATCAAGGAGCAGACTCCATTCTGCTTGAGCCTATCATGAGAGTCAGTGTCGATATGCCAGAGGAGTATCAGGGTGACATAATTGGCGATTTGAATCGGAGACGCGGGCAGATTAACGAAATCGATTCGCGCAATGGAGTGAGCTTGGTAAAGGCAGAAGTCCCCCTGGCTACCATGTTTGGATATTCGACAGCGATGAGGAGCCTGTCCAAGGGAAGAGCTAGCTTCTCGATGGAACCACTTCGATTTGAAGAAGTACCGGGGAACGTTTTTAACCAGCTAAGAGAGCGGGTTTATTAAAATTTTTATAAAGGATCATAATTTAACAACGGGAACATACTGGGATGAGTCAAAGAATCAGAATTCGTTTAAGGGCCTACGATTCGCGCCTGCTCGATAAATCGACAGCCGATATCGTGGATACGGCAAAGCGGACCGGAGCCCGGATTTCCGGACCGATCCCGCTACCTACGAGGATTGAAAAGTTTAGCGTTAACCGTTCACCTCACGTGAACAAGAAATCGGCTGAGCAGTTCGAAATTCGGACCCACAAGCGGTTGTTGGAAATTGTCGAGCCTACCGCTCGCACCGTTGACGAACTTAAGAAGTTGAACCTGCCCGCAGGTGTTGACATCACGATTAAAATTTAAACCTGGACTTATAGGAAGGCAAACTAGCCATGAGCATCGGAATTATAGGTAAAAAAGTGGGAATGACCCGCATTTTTGACGAGGATGGTAGAGCGATCGCTGTAACCGTCATCGATGTCAGTAACAACGAGTTTCTCCAGGAGAAGAGTGTTGAGTCAGATGGATATACCGCCGTTCAGGTAGGGTACGATGATCAGAAGGCTCAACGTGTCAACTCGGCCAAGACAGGTCACTTCAAAAAGCACAACGCCACACCAAAGCGTAAGGTTCTTGAGTTTCGCCTCGACAGTGATGAGCAACTGCCTAAGGGCGTGGCGCATCCAGGTATGGATATCTTTGAGGAGGGACAGTGGATTGATGTGATTGGTACCTCCAAGGGTAAAGGCTTCCAAGGAGCGATGAAGCGCCACAACTTCGGAGGTCAGCCGGCTGCTCACGGGCACATGATGCACCGCCGGACCGGTGCGATCGCGGCTGGGACAACTCCCGGCCGTGTCTGGCCGGGTGCCAAAATGCCCGGTCGTATGGGTGGTGTTCGGAAAACGATCCAGAATTTGAAGGTCGTCAAAAAACGCCAGGCCGACAACGTCATTCTGGTCAGTGGCGCAGTCCCGGGGGCCAAGGGGAGTTACGTGGTAATTCGCCCAGCGGTCAAACAGGATATGGCTCCTCAGAATTTAACCAAGAAACCAACTGCTGATGCAGAGGCATCCAAGGAATAGGCAGTGAGCAATTGCTAACACCTAACTTTTTATTACTATGGCAGCTAAAAGCATTAGTATCGCAGACGCTAAAAGCGCAAATATTCAGCTCGTTGAAGATTCGACTATCGGCGGTCAGGCCGTGCACGATGTGATTGTGGCAATGCAAGCCAACCGCCGCACCGGGTCAGCTAATTCCAAGACGAGGGGAGAAGTTTCCGCAACTGGCAAAAAGCCTTATCGCCAAAAAGGGACTGGCCGAGCCCGTCGTGGTGGCGACGCTTCTCCAGTTACATCAGGTGGTGGGGTGGTTTTTGGTCCCCGCCCACGTGATTATTCGAAGACTGTCCCCAAAAACGTCAAGAGACTTGCTTTTTCCAAAGTTCTAACTGAGCGGATCAAAGGCGGCGATGTTCTCGGAGCCAAATCCCTTTCAATTTCTGATGGTAAGACCAAATCATTTGTTAAGGAAGTTGAAGATTTGACAGGGGATGCCCGCAAGGTCCTCATCGTCGGAAAAGAATTTGATGAGTCAACCAAACGTGCGGCTAGAAATGTAAAGCCTGTGCTTTTGATGTCTGCTCACGAAGTGAATACTGAGCATCTTCTCTATCATGACAAGATCGTGATTTTGAATGATGCCATGGAGGTTTTAGCAGAGCGTACCGCCCGATAATAAACCTGAATCGAGAAAAAAGTTATGAAAGATTTATTTCAGGTCATTGACACCATTCAACTTAGCGAAAAAGCGACGATAGTTGGTGAGACGAACAACGAGTTTGTTTTTAAAGTTAACCCCAATGCTACCAAGGTAGAGATTCGCAATGCTGTGGAGAAGCTTTTTGGAAAAAAAGTGGAAGCCGTTCGCACTGCCAATTATCAGGGGAAGAAGAAGAGGGAGCGCCGGGCTGATTTCGGTCGCACCAAAAAATGGAAAAAAGCCTATGTCAGGCTGAAGGATGGCGAGACAATTGAACTCGCTTAAAAAAGAATTTTAACTGGTAGTAGCATCATGGCACTGAAAACTTACAGACCACTCACGCCGTCAAACCGTTACAAGGAGCTTCCCGATTTCGCTGAGATTACAAAATCGAAGCCGGAGAAAAGTCTCTGTGTCCCGATCAAAAAATCTGGTGGACGGAATCACCACGGGAGAATTACTTGTCGTCACCGGGGGGGAGGCCACAAACGTCAGTATCGCATTATTGACTTTAAGCGTCGTAGGACGGATGATCCTGCCAAGGTAATTGGCATTGAGTATGATCCTAATCGTTCTGCTCGCATTGCCCTGATCGAATACGGCGATGGTCAGAAGTCCTATATTTTGGCACCCAAGGGTTTGAATGTGGGGGACACGGTTTCCGCTGGTGAAAAAGCTCCGATCAAGCCAGGTTGCTGTCTGCCTCTCGGCAAGATTCCGACCGGAACTTCAATTCACAACGTAGAGATTTTTCTTGGCAAGGGAGGGCAGATTGCCCGAAGTGCCGGTCAAAGCTGCATGCTTTCCAACCGTGAGGGTGAATACGCTTTGATTAAACTTCCGTCTGGTGAGATCCGCAAAATCAACTGCAGATGTATTGCCACGATCGGGATCGTTGGGAACCATGAGCACAACAATCAGGTGAGCGGCAAAGCTGGGCGAACTCGTTGGATGGGGATTCGCCCCACTGTCCGGGGAATGTGTATGAACCCGGTTGATCACCCGAATGGTGGAGGTGAAGGTAAGTCAAAGTCTGGCGGTGGCCGTCAGCATCTGAAGAGTCCGTGGGGACATCCCAAGGGACTGAAAACACGCAAAAAATACAAGCCAAGCAACAAGTACATCGTGGAGCGTCGCAAAAACAAAAAGCGTCGCCGGTAATCGCAATTTTTAATTAATTAAGTATGGGACGTTCACTAAAAAAGGGGCCTTATGTCGATCAAAAGCTTTTGATCAAGATCGACGTGATGAATGAAGGTAAAAAGAAGCCGATCAAGACTTGGTCGCGCCGTTCAATGGTGACCCCGGAGTTTGTGGGACACAATTTCCTGGTTCATAATGGCAAAGAATTCATCAATGTTTTCGTCACTGAGAATATGGTGGGACACAAGTTGGGAGAATTTTCGATGACCCGGAAATTCGGTGGGCACCAGGGTCACAACCCGAAAATCAAAAATGGTTAATTGGGTGAATTGTACCCTGTTAAGTTATCGATTGTACCCTGTTAAGTCATCCGTTCAACCCTGTTGAATCCAAGTAAATGAGAGTTTTCCAAACTAGTTGTAATTCTGCCAAATCCGCCCTTTTAAGGATGGTTATTTCGGGATTGTGTCTAGGTGGAGGTTTAGTTTGTGGGCAGCAGAGTCCTGAGTTGGACGAGGTGCGGGCCTTGCTGAATTTTACTCAGCAAAAACTTGCTGATGCGGAATCTCAACGGAAGGAGTTGATGAAGTCACTCGCGGAATCTGTCCGGGTGAGTGAGGAGCAGACCTTCGCTGCTAGGGATGTTCAGGAAAAAATGGAGGCTTTCGGGGTTGATTTGTTTAATTCATCCAAAGACAGTCTTGAGCAGCGTTTGCTTAAAGCGGTTCGGGATTTGGATATTCTACGCCAGGAGAACGAAAGGCAACGCAAGGCCCTCCACGGATTGAGTGAGGCATTTTTGAAGTATCTCGCCGCGACTCCTGAAGCCAAGGAAAACGTAAGAGGGGAGGCGGAGGAGTCTATCGCACGGGCAGGAAAGGCCCTCAACGCACTGGTGGATAATGACCCTCTTGTGAAACGATTGGAAAAATCTCATGTGGTTAGTTTTGATTCCAAGATAGGTTTGGTGGTGATCGATGCCGGGCGCAAAAGTGGAGTTTTAGTAGGCACGCCAATCATTATTGAACACGAAGAAGAGCCAATTTACACCGCCATCATCGTGGATGTTCGGGATAATATTTCCGGAGCGCTTTTGCAAGAGTCAGTGGGTGATTCAAGCACCGTGAAGCCAGGAGACCGGGTGAGGCCTCTGGCAACCGAGAAGAATTTATAATTGAAGAAAGATAAAGAAATGGACGTTGTATCGACATACAAGTTTGCCAGGATCTCGGCGCAAAAAGCGCGCGATGTGGCTCGTGAAATTCAGGGGTTGCCGGTTTCGGCGGCACTTGACATTCTGGCATTCACCCCCCGCAAGGGTGCAGATTTGTTTGCCAAAACAATGAAAGCTGCACTGGCAGACGCGGAGAACAATTTTGAGCTCGCCGTTGAGACTTTGGTCGTGAAGGAAGCCACCGTGGGTGAAGGCCCCAGTTTCAAGCGGTTTCAGCCTCGTGCTCGGGGATCTGCGGCTGGAATCATCAAACGGACCGCACACCTTCGGGTGGTTCTTACAGATGAAGGGGAAGTGGAAAAGAAGACGAAAAAACTTAATATTTCTCCCGAAAAAAGGACTGCTGGAGGTGCCAAGGCGAAAAAAGTGTCTGGTACAGCATCTAAATCTTCTGGAAAAGGATCTTCAGTTGACGGAGATAAAGGAAAGGTGTATGAATCCCGCCCTGCTGACGCCGATGATTTGACCAAACTTCCCGGAGTAGGCCCGAAACTGGCTGAGAAACTCAACTCCGAGGGAATTTACTACTACCAGCAAGTCGCGGATTGGAACACTGAGAACATTGATGTGTTCAACGGGCTCCTTTCTTTGGGTGGTCGGATCGAAAAGGACAAGTGGGTCGCAGCCGCCTCTAAATTGGCGAAGGGATAAGATTTTTTACAAAAGGCATTTACAGATATGGGACAGAAAGTTCATCCAACAGGTTTTCGCCTCGCAGTCAATAAGGACTGGGAATCAAAGTGGTTTGCTGCGCCGAAAGATTATAGTAATCAGTTGCACCAGGACCTTAAGATTCGTAAATTCCTTGAGGGTCGTCTTCAAAAAGGTGCCGTTTCTAGGGTAGTCATCGAGAGGGCTTGGAATAGCGTCAGGGTTACTCTTCATACATCGCGGCCCGGTTTGATCATTGGGAAAAGGGGTGCAGAGATCGAGGTGATGACTGATCACATCAGCAAGATGCTGTGCCATGGTTCGCAGGTTAAAATTGATATTCACGAAATTCGTCAGCCTGAATTGGACGCTCAATGGGTAGCTTCACAGGTTGCAACTCAGCTTGAGCGCCGTGTTAATTTCAGGAGAGCAATGAAGCGTTCGATTCAAACCGCAATGGATTTTGGTGCAGAAGGGATCCGTATCCGTGTTTCAGGGCGTCTTCAGGGTAGTGATATCGCCAGGGCGGAGAGTTATCGTCAGGGCAAGGTTCCTCTGCAAACCCTCCGTGTGCCAATTCAATATGGTTTTGCCGAAGCTGAGACCACATGGGGAAAAATTGGAGTAAAGGTGTGGCTCAATAAAAAAGAAGAGAGCGAAGGAAAAGGCGGTTCTCAGAGCCAGCGTCGGAGCCCTAGTGGCGGTCGGGGCGGCCGTGGTCCAGGTGGTGGCGGCGGTGGTCGTGGTCCAGGTGGCGGCGGTGGTCGCGGCCCAGGAGGTGGCGGTGGTCCACGTGGTCAGGGCGGTGGAAGAGGTCGCGGGCCTGGTGGAAACAGGGGACCAGGGGATGCTGGTGGAAATCGCGCTGCTCAGGGTGGTGGCGAAGGAGAGGCTAGGGCTTAAAGAACCAGAGCGACTCAAAATATCACAATAATTCAATTTACTAAGAAAGGACGCAGCTATGCCATTGATGCCAAAAAGAGTGAAGTTCCGCAAGGCTCACCGTGGAAGTCGAGCAGGGAATGCACAGCGGGGGACGAAAGTAAGCTTCGGCGAATTTGGTCTTCAGTGTATCGGTAGGGGATGGATTACCAATCGTCAGATTGAATCCTGCCGTATCTCGATCAACCGTTTTCTCAAACGAAAAGGGAAAGTTTGGATTCGAATCTTTCCTCACAAACCAGTGACCAAGCGTCCGCCAGAAACCCGGATGGGTAAGGGCAAGGGGAATGTCGAATCTTGGGTGGCCGTAGTTCGTCCTGGAACGATGTTATTCGAGATAGCAGGTGCGCCTGAATCTTCCGCAAAGGAGGCTCTTCGCCTTGCTGCTAATAAACTCGGTGTGCGTTGCCGATTCGTGAGACGCGCCGATTAAATTATCATTTTAAAAAAACTATAGTTAGTTATAAGTCCTAGGAGGGATACTGTGACATGGCTTCAAAAATCAAAGAACTGAGAGAGTTTAGCGCGGACGAGTTAACAACCCGTCGCCGAGACCTGAAGGAAGAGCTTTTGAATCTTAGGGTTCAAAAAGAGAGTGGGCAGATCGAAAATCCTGCAAGGATTAGGTCTGCTCGTCGTGAAATCGCCAGGATTGAAACTTTGCTAACTGAGAAGGCCGCAGTATTTAAGGCGCAGTCGACCAAAGCCTGATTCAATTTATAAACGAAATTAACGATGAGTGAGACTTCAGAAAAAAAACCAGGTTTGAAAAAGACCCGTGTCGGGGTGGTGACTTCAAACAAAGGCAACAAGACAATCACTGTTGAGGTGATGCGTCGCGTCCCGCATTCACGTTTCCGCAAGATCGTGAAGCGCAGCACCAAGCTCTACGCCCATGACGAGGCCGAAACTGCGGTGATAGGAGATCGAGTATTGATTGAGGAAACCAAGCCGATCAGCAAATTGAAGTGCTGGGTCCTTAAAGAGGTGTTGTCACACTAATTTACAGCTTTTTAACTTTAACAGATTTTTTGAACAAATGATCCAAATGGAATCAACGGTCTACGTGGCCGACAACACCGGTGCCCGCGTGGCAAAAATGATCGGTGTAATCGGAAAACGTACCAGGTCAGCAGGAGTCGGTGATATTATTACCGCTCACATACGGGAGTCGATCCCGACGGCAAACGTGAAAAAAGGGGAGGTGGTAAGAGCTGTTGTGGTTCGAACTGCAGCTCCGATTCGCAGAAGTGATGGTTCTGTGCTTCGCTTTGACAACAACGCGATAGTTATAATCGACAAAGACAAAAATCCTAAGGGAACCCGTATTTTCGGTCCTGTCGCCCGTGAGCTTCGTGAGCAGAATTTCATGAAAATCGTTTCACTGGCACCTGAGGTTCTCTAATTCAATTTAGAAGCATAGAAGACAAATTCATGGCAAAAGGAAAAACTCACGTGAAAAAAGGCGACGAAGTCGTCGTTATCACTGGTAACTGCAAGGGTGAAACCGGTCGAATTCTCCAGGTCTATCCGGAGAAGGGCAGGGTCATCGTCGAAGGGGTGCGTTTAATCAAACGTCACACCAAACCGAATCAGTTGAATCCAGAAGGCGGCATTATTGAAAAAGAAGGCCCCATTCACATTTCCAACGTGAAGTTAGCCAAATAATTTCAGTCAAAAGTTGATATGGAACTGACAATGTTAAATCGCTACAAAGAGCAGGTAGTGCCTGTCCTGAAGGATAAGTTCAAATACGAGAACGTTCATCAGATCCCAAAGATCGTGAAAATCGTGTTGAACAGCAGCTTCGGTAAGGAAGATGATCGAAAGGCTGCTTTGGAATCCACTATTGGTGATCTGAGTATCATAACTGGACAGAAGCCGATTGCGACTCGCTCCAAGAAAGCGATTTCAAATTTCAAACTTCGCGAAAATGAGGTGATTGGAGCCAAGGTGACCTTGCGTGGTCGCCAGATGTGGGAGTTTCTTGATCGCTTCATCAACGTTGCAGCACCCACCATCAGGGATTTTCGTGGTCTATCACCCAAGGGGTTTGATGGCCGGGGGAACTACACTGTCGGAATCAGCGACCATACCATTTTTCCAGAGATCGAATTGGACAAAGTAAAACGACAAATTGGTTTCGATATGACTATCGTGACTACAACAGATTCGAATGATGAAGCTCGCGAGCTTCTGAGTTTGATAGGAATCCCATTTCGTAAACAAACAGAAGCGTAAACTGTTATCCCAAACAACCATTTTATATAGAAAGCAAGCAAGATGGCAGTAGTCAGCGATCCTATTTCAGATTTCCTTACTCGTTTAAAGAATGCATCAAACGCGCGTCTCGAAGAGTTTACGGCGCCGCATTCCAAGATTAAGTTGCAAATTGCACGTATCCTCAAAGAGGAGGGGTACCTTTGGTCCTACGAGACAGTAAAAGACGGGGGGGGGGAGTTCATCAAAGCCCGCATACGCTACATGGGGCAGACACCTGCGCTCACGGGTTTGAAACGAGTCAGCCGTCCTGGGTTGAGGCACTATGTTGGCCGCAAGGAAATCCCCAAAGTTTTGGGGGGAATGGGTATTTCCATTCTTTCCACGTCACAGGGAATAATGGCCGGTCACACCGCCCGAAAGAAAAACATTGGGGGAGAGTTACTCGCTTTGGTTTGGTAAATGGCTCTGAGGATTAATTCTAAATTTTAACGGATAGAACGATGTCACGGATTGGAAAAAAACAAATCAGCGTGCCTGAGAAGGTTGAGGTAAAAGTTGAAGGCAAGAACAACATTGTTGTGCAGGGCCCGAAAGGGAAGCTTCAATGGACCATGCCACAGGGACTTAAGTTGGAAAACGAAGGTAGTCTCCTGACCATCAAGCGTGATTCTGAAGACCGCAAGCTTCGGGCGATGCATGGCACAGCTAGAGCGCTGGTGTCAAACATGATTCAAGGGGTTTCAGCTGGCTTTGTCAGGGAGCTTGAGATTCTTGGAGTCGGCTTCCGCGCCAAGGTTGAAAAAGGAGGTCTAGATTTGAACCTCGGGTTCTCACACCCAGTGGTTCATCCAATCCCGGTAGAACTTAAGGTGACAGTTGAGGAGAATACCAAGATCAAAGTCGAAGGGATCGACAAGCAGCAAGTTGGGCAGTTCGCTTCTGACATCCGTTCTTATTTTCCTCCAGAACCTTATAAAGGCAAAGGGATTCGTTACAAGGGAGAGCACGTCCGTAGAAAACAAGGTAAGAGTGTGAAGTAACGTTTAATTCGAACAATTTTAAAACTGGTCAAATGAGTACAAACAATCGCAGGATCGCACGCGCCAAGGTAAGGCACCGTATCCGGAAGAAAATCGCCGGGACGGCACAGCGGCCACGTTTGGCGGTGCACTTCTCGAACATGAACGTCTACGCCCAACTGATTGACGACGACAAGGGAATAACCTTGGCGTCTGCTTCCACACAGGATAAAGCGGTTGGCAAGAAGGGGGCCAGTATTGACTCGGCTACCAAGGTCGGAGAAATCGTTGCACAGCGGGCTCGGGAGGCCAAGATTGAAACAGTCGTATTTGATCGCGGCGGTTATCAATATCATGGCAAAGTAAAAGCTCTGGCAGATGCTGCTCGTGCGGCAGGTTTAAATTTTTGATCGAGCACCTGAGAAAACAATATGAGTGATATAAAGAAAATCGATCTGTCTGAAGAAGACATTGTTGAAGTGCCTGAAGTGCCTGAAGTGCTTGAAGTGCTTGGTTTGGAATTCGATGACCCTGACGTGTTAGTTCCGGAACAGCTATTAAAGGCCAAGTTTATTGGTGAACGGAGCAGCCGTGGCTCCCGAGATGATCAGGAGGATTTGTTTGAAAAAGTTGTCTTTATCAATCGATGCGCCAAAGTTGTAAAAGGTGGACGTCGCTTCAGCTTTAGCGCTCTGATTGTTTCAGGGGATCGTAAAGGAAAAGTTGGGTTTGGGTTTGGCAAGGCTCAAGAGGTGTCTGAGTGCATTAAAAAGGCAAGCGAATCCGCCAAAAAGAATCTGCTTCCAGTTAAGTTTGGGGTGAATACCATTCCCCACCCTGTTATTGGCAGTCACGGTGGTGGCAAGGTATTGCTTCTTCCTGCGTCTCCAGGGACGGGACTGATCGCCGGGGCTGGTGTTCGTGCAGTCGTCGAGGCTGCTGGTATCAAGGATATTATGGCCAAATCGATGGGTTCAAAGAATCACGCCAACGTCGTCAAAGCGACACTTGATGCATTGTATCAGCTTCGCAATAAAGATGAGATATATGAGAGCCGGGGCAAGCGCGTTGAATCAAAGCGGGCTCTGTAATTAATCAAAACAAATTGGGAAGAAAAAAATATGAGACTTCATGATATAAAGCCGAATCCAGGTGCCAAACATCGAAAAAGAAGAGTCGGCAACGGAGAGAGTTCAGGCTTGGGTAAGACTTGTGGTAAAGGCAACAAAGGGCAAAAGGCGCGGTCTGGTGCTTCCATCCGTCCAAACTTTGAAGGTGGTCAGATGCCCATCTTTCGTCGCTTGCCGAAGAAGGGATTCAATAATAGTGCCTTCAAGACTAATTTTGCCATCGTTAATCTGAGTGATTTGGAAGCCAAGTTTAATTCAGGTGATACGGTAAATGAAGAAACGCTTCGGGCATGTGGGTTGATTCAGGGAGTTTTTGACGAGATCAAAGTTCTCGGTAACGGTGAGTTGACTAAAAAGTTGTCGGTTGAAGTCTATCGGGCCAGTGCCACGGCAAAAGCTGCCATTGAGAAGACCGGTGGATCACTCAATGAGACTGCAGCAGCCAAGGCCGCTAAGAAAATTGAGCGAAACCAGAAAAGGCCAGTTAAAGCTTAAGGTTCGTTGAGTTTTTAAGCCCAATCTGATAATTCCAAGTGACTTAAAAGTCACTGATCTGTTTAATCATTATCCAATGCCGCTGCCACCACCATGATTTCCGCCTTTACTAACTCATTTAAAATTCCGGAGCTTAGGACCCGAATTCTGTTTACCCTTCTGATGATTATAATCGTCAGATTGGGAGCCGTAGTCACTTTGCCGGGAGTTGATGCCAACGTTCTCCAAGATTGGCTTCAGTCTCAGGCTGCGAGTCAAGAAAATGCGGGAACTGCCGCAATGATGGCGCTGCTAAACGTTTTTAGTGGCGGTGGTTTGCAAAATGCGGCCCTTTTTGCATTGGGGATCATGCCCTATATCAGCGCATCGATTATGATTCAGTTATTGACTGCGGTTGTCCCTCAGTTAAGCAAACTGGCAAGGGAAGATGGAGGACGACAAAAGATCAATCTCTACACCAGATATGTGACGATAGTACTCTGCTTGTTTCAAGGGCTGATGTTGGCAAAATCATTGGTGCAACCCAAGTCCAACCCTCTGCTTCGTGACATTGCTCAAGACTCGCTCGACCAGTTGGTTCCAAATGGCGGTTGGCAATTTTTGTTTTCGACCATGATCATTGTAACTGGCGGCACGATGTTATTGATGTGGCTGGGTGAGCAGATAACTGAACGTGGCATTGGCAACGGCATTTCAATTATCATTAGCGTCAACATCATTTTTGCCTTGCCTGGGGCAATTGTGCAGATTTATCAAACTTACGTTGCCAGTGCTGAGGGCGAACCTTTGAAGCCCTTCTTCTTGGTGGCACTGATTGCTTTCCTTTTCCTTGTTGTTGCCGCAGTGATATCCATCACCCAAGCCGTGCGCAAGATCCCGGTGAACTATGCCAAACAGGTTCGCGGAGGTAAGATGATGGGTGGACAGTCGCAGAGTTTGCCGCTCAAAGTTAACTATGCAGGGGTTATGCCGATCATTTTTGCTCAGGCGATCATGACCTTTCCATCTCAAATTATTGGATGGACCCTGCCAAACAGTCCAACTGCTCAAACCATTTCAATGGCTCTTGCTGGAGGGGCTCCTGGTTGGTTGGGTTGGCTCTACTACTTGATTACTGGCTTGATGATCTTCTTTTTCAGCTATTTCTGGGTTGCTACAATGTTCCAGCCGAATCAGATTGCGGATGATCTAAAGAAAAACGGCGGTTATATTCCTGGGGTTCGACCCGGTGGTGCCACCGCAGAGTTTCTCGAGAGAACCATGAGTCGGCTTACCTTCGCAGGAGCTGTTTTCCTTACTTTGGTGGCGATTGTTCCATCGATCCTTACGAAATTGATGAATGTGCCACCGGCCGCTGCGGTTTTTTTCGGAGGCACTGGTCTTTTGATTATGGTTGGGGTCTTGTTGGATGTGATGCGCCAAGTGGAAACTCATTTGATTCAGCGCCATTACGATGGTTTCCTAAGGAAAGGCCGAATCAGAGGTCGTTTTGATCGTGCTAGTCAAGGTGGTCCGGCAGCATCAGGAGGAACCATTCTGTGGTTGGTGATCGTTGCGTCCATACTTGTGATGGGTGGAATCGTCTATTATATGATTTCGGCAGGGGGAAGAGTTTAACTCGACCAAATCAGTCCCCACTTATGAGAGTCGGCGATATGGCAAAGCGGAAGAGCAAAATATATCTTCGATTCGGGGCTGAAGCCGAGGGACTTAGAAAGGCCGGACACATCGCCGCTGAAGTTCTTGCCAGAGTTTCCGAATTAGCAATTGCGGGGGCTACAACAAGAGAGATTGACCGATCTGCAGCGGAGTTCATCGCTGAAAAAGGGTGTGTCAGTGCTTTTTTGAATTACCGAGGATTTCCGGGTAATATTTGTATATCTGTAAACGAAGAAGTAGTTCATGGGATTGGTTCCAGCCGGGTTCTAAAAGATCGGGATATTGTCAAAATCGATGTTGGAATTAAGACGCCGGATGGATGGATCGGTGACAATGCTAAAACGATAGCGGTTAATGGGTATACATCTGATTCCGAGAGGCTGATGAGAGTGACTGAGGCTTCTCTGTATCGTGCTATTTCGTTTGCACGGGAAGGGAACCGGCTTTCTGACCTATGTGGATCGGTGGAATTATTTGTAGCTGGATATGGCTATACCGTGGTAAAACAATTGGTAGGCCATGGGGTTGGTAGAGAACTGCATGAAGATCCTCAAGTGCCCAATTATTGGGATGAATATGAAATGCGGAGGAACGACAATCCGCGGTTAAGAAGTGGAATGGTGCTTGCGATTGAACCGATGGTGAATGCTGGATGTGAAGAAGTCGACTTTTTGGCCGACAAGTGGACGGTAGTGACCAAGGATCGGCAACTCTCTTCTCACTTTGAACACACTGTTTTAATCACCAAAGACGAGCCCGAGATTTTGACACCTCGACCACGAACCTTCCCTAATGGCAGCGGACTATGAGATTGGTCAAAAATCGAAAATTTTTAAATGAATCGATGAATTCCAGTGTTGCGAGTTCGGGAATATATGATACAGATTCCACCTTCACGCCGATTTCTACAATTTTGGCGGGTTTTATCTGTGAAGACAGTTATATAAGTGAGTTGAAACACGATAAAATTTTAAACAAAGCAGTCAAATGAAAGTCAGACCATCAGTAAAAGCGTTGTGTAGCGAGTGCCGCGTAATTAAGCGGCAGGGTGTATTGCGCGTCATTTGTACAAATCCCCGCCATAAACAGCGGCAGGGATAATTTATTTTTTACGTAACCGAATTATGGCACGTCTATTGGGAGTGGAAATACCGAACGAGAAGCGAATTGAGGCGTCGCTTCCCTATATCTACGGAATCGGCAGGGTAACAGCAAAAAAAATCCTGGAGGAGGCCGGAGTTGATCCTAACATCCGGACTGGACAGTTGTTGGAGGAGCAATTGGGCAAGATTGCAAATGCAATTACCAGTGGTGGAGTGATGATTGAAGGCGACCTTCGTCGTGAAATCCAGGGCCACCTCAAGCGGATTACATCAATCGGATGTTACCGTGGTTATCGTCACCGTCGTGGTCTGCCGGTGCGCGGTCAGAGAACCTCTACCAATGCACGGACACGAAAAGGCAAGAAGAAAACGGTTGGAGTGGTCCGTAGTAAGTAAGCCTTAATAGAATTCTAAAAACGTCGTAATGGCTGGAAATAAAGAGAACAATCCTGAAAAGGAAGTTGGGGCAGGGCCAAAAGCCGCTGTCGTAGAGGCGGCACCTGTCGTAGCTCCTGCACCGGAGAAGAAGGATAATAGGCCCAGAACTGCTGAAGACATCTTCCTTGAGATGGAAGCGGCTGAAGGGTCTGAAAAGCCTAAAATTCTTAAGGCAAAAGGCAGCAAAAACGTCCAAGTAGGGATTGTCCATGTCGCTGCCACATTCAACAACACGATTGTTTCAGTCAGCGACTTAAATGGAAACGTGATCGGGTGGTCAAGTTCTGGAAAAATGGGATTTCGTGGCTCGCGTAAAAGTAATGCTTATGCCGCTCAGCTGGTTTCTCAGGATGCCTGCCGTCAGGCCATCTCCCATGGGTTGAAGCAGGCTGAAGTAAAGGTTAAAGGACCTGGTGCCGGTCGCGAGTCAGCGGTCCGCGCTGTTCAGGCTCTCGGAATTGATGTGACCAAGATCAAGGATGTAACGCCAGTACCTCACAATGGTTGTCGTCCCAAGAAAGCACGTCGCGTTTAATTTTAGAAATTCAAAATATTTGATTCATGGCACGATATCTTGGTCCCACCGATAGAATTAACCGCCGTTATGGAGTGGCCCTGTTTGGTCCTTCAAAAGCTTTGGAACGGCGTCCCTACCCTCCGGGGCAGCACGGCTCCCGCGGGGCTCGTAGGAAGCACAGCGATTATTCGATCGCGATGAATGAGAAACAGAAATTGCGTCTGCAGTATGGACTGCTTGAAAAGCAGTTTCGCAGATATTTCGCAGAGGCTCAGCGCCGTAAAGGGATTACTGGTGATACTCTCGTCCAACTTTTGGAGACACGCCTCGATAACGTAGTTTATCGCTTAGGAATGGGAAATTCCCGTCGTTCGGCACGTCAGTTTGTCAATCACGGGCATGTTTTAGTAAATGGCCAGTCGGTTGATATTCCTTCTTATTGTGTTAAGCCCGGAGATGTGATTTCTGTTCGGGGGACCAGCAGTTCTCAGCAACTGGCGATGAAGATGGTTGATTCGACGCAGGCAACCCCAGTGATGGATTGGCTTTCTTTGGACAAGGACAAACTGACCGGGAGAGTTAATCGGCTTCCCGAGGCTGAGGAGGTTAATACTCTGGTGAACGTCGGCTTGGTGGTTGAGCTTTACTCAAGGTAGGTAATATTCCTAAGTTTACTGATTTTTTAAACGTGACATTCGGTGCAACTGGATGTCACGTTTCTGTTTCTGGCAGCCAAGTTAAGAGTTACCTCTTGGTTGGTATTTTATCTTTCAAAACAAATTTATGAATCACTTTGTCAAAACGATTTTTTTAGCGGCAGCAGTCTTTTCGGCTTCGATCTTGGTCAATGCACAATCTCCTGAAGAGCAGGCCCGGGCGTTGTTGGAAAAATATAAGCCAACTTTGGTGGTGCTTACCGTCAAAGGGACTATCGTTACTACGACCAATGGTGATCCTTTGCCACAGAAAGAACAGCAGCGGAGGACTTTGGGAATGACTGTGGGAGACAATGGTTTAATTGCTGTTTCCAATTCAGCGATTGATTCAGCGGTTGGCCTGGCTGGTCAGAAGGCGCAGATTGGCGACAAAGTGGTAACCATAAACACCGCAAAAACGGAATTTGCGGACATCGAGATAAGCTACGGTGATGGTTCCGTTTTGCATGGCAAGGTAGTGAAGCAGGATGTAAACGCAGATGTCGCTTTTGTTTTGCCGGATGCGGCAGAGGCCAAGGCATTGAAAAAGACTTTTGTGAAAGTCGATCTTTCTCAGTTTGCTGCCACCGCTGCCGCAGCGGATCAGGTGGTGGGATTGTCCCGGTCATCCTCCGTTTTTGGTTATATGCCCACTTTGAATATGGGTCGGATCACTGGAGTGTTTAAGGAAGATCGGACTTGGTTTGTGAATACCGCAGGGAATTCTCAGGGAATGCCTATTTTCACTCTGGATGGAAAGCCGGTGGGAATGACGGTGGTAAGAGTGGTTGATGGGCAGCCAACTGGTATCCTGGCGACCTTGTCAGCTGGTTCCATTCAAGTGATGGCTAATCTCGCGACTGGAAACTAATTTTCCGGTTGGTAATTTGGCTTATTGGTCACGACTGAACAGGGTACAATCCGAGACTAAACAGGGTACAAATTCCGATAATTGTTCGGTTGGCTTTTCACTTTTGGAGCCATAAGGTCAATCGGCCAGAGCGATCTGGGGAGCCGGGGACATGCAAACCTCCGCCAATGATATCGGGTTTGCTCTCATCGTTAACATCGCCAACTGCGATATCGGCCAGATTACTGGTGCATAGGCGATTCGCTGGGGTTTGAAAGTTCGAAAGCCGCCGGTATTTTCAGACTTGGGAAATCAGCTTGTTGCCATTGAAAATAAAGGGCGGAATAGACGATATCCAGATCGCCGTCACCATACATATCAATTGGTTTGGCGTCATAACACCCCGGCATGCCTTCGAGATGGTGGTGCAGGTATTTCCAATGGTTATTCTCTAGCCACCTCACTCCGTGGGTTTGGTTCTGGGGTCTCATCCATCATATCTCCGTTGGTCTAGAGAATGTCGAGGTCGCCATCCAGATCCAAATCTGTACAATCAACTCATGTTGTTGGGTGCTTAGAAGCGAGAAAATCGATCTTTTTATCATCGTTGAGATTGATTGGGATGACTCGCATGGCTCCATTGATTTTAGGTATCGATTTCAGGCAGAACTCCCTTGAGGCGGTTTGCTCGAGAAGTGCCAATTCTCCGGTGTTTCGCCTGCCAAACATCGCCAAGACGATATTCATATCACCAGCTCCGTCGTAATCCGCCTGGGCGCAGTCGGTAATTCTTGGGACGCCACCGTGAAGGATGACTTGGTTGGTGTATTTGCCATTTCCTTGATTGATCAGGATGTGGAATTCGCCAATCAAGTCCAAAATCAATATCCCCGTCTCCGTCTATATCCTTTGGTGCGGTATTAACCGGGGCGCGCCCCTCTGCAAGAATGTGTTCCCTCCACTTGCCGTCCTCTACCATCAGCTAGGAAACGGAGTGGTTGAGGTTGTCGGTAACCAGTAGTTGGTTGGCAATGCCGTCACCGTTTTGGTCGACTAGTTTTACGCTTGTGATCTGGGGGCTTTCATGAACGGCCGATCGGCATTGGTTGAAAGTTCAGGCGGGACGGCTCCAAATCGTCAACGATGGTGTCCAGCATTTCGGGGCTTTCAGCATCATAGAATTCGACAATCTTTCTAATTTGTTCAGCTGTGATGGGGATTTGATTTTCCACCATGAATCTGACCATGGTGTCTATGATGATTGGCCAGGCGTACCGGGGCGTATAAAACTGAAGTTTACCAGTTAATCAGTTCGAAATTACGTTTAAAATTGTGGGCAGACAAACCCTGATTGAGAGTCTTTAGCAAATGTGCTTCGGGTCTGTGAAATATATGTGTCATACGAAACAAAAATAACTTTTGAATAATTTTTTGTTTTAGCTATCTTTTTTGGATGGCTCGAAAACCACTTCAGTTGTGCCGCCCGGACGTGGCGGAGATGATCGACGAATTGCACCGCAAGGAGCCGCCGGGATGGC
>JBGSJM010000062.1:0-10675 GCA_041742015.1 Verrucomicrobiales bacterium | reverse complement strand
TAAAAGGAAAACACAAGCCTATAAAAGGAAAACACAAGCCTATAAAAGGAAAACACAAGCCTATAAAAGGAAAACACAAGCCTATAAAAGGAAAACACAAGCCTATAAAAGGAAAACACAGGCCTATAAAAGGAAATGAAGTGCCTATAAAATGAAATGACAAGCCTATAAAAAGAAATGAAGTGCCAATAAAAAGAGATGAAGTGCCAACAAAAAGTAATGAAGTGCCAACAAAAATAAATGAAGTGCCAACAAAAATAAATGAAGTGCCAACAAAAGGAAATGAAGTGCCAATAAAAGGAAATGAAGTGCCTATAAAATGAAATGAAATGCCTATAAAAAGAGATGAAGTGCCAACAAAAAGTTTTTTCGACCTTGTCATCTCATTGGATGGCGACTCCATTTGGTTGGGTTCGTAGTTTCGATGGGAAATCTTGAAGCTGACGACCCTGGGTGCCGCCTTTAGCACCCAGAACGAGAACGTGGCCGCCGCGAGGGAGGACTTCCGCGCCCAATATGCCGCCAAGTCCGCGCCATCCGGGTGTCGCCACTTCAGGCTTTGGGCTTTGACTATACCCTGTTGGATCGCTGATTGTACCCTGTTGGATCCGCGATTGTACCCTGTTGAGAGACCGAAGAACTCAATCGTAAAACTCTCAACTGCAAGATTCAAGCACATAGTTTGCGGAGAAGCGCCGTTGTTGTTAGCGCTCGGAGCTTGACTTGCAGCCGTCACGAGCGCATTTTCCAAGTATGAGCACTTTGGTTGAAATCGAATCCGCAGTGGCCAACCTGCCCCCACAGGAGCAGAGGTCACTTCTGGAATGGTTGCAGGGACATTTGCTCTGCAACCGTACCGGGCCGCCGTTTTCTTCCGAGGGCCGCAAACAGTGGTTGGCGGAACTCGCCTCGTTGCGTGCCCGGGGTGTCCGAAAGGAATCAGGGACAGCCATCCAGCAGATCATGGATGAAATTCGCGACGATCGTTTTTGATGGCGTACTGGGACACATCCGCGCTTCTGAAGCTCTACCTGTCAGAAGCCGATTCCCCGACATTCGAAATGTTGGCACTGACTTCGACGGAAATCGTGACTGCATCGATCGGCCAATACGAAGCCCGCACTGCGTTTCGACGCAAAGAGGCGGAAGGTGCGATTCCTGCAGGCGAGGCGGATGTCCTTTACCAGCGTCTAATTCGCGACATTCAAGCAGGTCAGATCCGCCTGGTGCCGGTGTCATCGGCCACAGAGCTTGAGTTTGGAACGATTCTTGACCGATGCATGTCTCAAATACCACCCATATTCGTTCGCACAATTGATGCGCTTCATCTTGCGTCCGCGAAGGTGGCCAGTGAGATGGAGTTTATTACCGCCGATGTGAGGCAGAGAGATGCGGCAAAGCTGGCCAGTTTGATCGTGAAACCGTGAGAGAACAGTGGGCTAAATAAAATCGAATTGGTGCCTACGGGTAGTCCCTTGATGCATGAACGCGGTCCCAATACATTACCGCTGATCGGTCCGTTTTTCGGGTTCCCAAAACATTCAGTCGATGATATCGGAATACGTGATGACTTTTCGCTTACTGATTGCCAGCCTTTTGGTTTTTGCCTTTTCCGAAAACGGCGTTCTGCGGGCTGCACCCGATTTTGCGGCTGATTTGCAGCCGTTTCTCGATACCCACTGCATCCGCTGTCACGGCGAGAAAAAACAGAAGGGTGACTTTCGCCTCGACCAGTTGTCGAAGGAAGTCGGGACCAGGGACACCCAGCTTTGGGTCGAAGTGATGGAGCGGATCAGTTCGGGCGAAATGCCGCCGGAGGATGAGGAGGTTCTTCCCAAACCGGAGGAAAGCGCCCACATCGTGGAGTGGCTCGCCGCCCGGGTCAAAGAAGGCGAAGCGGCACGAATGGCAAAGCGAGACCGGGTCTCTTATCATCGCCTGACCCGCGAGGAATATGTTAATTCCGTTCGCGACCTGATCGGGGTGGAGTATGACGCCGCCGACCCCGGCGGACTACTCGAAGACCCGGAGTGGAATGGCTTTGAACGCCTCGGGTCGGTCCTGACCCTTTCGGCGACCCACATCGAAAAATATATCAAAGCGGCGGAAACGATCCTGGCAGAGGCTTACCCGGATCAGAAGGCAAAATACCTGGAGGTGTCCAAACGGGCCATGGAGATCAAACCCGATCACCGTCACTACGCGCGTCTCGAAAAGGCGGGGCTGCTCGACAAGATTCGTGCCCCGGTAGTCACCTCTGGCAATATCTATCGCTACTCCAATCCCTACCGCGGGCCGGACCTGAAGTTTCCCGGAACCGGGGTTTATGAAATCAGCTACACCGTCTGCGGATTGAAACCCAAAAACGGTCCCGCGCCCCGGATGCAGGTCTACGAGCACAAACTTGATCGGATTTTATTCGAGCAGGATATCGTCGCGCCGGAGGACAAGCCGATCACGGTGACGTTTCGCACCCATTTTCCCGACATCAGTTCTCCCGAAATTCACGTCTTCAACACCACGGGCGGGAAGCACCATCCGCAAACCAATGGTGACAGTGGCATCCCTTTTATCACCACGGCTGATGAGCGGGCTCCCTGGCAGATGAAGATCACCGACGATCAGGGCCAACCCCGGCACCCGGTCTTGATTATCGATTCCGTTTCGATGCGTGGCCCGATCGTCACCGACCTGGAACAGCAGCGCCGGGATGAGTATATGCCGACTACTGAAGGCAACATGGACGAAGTCCGCAGGAGCCTCGGAGCCATGGCCAGGCGGGCCTTCCGGCGTCCGCTCCTGGAGGGCGAGCTGGATACCTATCTGGCGGTGGTGGAGGGTGAAATGGCCTCCGGGGAAAAGTTCGTCGACGCGGTCAAGGCTGGGATGATCGCAATCCTCTCCTCGAAAAGTTTTCTTTTTCTGGGTGAAGGGGACGAAACATCCGAGCGCCATACTCTGAACGATTGGGAGATCGCATCCCGCCTGTCTTATCTCATTTGGAGTACGATGCCTGATGACGAGTTATTCGCTGCGGCGGAACAGGGAAAACTTCGCGAAAAAACCGAACTATTCCGCCAACTGGAGCGACTCCTCGCAGATCCCCGGGCGGACCGTTTTATCACTTCGTTTTCGACGCAGTGGCTTCATTTGCGGAAAGTCGGGATGTTTCCACCGGACAAAAAGATCTACCCAAATTACGACAGACACCTTGAACAAAGCATGATCGGAGAAACCCGGGCCTTCTTTGGCGAAGTGCTGGAACGCGGGTTGACCCTGCGGGAATTTATCGATTCGGATTGGACCATGGTGAATCCGCGGCTCGCCAAATTCTACGGTCTGCCCGGGGTCCCCAAAGATGAATTCCAGCGCGTCTCCCTGACGCCTGAAAGTAACCGGGGCGGGCTGCTCACCCAGGCCTCGATACTCTCGCTCACCTCCGACGGGACGCGGCATCGCCCGGTCCATCGCGGCGCGTGGCTTTCGGAATCGATTCTCGGCAAAACACCGCCGCCACCGCCCGCCAACGTTGATCCGATCGAGCCGAACCCGCTGGATGCCCCGAAAGCAACGATCCGAATGAAACTGCAGGCCCACACCCACGATGCGAGCTGCTCCTCGTGCCACCGAAAGATTGATCCGCTCGGTTTCGCTTTCGATCACTACAACGCGATTGGCGAATGGCAGACCCATGAGAAAGTGGAGGGCACCGGTGATGATCCCGCCGTCAACGCCAGCGGCGAACTTCCCGATGGGCGGAAATTTGCCAGCGCCAAAGAATTCAAGCAACTTCTCATGGGTGATCTTGATGCCTTTAACCACACCTTTGTCGAGAAGCTAGCCATCTATGGAATGCGGAGAACCCTGACTTTTGATGACCGCGATGAACTAAATGAAATCGCCGTGATGAGTAAACAAAATAACTACCGGGTAAGATCCATCGTCGAGGCGTTTGTTCTCTCGGACCTGTTTCAAAAGAGATGATGCCCGTGACACAGACACTCTTGTCTGTGGTTCGGCTACAAAAACTGTTACAAAAAATGAATATTCAAACCAACAACTGGAAACTCAGCCGCCGCCATGTTCTTCGCGGAATCGGGGCGTGTATTCCCCTGCCCTTACTCAACTGCATGGCAGCGGAGCAAGTGGTACCCGAGTCGCCAAAACGCGGCGTCTTTCTCTATATCCCAAATGGAGTCAACACCCTGACCTGGCAAATCGAAAAGGCCGGGGCGGATTACGAATTCACTGCTCCACTGAAGTCACTGGAAGCGCACCGCCATGAGATCACCCCGATCAGCGGGCTTCACCATCCCAATGTCCTCGGAAAAGCCCACAATTGCGACCGGGTCTGGCTGACCGGGGCCGATGTCCCCCGCGATGGAGGGGCTTTTCGCAACACCGTGTCAGTTGATCAACTGATGGCCGAAGTCCAGGGCAAATCAACCCGCTTTCCCTCTCTGGAAATGGCCATTGAGGGTCACTCCCTGGCCTGGTCCCGGGACGGCATCCAGATGCCGGCGGAGCGGAGTGTAAAATCAATTTTTGAACGCCTCTTTGGCGAAGAGAAAGGCGGCGTGGAAGCGGTGCGCCGCCGCCTCAGCCGACGTGGCAGCATCCTCGACGCTGTCCTGGGTGACGCCAGCCGGGCCAGCCGGAATCTCGGCGCGGAGGACCGCACCAAGCTGGACGAATACCTGACTGCAGTCCGCCAGGTGGAAGTTCGCACCGACCGTGCCACAGCCTGGCTCGACGTACCGAAGCCAAAGTTGTCGCCAGCTGAGGCGGGGAAATATTCCCGCAAAATGGACCAAAATCAGGTTCGCGATTATCATCGCCTCTTCTACGACCTGATGGTGCTCGCGCTCCGCACCGACATGACCCGCGTCATCACCTGCATGATTTGTAGTGAAGCAAACGGCGGGGCGATTCCAGATATCGGCATTTCGCAGACCCGGCATGGTCTCTCCCACCACAATGGAGATCCCGAGCAACTGCGCCGCCTCACCCAGACTGATACCTTTTTGGTGGAACAATTTAGTTACTTCCTCGATCAGCTAAAAGCGATCCAGGAGCAGGATGGTAATTTGCTGGATACCACCCAGGTTCTCTGGGGAAGCGGTATGTCATACGGACACAGCCACGGAAACGCCAATCTGCCAACGCTTTACGCCGGCGGTAAAAAATTGGGAGTTAAACACGGCCAGCACATCGACTATAATTTACCAAAGATCGGAAAGTATAACGTTTCCGAAGCCAACGAACACTACAAAATATGTGGTCGCCCCGTTGATTGTGATGCCCGACTCAGTAATCTATATCTCACGATGTTGCAACGATCCGGTGTGGAAGCGGAAGCGTTTCAGGACAGCCGCAGTGTGATATCGGAAATCGTTGCCTAAACATTCGATGCGCACTTTCATTCTTTTTCTATTTGGCACGATCATCGCTGCGGCAGATGATGTCCCCAAGTTTCGGACCGATGAGAGCCCGGACAAATCCCTGCCCTGGTATCAGCCGGTTGCCGGAAAGTTTCCGCCGGAAGGTTCCGCTCACTATATTATGGGCGAGTTGATCAAGGTCGATCATTGTGAACGTCAGTTGATCATTCGGGTGGATCGGAATGACTCACAGCAGCGTGGAGTGTGGGATCTGCCTCTGATCCTGGACATGTTACCCTACGGATCGATTTATTACCATGGGGCTCCGGCTTCTCTATTTGATATACCTCTGGGAACCCATCTCCACACCTGGTGTTATGTAAAGAGTGAAAAGGATGAGCGACCGCCACTCGCGACCTTTCACCATCGCATCTCGCCCGAGTCTGCGTTTCGCCAATGTCTGCGGATCGAGGACGATTTCACCTACCACGCCCGCCAGAAACAGTCCTGGAAAATTGACAAAATCGACATCCCCGGAAACAAGCTCACCGCCACCCTCCAGCAGGATGGCAAGCCAACTGGTGGCCCCAAGCTCTTTGACCTGACTCCCAGCACCATCGTGTATTTCGAAAATGGATTTGGAACATTGAAAAACATTCAGCCCGGTCAAGTCGTCCAGATGAACCTGACCTGGGTAACGCTCTATGGACCGGGGCGAGTTTTCCAAATTTGGCTGGATGAAAAAAGCCGAGCCGAGGCCACCGCCCGCCAGTTTGCGCGTCATCAACATCATATCCGGGAGCGCGGCATTCCCGGTTGGATCGAGGCCGTTGATGACGAGACACAAATCATAACTATCACCTTTTTTGATGGCATTGACCCCGGTTTATTCAAAGACCTCTCCGTCATCAATCCCGAGCCGCTGGGTTGGCCGACCTCTGGAGGTGCCAAAAATGACCTCGCACCCAAGGGAACCGTTGCCGTGGCCCGCGAATGCCTCATGACCTACGATCCCACCAACGACCGAAAAGGTGGCAACATTTTAAAGATTAGCGAAGTGCCAGTTCGACCGGGGTGCAGTGGAGTGCAGATCCAGCTCGAATGCGACATGCTCCTGGAGGGTTTTCGCCCCACCAAGATCGTCCGCTTCTATCCCGCAAGCTGGCCTTTTGTCACTCTGCCAATGGAGGAGTCATTTTTTGGGAGAGAATGATGGGGAGATTCTTTTGCCTTGCCCCAACCCTCGCTGCTTGTCGCCTGTTCTCAGGTCCCTTCTTGACAGGCTCCTCTTCACTGCTTTCATCTCATTATGATCAAATATGCGCCACCACCCGGACAAAACACCGTTTCTCCCTACCTGGTGGTCAAGGGGGCCGATCAATTAGTCGATTTCCTCAAAAAAGTCTTTGGGGCCGAGGAAAAGTTCCTCATGCGCGGCCCAGACAACATCATCATGCATGGCGAAGTCCGGATTGGCGAATGCGTCATCATGCTGGCTGAGGCCTGCGAAAAAGCTCTGCCGAGACCAACCATGCTGCATGTCTACGTACCGGATGTCGACTCCGCTTACACCCGAGCCCTGGCGGCTGGTGCAGTATCGGAAAGGGAGCCAGCCGACCAGTTCTACGGCGACCGAAGCGCAGGCGTGACCGATATCTTTGGCAACAGTTGGTACCTGGCCATGCCCGTCGAGGAGATTTCACCGGAAGAATTGCAGCGGCGTCACGAGGAACGGATAAAGAGTCAGGGCGGGGATTGAGGTCGGCCTGGCTTCGACTAAAGAAGGGGATGCGGGAACCCATATCCTCCCCGACACCACTTCCAAAAAGTCCGATTGCAGGAGGTCTGGAGTTCGCATCCGGCAAATTCAATGATATGCTCCGTTCTTTTTCATGACCCACACCGGAAATTCATCTGGATTTGAGTATGGCCTGGCTCAGTTGGCCCGCACCAAGACTCTGGCGAAGGCGCTGAAACAGGTCTCCCGATCCACGCCGGAGGCTCCACTTCGCTTCGAACATTTCACCGAGGCAGGGCAACCTTTTTTGGCCTCCGCGATTGTCGATGCCTGGCGGGAGCAGGGCAAGGTTGATACCACCGTCTGGATGCTGTGCGCCAATGTCAAGGCCCAGGAGATTCTCTTCAATGAACTGGAGGTGTGGGGCACCAACGCCATCTTTCTCCCTGAATATGAATGGGCCGGGTTCGAGGAAACCCTGCCCGACCCGGAATCCGCTGCCGAAAGGCTCGCGGTCCTGAAAATGCTCCATGAGGAGACCACCGCAGGTGCTGATCTGGTGGTGGTGGCCACCAAGGAGGCGCTGGAAGAACCCGCCCCGGTTCCGGGATTCATCACCAAACAATCGGTAGCTTTTTCGATCGGTTCAAAGTTGGATATCGCAAATTTTACGGTGCTGCTGGAAGAGTCCGGTTACGAAAGGGAACCACAGGTCTTTCAGCGGGGACAGTTTGCCTTGCGCGGCGGGATCATCGATGTTTTTTCCTGGCAGGCGGAGTATCCCTGGCGCATTGAACTCTTTGATGATGAAGTGGAGTCGATCCGGGAATTTGATCTGGATACCCAAATCTCGATCCAAAAGATCAAACGAGCCGAAATTCTCCTGAGCGAAGCCAATCTGGAGATGACTGGCAAGGTGAGGGACTACGTGCGGGACGGCGATTTGCTAATCGATGTCGACGCTGGCTACCAGGAAGCCCCGATCCAAATATCCGCGCATGGGTTCTTGGGCACGGATGTCGAAGACCACACCGGAGCCTGTTATCCCAATCCAGTGGGTGTTTTTGAGGCGGGGGATTTTATCCTCCACGAGCAAAGGCGAACTGATTTTATCAATCAACTCAACGAGTGGCGCCGGAAGAAATGGCGAGTCCTGATGGCCTTTCACTCGGACGCGGAAAAGGAGCGCTTCACCGAACTGGTCTATGAAAAAGCCTGGGAGGACAAGTTTCTCATCCCCATCCACGGCGGATTAAAGCGCGGTTTCACCATTCCCGATGCCAAGCTGGCGGTACTGAGTGATGCGGAAATATTCGGGCGCTACCAAAACCAGTGGGGCCGTCGCCGCACCCGGTTGACACGGCAGCGGCAGGCCAGCCAGCAGGTCACCTCCCTGCGGGAATTTGGCTACGCAGATCTGGTGGTCCACATCGACTATGGGATCGGGAAATTCCGGGGCATCAAAACCAAAATGACCGGCGAGCAGGAGGAAGAAGTCCTTGAGATCGAGTATGATGATGAGGCACGACTCTACGTCCCGCTCAATCAGGCCCACCTCGTTTCCCGCTATGTGGGCTCGGGAAAAAAAGCCCCAACTCTCTCCAAACTGGGTGACAAACGCTGGGGAAAAATCCGGCGGGATGCGGAGAACTCGATCATGGACTATGCCGCCCGGCTGCTGACCATCCAGGCTGAGCGCCAAACCCACAAAGGCAAAGCTCACAAAGAGGACAACCGCTGGCAGTGGGAGTTTGAAAACGCCTTTATTTACAAGGAGACCACCGACCAGCTCCGGGCGATCGAGGAAAGCAAACGGGACATGGAAAGCGAACAGCCGATGGACCGCCTCATCTGTGGCGATGTTGGCTTCGGAAAAACTGAGGTCGCGATCCGCGCCACCTTTAAGGCGGTCATGTCGGGCCGACAGGTCGCCATTCTCGCTCCGACGACGGTGCTGGCTGATCAGCATTATCAGACTTTTCGCCAGCGGATGTCGGATTTCCCAGTAAAAATCAGCACCCTGACCCGCTATCGTTCCCCCGCCGAGCAGCGGGAAACGGTCGCCCTGCTTGCCTCCGGGGGCGTGGATATCGTCATCGGGACCCATCGGCTCCTTTCCAAACAGGTCAAATTCAAAGACCTGGGCCTTGTGGTGATCGACGAGGAGCAGCGCTTCGGGGTCAAACAAAAGGAAGAATTCAAAGATCGGTGGCGATTTGTGGATATTTTGACCCTCTCGGCCACCCCCATTCCACGGACCCTCTATTTGTCGCTCATGGGGGTTCGCGAAATGTCATCGATCGACACGCCACCGACCAACCGACGTCCCATCGCCACGACGATTTGTCCGTACGACGAAAAGATCATCCGCACCGCGATTGAAAAGGAACTCGCCCGGCAGGGTCAGGTCTTTTTCCTGCACAACCGGGTCGCAACCATCCGCGGAGTGCAACGCCGGATCGAAGATCTCGTCCCCGGAGTGCGGGTCCGAGTCGGGCACGGGCAGATGGAAGATGAAGAGTTGGAGGACGTGATGAGACGCTTCATCAATCACGAGTTCGACGTGCTGGTCTGCACGACGATCATCGAAAGCGGTGTCGACATCCCCAATGCCAACACCATCATGATTGATCGGGCGGACCGATTCGGCCTGGCGGATTTGTATCAGATCCGGGGGCGGGTGGGTCGTGCCGACCGGCGGGCTTATGCCTACCTGATGCTTCCCCCTGATATGTTAACCGCAGGAGACGCCCGCAAACGGATCAACGCAATCAAGCAATACTCCTCTCTCGGTGCCGGCTTCAAAATCGCGATGCGCGACCTGGAGATCCGCGGGGCCGGCAATCTGCTGGGCACCCAGCAAAGCGGCCACATCGCCGCAATCGGCTTTGATCTCTATTGTCAGTTGCTAAAACAATCGGTCTCCAGTCTAAAAGGCGAAACCGTAAAAGGCCGGGTCGATACCCCGCTGCACGTTGATTTTGTCTGCACCAACGAGTCGGATTACCTCCGGTCCCCGGCAAACTCCCTGCCCGCGTTTATCCCCGCCTCCTACATGCCCGAGGCCCGGCTCCGCATCACCGCCTACCGGGAATTGGCCGAAGCCAGTGAAGTCTCCGATCTCGATGCCCTGCGCGAAAACTGGATCGACAGATTCGGGAAAATCCCCGACCCGGTGGAATTTCTCCTTCAATCAACCGAAATCAAGATTCTCGCCTCCCAGAAAGGTTTTTCGATGGTGGAGTTAAAGGACGGAAAACTCAAAGTCATGAAAAAGGGCCATTATGTCCAGATCAACGGCAAGTTTCCTCGGCTCTGCGGTTGCAATCCCGAGGAATGGCTTGAGTCGGCCAAAGACTGGGTAGAGGGGATGTCTTGAAGGAGTGGTGGAGGAGTGGAGTCAATGAAGTCAGTGGATTGTACCCTTATACTTTGAAAAGTTGAGGTTTTGGAACATTAAACGAAAGTTAAACAACTTTGTTTGGAGGAGGGAGAGGTAACCTGATCTTACCCTTAGGCCTTAGAGTCCGTGCAACAGATTAGCCCTCTCCTCTCC
>JBGSJM010000061.1:0-18991 GCA_041742015.1 Verrucomicrobiales bacterium | reverse complement strand
GGAGAGGAGAGGGCTAATCTGTTGCACGGACTCTAAGGCCTAAGGGTAAGATCAGGTTACCTCTCCCTCCTCCAAACAAAGTTGTTTAACTTTCGTTTAATGTTCCAAAACCTCAACTTTTCAAAGTATAAGGGTACAATCGAAGTCATTTGGGGGCTTTGAGATTTTCGGAGAAGCGGCGTTTCATGGGTTCAGGCCAGTGGTTGAAATTTGTGGGATAGGGTGCCTGGCAGGGAATAAATTGCTGGGTTCTCTTCAACCGAATGGAGTTGGGACTGATCGCTTCTTTTGAACGACGGTCAATGTGGTTTTGCGGGTTTAGATTGTTCGCCGAGTGGGTGAATTCTTCGTATGACATTTGATGCAGTTTCTGTTCTTTATAGTTCAGTTACCACACCAGGAAATGATCAGAGAAACCAAATAGATTTTGATCACCGGAGAAAGACTGTTCGGGATAGATTCCCGCACATCGGAGGCTTATCTTTTCGCATGATTGTAACATCACTCTTTTTGATAAGCATCCAAGGCACCTTGGCTCTCCAACCAGGTTGCCGGGCTCGACTTCAGTCTCACCTCTCCTGATGCTTAAAGCGATTCTACAACGGGTCTTCTGAAATGCAAATCCTCACCGCAGGAATTTTTTCGTAAAAAATCGAACTATTGTAGCTCCCGAAGCTGTTCGCTGGCCCATCGGGCATTATCAGCGGCATCCCGGTCATTGGGATATTGGGAGATATAGGTGCTCCAGTCTTTTTGCGCCATGGAGTAGTAGCTTTTAGCGGAGGACCTATCACCAGACCGTAAACTGGCAAATCCGTAAAGGCCGCGGGCTGTGGCAAGGGTTCTACGATAGGTGGCTGGGGCAGATTCGGACTCAGTGATTTGAGCCAGAATGTCGATGGCTTCCTTCAATGGTATCCGAGAGCTTTCGAATTTGTTGCCATCGACCCGGAGTTCTGCCAAATGGACGAGGCGTTTTGAATAGGCGTGATAAACCTCCACCGGGACAACTTTGTTGTTCTCCATCAATGGTCGAAGAAGGTTGATGGCTTGTTCCTCAATGGCCATGGCGTTGGCGGATTTCCCGCCATCCCGCTGATTGCCGGATAAAACCCCGTAAACGTCAGCGAGAGCGATCAGAGCCGTAGGTTCATAGGGATTTCGGGGAACGACCTGGCTGAGGATTTTGACGGCGCGGTCCATCCGCTTGATGTCGTTGGTTAAAAGTCCGGAGCGTGCCAGGCTGTTGCCGAGACCCAGATGGTAGCGGTCGACGGATGCGTTTTTCAAAATCGCGTCCGAATACAGGGTAATAGCGTGGCCAAAGGCCTTGAGTGCTTTTTCCCGGTCGACATTCTCAAACAACAGGGCTACGATTTCGAAGGATCGGGCGAGGCCGCCGACCACTCGTTCGTCATCGGGGTGCCGCTCCTGGAGCAGGGTGAAACTCCCAACGATTTCTTCGGCACCATTGAGGGCAGGCTCCCGTTTACCGAGCTCTTTGAGGCATTCAACTATACTCAGCGAATTGAGGTTCATTTCGATGCTAGCATCGAGGGTTCTCGTGGTGTCAAGATTGCCCAGTTCATGCCAGTATTGGTTGGATTGGGTGAAGAAATCAGTTGAGTGGGTGTAAGCACTGTTTTTGAAAGCGAGCTTGCCCAGCTCTCGTTTCGAAATGGCGAGGTTTTCGGTAAACTCGGCATTTCGTTCTGTCTCCATTAGCTTCAAGTATTTGTGTTCGGCTTTTTCGAAGTTGCTAAGTGCATCTTCGATTTCCCCCATTTCTTTGTGAATCCGCCCAAGGTAATAGTGGGCGTGGGCGGAGGGAATCTCGAAGTCGGGTGCATCCTGGTAGGCCTCAATCAAATGAGAGTAGTGTTTTTTTGCCTCAATAAGCGCATTCTTGCGGCTTTTGCGAAAGGCAGGGACATCAGTGTCGCTGTTTTCTAGAACGAGTTTAAAAAATTGGTCTCCGCTATCCTGAGTTTGGCGAAGGAGACCACGAGCCAGAGATGCTTGGCTGGTGAGCTGCGCCTTGGTTTCTTCAACTTGATCAAGGTCCTCTTTGAGGTTGTCGGCGGATTTTACGGTGAGTGCAATTTTTTGCTGAAAATTGCTAGCCTGCTGTTTGATGTTTTCTTGCAACTCCGCAACGGCCTTCAATCTTTCGTTTTCAGATGCGCGTAATCGATCACGTTCTTTTAGGATTACAGCGGTCAGCCCAAAAATTGCAGCAACACCAGCCATGGCAATCGCTTTATCGAGGAGTGGAGATGATACAAAGGACCGAATTAGCGGGATTTTTCTCAAAATACCCTGATTTGCATTTGCAACTTCGTTGAAAATCTCTTCGAGAGACTCGTCCGTCTTGATCTTTGATTTTGCAGTGGGTGCTTTTAAAGTGATTTTGTCGGTCGTGGCTACTTTTTGGGCGGCAGAACCAAGGGGTGGTTTTGGGTGTCTTGGCGGGGCGATTGCCTCTCGCTGGGGAGCCACAACTTCACGGGATTGTTTTTCAGCAAGTAACCTTTCGGCTTTACGTAGTGCTTCGCTGACTTCTCCGAGATTTTTGAATCTATCAGTTGCGTCAAAAGCGAGGCATTTTTCCACTATCAAACGAAGCATTTTTTCGGTTTCGCTTGAATGCTGGTCTGGCCAGACGAGATCTTTTTCGCTCTCCAGCAATTGATAAATCTGTCCGGCGTTCCGGGTAAGTTTGCCCTGTTCAATTAGCACCAGTTTGTCCATTTGTTCCGGGTTCGCCCAATATTGCCGGAAGAGGCGGTCAAGGCGGGGGAGGTGATGGCAAAGTATTTGATAGACAATGACTCCGGCGGAATAGACATCCCATTGGGCAATTTTGGTTTCTGACTTTACACTGTGGATCAACTGTTCCGGGGCGAGAAAAAACGGGAGGCTGGCGGCTTCCAGATGTTGAATCCCGGGAATAACCATTTCTCCGAAACCAGTGATTTTCACCGCTGGTTCATCACCTGGTCCCTTGGTTAGAAAAATGTTCTCGGGGCGCAATCCGCCATGGTAGATGCCCAGTCGGCATAAATCCCCGAGGGTGTGAAGGATTTTTGAACCTGAGGAAACTGCGGCATCCTTCTCCATGACTCTGGAGAGGTAGGAGACAGAAGAAAGTTTCCAGGTGTCGCTCTTGCCTTTCCAGCCGGGAAATGGCAGGGAGACGGCGGCCGGGGTGCCTACCATGCGCGGAGAAAATTTGTCAATCGCATTGGTCCCGTGCCCCTGTTGAAGGGCTGTCATGTGCCGGTAAATGCCTCCGATCTGCTGGTCATGAGTGGCTTGGGACTTTAGGATTCGGATCAAGCGCTTGTCGGTCTCGCTTTTGCCTGCAAGAAAACTCCACCCAAAGGGATCTTCTCCCATGAGCTTTTCGAGTCTATAACCAGCTAGGTCAGGCAGGCGCATACGAAACTAAAAACGGTTCGCTTTTGAGAATCTTATTTATTTAAGTTTTAGAGAGAATACTGGAGACGATGCGTTCCCACTCGGCATCGATTTCGTCCCTACTGATGCCTTGTTTACCGGCTTTTGCGTACCAATACCCTGCGTTACCCAAGTCGCCCTCAATGGTATGGAGCAAAGCGTGTATCCAAGACCCGAGCCTGGTGGGGATGTCTTGGGCGATGTCATGTGCTTCATGCCAGCGTCCTTTTTTGGCGAGCCAGAGTGACTTGAGCACTTCGTTTAGGTCCTCGGGCGGATCCGTATCGTGTTCAACCGATTGCACAAATGTTTCCAGAGTCATCTTGATATCTCTGATGCTAATATTTCAGGCGCAGACTTGCAACTCTGGTTTGTGACACTTTTGAAGAATGAGTCAAATTTCCACCGAAACAATATTAATTGTGCATATCTTCATTGAATATTAAAAACTTTGTTTATTATTTTATAAGCGGAATTTGATTGTAAAATGGTGCCTACAAGGCCAAGTCTTTGGAGATGACATTTCTCCACACAGCCGATTGGCATATTGGCAAAAAGCTTTATGGCCGGGATCGCTTCAATGAGCATGAAGCGTTTTTCAAGTGGTTAGTCGCCACAATCAAAGAAAGGGAGGTAGACGTTCTGCTTGTGGCTGGGGATGTGTTTGATACCGCAACTCCAAGTAATCGCAGTCTAGAATTGTATTATTACACACTAATTACGGCTTCAACGGCTGGATGTCGGCATATCGTTGTGATTGGAGGAAATCATGATTCACCATCGCTGCTCAACGCTCCGAGGGAACTCTGTGCGGCGCTAAATATTCATGTAGTGGGTTGTTCAAACCAGCCTGATTTGGAAAAGGAAGTGATTCTGTTGAAAGATGAGGATGGCGAGGTTGCGGCAATCATTTGCGCGGTCCCCTATTTGCGCGACAGAGATTTGCGGACGGTTACGCTGGGCGAATCAGATGAAGAAAAGGATCGAAAATACATTGCTGCGATCACGGAATACTACACGAATGTGGGTAAAATCGCGGAAAAATTGAAGAAAAAGTATCGTGCCCCCGTGATTGGGATGGGGCATCTTTCTACGGTGGATGGAAAGACTGGGGAAGGGGTGCGTGACCTTTATGTCGGGAATAAGGCGCATCTGAAAGCAAGTTCATTTCCCATGTGTTTTGATTATCTGGCTTTGGGGCATTTGCATGTTCCGCAAATGGTAGGTGGGAAGAACCACATGAGATACTCCGGATCACCAATTCAAATGGGCTTTGGCGAGGCAGGTCAGGGGAAAGAAGTGGTGCTTTTTAGTTTTGATGTGGAGAAGCCTGAGATCACTAGCCTTCCGGTTCCGATTTTTCAACCGTTGGAAAGGGTAGAGGGAGATTTGGAACAGATTGCTGAAAAATTGAAACTGATTGCCCGAGAGTGCCCAAAAGCCTGGGTGCAGATCGCTTATTCCGGGGGAATGGTTGATGGGGATTTGCGGGAAGAATGTGAAAGGCTCATCGAAAACACCTCGCTAGAGATCCGGATGGTCGTTAATACGGCAACTTATCGACAGACAGTGTCATCATTTGATTCCGCTGAAGTTTTGGAAACGATGGATGAGCGGGATGTTTTCATCAAATGTCTCGAAGGATACGAGATCCCAGAAGCAGAGCGTGCTCCACTGATTTCAGCCTATGAAGAGGTGGTGCAGGCACTTGCGGAGGAGGATTTTAACGCTGTCTAAAATATTAGATTGGAAACTAACTCCAAAATTTCAGGCTTCGCCAAACGGGCTGTCTCCCTAAGAAGGCGGGGGCCATTCTTGATCGCTTCTTGTAGGGAATAATTGCCTCGTTCAATTTCCCAAATTCGGTCAAATGGACGGTTCATCGTAGTATCAGAATCATACAGTCCACAGAATGCGACGATTGGCTTTTTATGTATTTTCGCCAGCTCAGCAACACCACAAGGTGCTTTGCCCTGGAGGGATTGAGTGTCTATTTTACCCTCGCCCGTGATGATGAGATCAGCCCAGATCACGGCTGGTTCGATCTTTAGGACTTTGGCAATCAAATCGAAACCCGGTTGAAGACTGCCATTTAGAAAAAACATGGCACCAAATCCGAGTCCGCCAGCAGCGCCAGATCCGGGCATGTCGGCGACCATTTGGCTATGGGTCATGGCAACCAGATGACGCAGCCTCACTTCGTGACTTTCGAAGTCTTCCTTTTCGATTCCTTTTTGAGGCCCGTACACTCGGGTACACCCATCCGCGCCCAAGAGCGGATTGGCGACATCACAAGCCACGACAACTTCTGGAAAACTAGCCAGGTCCCGAGGCGGCAAGATTCTAACTGCCTCCAGAATCCGGTCAGGAAGGTTCCTGATCGGATTCCCCCGGTTGTCAAAGAACTGATATCCGACTGCTTCAGCCATTCCAGTGCCGCCATCATTCGTTGCACTACCTCCAATACCGAGCACGATCTTTTTTGCGCCTCGCTCCATCGCATTCCGGAAAAGTTGCCCAGTCCCGTAAGTCGAAGCGAGCCATGGATCATAGGTTCTGCCGCTTAACCGGGCCAGGCCAGACGCTTCTGCCATCTCTATGACGGCAGTGTCTCCCAGATCGATTAACCCGTAACCTGCATTTATTTCAACACCCAATGGATCACGAACGGTGACATCAATCCACTCACCTGACAAGACATCGGTTAACATACGGGCCATTCCGTCCCCACCGTCTGCAACGGGCATTGTCCTTATTTCGCAGCATTCATCCTGGATTCCGCAGGCAATGGCATCGCAGGCGTCACGGGCGCTCATGGAGCCTTTAAATTTATCACTGGCTATGAGAATTTTCACAATTGATGAATCGTTGTTGCCTGTTCATTTTCAGATTATAACAAACACCGTTTTTTAGATTTAACCATCTTTAAGAAGACGATGGCATGGATAATGCCTCTGGAATTTTCCTTGTTACCATTTATGAGTCAAGCCATACCGAATAACGGATAATCCAAACCGATGCAAAAACTAATCCTCACACTAAAACATCTTTTTCAAGAGTCGGCAGTGGCACCAAATGCCAAAGCCCGGGTCGAAGGAATTGTGTCGCAGGTCAGGAGTGCTATGGAAGTTGCAGTTTGCAGTTTGTATCTGGTGAACGAAAGAGGGCTTCTGACTCTGGTGGCAACGGAGGGTCTAAATCCAGCATCAGTTGGAAAAATCCAATTGCCAATCGGAAGGGGGTTGGTTGGGAGGATTGCGGAAACCAAACATCCCCTCAACGTCCTAAGTGCGAGTGCAGATCCACATTTTGTCTACTTCCCGGATTCGGGTGAAGAAATTTATGAGGCGTTTCTGGGCGCTCCAGTTGTCCACGCAGGGGAATTGGTGGGAGTGCTCGTGGTCGAGCAAAAAGAACGTCGGAAATTTACCGAGGAGGAAGAGTCTTTCCTCGTCACGGTGGCGGCTCAACTCGGATCTACTGCTCCCACTGAGTTCCAGACCGAAACGGAAGCCGGTGCCCAGGCTGGAGCCACCTCGGGAAGTCTCACGCGGCGGGTGAGGGGCATCGCCGGGGCACCGGGGGTGGGAATAGGGAATGCGCTCCTATTATCCGACACGATGGATCTTATGACGGTTTCCGACGCCCCCACCAATGATGTGGAAGGAGAAATCGGGCTGTTTCGAGATGCCGTCCAGGCCACTCTCCAGGAATTTGCAGAAAGCCAGAAGAAGATCGCCGAAAGTGTTTCCAGCGATGTGGCTGACATTTTTACGATTTACGAGATGCTCCTCCAGGGGCCCGACCTAACCAGCACAGCGGAAACACACATCAAATCGGGAAAAAATGCGGCAACCGCACTTCGGATCGCAGTGAGTCATTATTCCAGTCGATTTGAAGAGATGGAGGATGAATATTTCCAGGCCAGAGGCGAAGACATTCGCAATCTCGGCAATCGGGTTTACGCCCGCCTCCGCAATATCACCCCTCCTACCATTAAAGAAGGGGAGAAAGTGGTGCTCGTGGGTGGATTGGTCAGTATTTCAGATATCGCCGAGTTTCCCGTCGAGCAACTCGCTGGGATCGTCTCCCGGGATGGCTCTTCGTTATCCCACACCGCAGTTGTGGCAAAGGCATTGGGACTTCCCGCAGTTATGGGCGTGGGGCATGTCGGGGAAATCCCCCAGGGAGAGGTGGTGATCGTGGATGGCTACCAGGGACAAATCTTTCTGCGCCCCGCCCAATCCGTGCTCGACGAATTTCGCCGCCTCATTTTTAATGAATCATCCCTTGCCAGGGAACTTTCCAAATTAAAAGAGTTCCCCGCTGAAACCACCGATGGACACCGGGTCCAGCTCTTCGCCAATACCGGCCTGCTCGCTGACATCACCCCAGGATTAACTCACGGTGCCGAGGGGATCGGCCTTTATCGAACCGAGATACCTTTTATCGTGCATGGATCATTTCCTTCAGAAGATGAACAGGTCGCGGTGTACCGTTCCGTGCTAGAGGCTTATGCAAAGATGCCCGTTTACATGAGAACTCTCGATGTAGGCGGAGACAAACCCCTCCCATACTTTCCTTTTCAGGAGGAAAACCCGGCCCTGGGGTGGCGCGGGGTCCGCTTTACCCTGGATAATTCGGTGATCTTTATGACTCAAATTCGGGCAATGCTGCGGGCCGCTGCAGGTCACCCCAATTTAAACATCATCCTCCCGATGATTGGTTCCGTTCACGAAATGGAGGCGTTTTCTGAATTGCTAAACAGTGCCCTCGAACAACTTTCGGAGGAGGGATTCCCTGTTTGCCGCCCTCGCGTTGGCATCATGGCGGAAGTGCCCGCCTCCATCGCGATTTTGCATTTCCTGTCAGGAAAAATAGACTTTGTCTCGATCGGTTCCAATGACCTCACTCAATACCTGCTTGCGGTGGATCGGAACAATTCGCGGGTGGCGAATTTGTTTGATCACATTCATCCCGCCGTTTTGCAGGCCGTTGAGGAAATCTTGATCCGGTCCCGCGCCATTGGAGTTCCGGTAAGTGTCTGTGGCGAGATGGCGGCAGATCCCTGTGCCGCCTTGCTGCTGCTCGGTCTGGGGATTGAAAATCTCTCCATGTCTGCCTTCAGCATTCCCCGGATCAAATGGTTGATCCGTTCCGTTTCCAGGGAGGAAGCCAGGGAGCAACTCGCCCTCGCCAAGCAATGCCCCCACCCGGAGGAAATCAGGGAGCAGGTCAGTGATTTCCTGGTTTCAAAAGGCCTCTCCCGGCTCTTCGAACCCGCCCAGGGGCCTGTGGAGACAAAAGTGTCCTAATAGATCTGGATCAACGATTTAATAGGGTACGGTCGTCGACTCAACAGGGTATAATCGTCGACCCAGACAAGCTTGAAGTTGATGATAGGAAATTCGTACTTCTCACCCATTTTTGAAGGATATAAGGGAGTTCGGATTTATCTTGTAATTTTGGATCTCAATACGTTGGTTCGGTGCGAGAAAACTATGAATATCCGAAAAGCAATTATTCTGGTGGTATCGACGACTCTCGTTTTTACAATCCTCGGGGGTGTTGTCGGATTCTGTTTGGGCCGATTTCTTCCCAACTATTACCGAAGCATCTTCCGAAACGGAAGTGACTCAGATTTCGATCCATTAGCGGTAGGATTGGGTCTAGGGCTCACGCAGGGTCTTGCGGCTGGTTCAATAATTGGTGTCGTTGTCTTGGTGGTGATGGTTTGGCATGATCTAAGAACTCGTGAAGGGAATAAAAACGCGAAAATCCACAAGAAAATTAACGCTAGCACCCGACGATTGCTAAAGATTGCGGGGTTCCTGATTGCCGTTCTTGTGACACCCTTCATCCTATTCTTCGGACTGTGGATGGCTAGCTCTTGCGGATCAGATCGAGGCTCACCAGAATTGGCATCCAGGTGGCGTATCCTGCTTTCAGAATTCAGTGATCCGAACTCTGCCGTAGCCACCAATGAACGGGTCTGGGTTATCCATTGCGAAAATGGCGAATGGATGTTTGGCCTTGCACAGGGAAGTCACGGAATTTGGAAGCGCGGCGGGGGAACGGTCGTGACAAAAGACAGTAACGGCGACCTTCGCTCTTATCGCGGTCATGTGTGTTGGCCTAATGGGTCACCTTTTCGAGGCTGCTCCACCGAAAACTTGACCACCGTGTACGAGGCGATCATCAACTCGGGGTTTGAAGCCTTAGATTCTGAAGGCGCTAACGAAAATGAAAAACCAAACTCGGCAGCGCAGAGAACGGCTTTGCCGTCGTCTGGTCTTCTACATTCGCCCAGATGAAGAGGGTGGCTTTTCATCTCATTGCGTTGGCGGTCTTTTACACAACATGTTATGTGGCCGCCCGATTGGGGCATCATGTCATCCATCTTGAAAACCGCGTTCATCAAGGTTCACGGGTAATCGCGGAACCTGAAGAGTGGATTGACATCACCAAGCGAATGGCCCGTGATTCTGGCTTATTCCTTTTAAGGTCGGATGCAATTTACAATGATATCAAACCCAGCTTTCTGAACAGGGTTTTTTTGCCGCATCGAAAGCTTGAAGAGGCTCACTGGAATTCGAGGCCGAATAAGCTGAACACAAACGGAGAACAAGACGCTGGTGGGAACCGGCGATCACGTCGCTAGTTCAATTCGACCAGCTTGTAATGAGCAGGATACAAGCTTGTAGGTGGCAGGGTACAAGCTTGTAGTGGGCAGGGTACAAGCTTGTAGTGTGCAGGGAACAAGCTTGTAGGTGGCAGGATACAAGCTTGTAGGTCGCAGGATACAAGCTTGTAGGTGGCAGGATACAAGCTTGTAGGTGGCAGGATACAAGCTTGTAGGTGGCAGGATACAAGCTAGTAGTACGCAGGGTACAAGCTTGTAAGTGGTAGGGTACAAGCTTGTAGGTGGCAGAATACAAGCTTGTAGTTGGCAGGTTATAAGCTTGTAATGGACAGGGTACCAGCTTGTAGTTGACAGGTTACAAGCTGGTTTTTGGGCAAGCGTTGTGTTCAATTCCAGCAGCCCATGCCAGACAATGCTTGAGTTGACCTCCTGCTTTTTACTGCTTTGGTTGGGTTATTGGATTTTAAAGTGTTTATTTCGAGTTGGGGCGGGGTCAAAGCTGCCGTGGAAGCTGGTCCCCGGGGGCCGGTTTTTCGGCCTTTTCGCTGGGTGGCTCTTCCGTTGTTGATTTTGGCGGTATTAACAGTGATCTCAAGGCTGGGAGATTTTGATCTGGAGATTGAAAGGGCGATTTATCTCGCGGGTGGCAACAGTTGGGATTTCGGAAACCGGTCGTTGTGGTGGTTTCTTTATGAGTTTGGCACCATCCCCGCTGCGATTTGTTGTATTTTAGCGCTTTTTGGATTTATACGCGGGCTCATAAAAGAAGAATGGAAGGCTTGGAGACAATGTTTTTTGTTCGTCATCCTGCTTGGAATGATCGGCCCCGGAGTGGTATCCAATTTGGTGCTCAAGGAGTACTGGGGGAGACCCCGACCACGGGAGGTAGAAACCCTCGGGGGGCGGTTTGCCTTTGAACCTATTTTGACGATGGACAAAGCAAGCACGGGAAAGTCGTTTCCGTGTGGTCATGCCACGATGGGATACTTCTTTATGGGGGGCTTTTTTCTCTTTCGGAGATACCGGCGGGATTGGGCGTGGTTTTTCTTGATCCTTGGCCTGGTTTTGGGATTTTTTATGGGGATCGCTCGAATGTGTATGGGTGGGCACTTTTTCTCGGATGTAATATGGGCCGGGGCGATCATGTATTTTGTTGCTCTCGTGCTTTATTATGATCTGGGGTTGCACCGTGGGCTGATTCGCGATCCATCGACCCAAAAAACGCCCCAATGGATGAAGTGGGCGGTCCCGCTGGCGGGAGCAGGTCTTTTAATCGGGCTCCTGCTGGCGACCCCTTATCGGAATATCAGGGATTACATCCTCTTATCCGAACATGCCAAAACCAATCCACTGGAGGTGAATTTGATCCTGAAACGGGGCTCGGTGTCAGTTAACCCAGGGGATGATTTCAGTGCAAAGGGCGAGGCTTGGGGGCATGGGGTTCCTACTTCCAAAATCGGAGTTCACTATGTGGAAATTGACATGGGGAAATCGACGATGGTGGTCTATAAGGAGAGGATGAGTGGCTACTTTACGGAGGTCGATCAAAATCTGACGATCATGATTCCGTGGAATCGGGTAAATTCATTAATCATCGAGGCAGATGATTGCGAGGTAAAACTCGCTGTGCCAGATCAAATGCCCACTGGGAAAAAAATCACTTTAGCGGGCGGAAATGGAACTCTTAATCTGCAATCGATTTCTCCGGGCTTTGGCTGGAATGATGAGGATGACCGTCTGAGATTCGGACAACCCAGCGACGGTGTTGGGCTGGGAAATCCAATCATCGATGTCCAAAATTCGTTTCAAGGGAAACTGGTCATAGGACGCTAGTTTGCCGACTTTTCGCAGTTCCAGTAGGAATTTTTCGTAATACTTTCGTTTTTTGCCAGAATTAGTTTGCGAAGTGGCATGGTAATTGCTCATTATGCTTTGGAAAATTAAACACCAAAGCTTTCGTTCCATTATCGATTAAAGGATTTTGTGGAAGAGGGCTTTGTTCATTTAAAACTAAATACTAAAAAGATGGCTAAACTGAAACTGGAATACCTCTGGCTCGATGGATATGAGCCGACTCCCAATCTACGTGGGAAAACGAAAATTTTTGATGGAGATGCTGCGACCCTGAAGTTGGCGGACCTGCCAGAATGGGGTTTTGATGGTAGTTCGACCAAACAGGCCGAAGGAAGAAGCTCTGATTGTCTTCTGAAGCCGGTGGCGTTGTATCCTGATTCCACCCGCCGCAACGGGTTTCTCGTGATGTGCGAAGTGTTGCTTCCAAATGGCGATCCGCATCCATCCAATACCCGGGCTACCATTCTGGATGATCCAGGACTATGGATTGGCCTTGAGCAGGAGTATTTCCTCCTGCAGGAAGGAAGACCGCTCGGTTGGCCTGAAGGTGGCGGTTACCCAAAACCACAGGGGCCCTATTATACAGGTGTAGGGTATGAAAACGTGGGTGATATCGCCCGGCAGATTGTCGAAGAACACCTCGACATTTGTATTGACGCCGGCATTAATCACGAAGGGATTAACGCTGAGGTGGCCAAAGGTCAGTGGGAATTCCAAATTTTCGGCAAAGGTGCCGCCACTGCGTGCGATGAGATTTGGGTGGCTCGCTACATTCTCAATCGAGTTTGTGAAAAGTATGGCGTCACTGTGGAATACCATTGCAAGCCTATCCGGGGAGACTGGAACGGTTCTGGGATGCACTGTAACTTCTCGACTGAATACATGCGAACCGTTGGTGGTAAAGCCTATTTCGAGAAATTGATGGCTCAGTTTCAAAAGAACCGTGAAGAGCACATTGCGGCTTATGGACCGGACAACCACCTGCGTCTGACAGGTCTTCATGAAACTGCTTCGATCGACACATTCTCTTATGGAGTGGCCGACCGGGGTGCATCCATCCGGATTCCTCATTCATTTATCAAGAATGATTACAAGGGATATCTTGAAGATCGCCGCCCGAACTCGCAAGGGGATCCCTATAAGATCGTCTCCAGGGTTTCGCGGACCATTGCAGAAGTTGCATAAGGTCATTGATTAATTTTGTCAAAAAAACTTGGAGCCGGGATCTTTCTGAGATCCCGGCTTTTTTTGTTCTACTTTTCACCTGGTTCGGATATGGTGAAACTTGCCAAAGGGACGTCAGATAGAGTTAAGGAAGTTTTACTATCTCGATCACTTCAATGAGTTGATCGATTTTGTTACGGTGAATAGTGGTTTCCTGCTTGATACAATCCATGTTGAATTTATCGAACGATTTCGGGGGTTGGGCAAAGAGGATCAGTGTCTTTTTGTGAGACTGGCGAACCGAAAGGGTCGGGTTTTCCGCCTGAAACATATCAAATACGAAGAAATTCCGAATCTGGGTGAGTCGATCACTCGATTAAAAGAAACCGGGATGCTTCGTGATCCGCAGGAAGGTGATCACGCGGAATTCCTTGGTTGTATTTCCCGCAAAGAGTTGGTGGATTTGATCAAAGCCCTCCCAAATGATGGAGTGGAAGGGAAACCAAAACTTGGTTCTGCCGCCAAAAGTGAATTGATAAGCTTTCTCCAAAAGTTTTCAGACTTTTGGTCACTTGCATCGCTGGAAGATGCCTCGCAGGCGATTGTGATTGATCGTGGTCAAGCCCTTGATTATCTATTGTTTTTGTATTTCGGCAGGCTCAAGGATGGTCTTGGGGATTTTGCTTTGCGGGACTTGGGAATTTTGAAAACCCGGCAGGGCATTCGGGAATTTCAAGCTAGGTTCAAAGTTCGCGAGGTGGCACTCGCCGCGTACTTTTACCAAAAACTCAGCAATGAAATTTACCATGCGGACCCTGCAAAGCTGCTTTCTCTGGCTGCTGGCATTCAGGATTGGCCGGTGGTGGATGATTATGAAATTAGTTCGAAACGCCATCGCTCGATTTACCGTTTAGGAAGAGCCCTGGAACGCAATGGTCTGGGGTGTAGGGCGCTGGCGGTTTACCTGCTAACTGATCAGTTCCCCGCTACTGAAAGAGCGGTTCGGCTTCTTCATCAGGCGGGTAAATCAAAAGCGGTGGCGGCCAAGCTCCGGCAAATGATCGAAGATCCCTCCTGCGATGAGGAGTTGATATTTGCAGAGGATTTTTACGAACGGAAGTTTGGAAAGCGAAAGGTGGGTAGATTGACTGAACTGCTTCGCCACGCGAAAGTGCTGGTTCTTGATGAGTCGGGAAGGGAATATCCTGAAAGTGCTGCGGTGTCTTTTTTAGAGCGGGAAGGGCTCCAAGTTCGCCATGTCGAGAATGCGATTTGGAGCCAACTCTTCGGGGTAGTTTTTTGGGAGGCGTTGTTCGAGAATCCATTATCGATCCACAGTGATTTTGATCGATTTCCAAAAAGTCTAGGCGCGGGGACGTTCTATAGTGAGAACGATGGCTTTGTGGAGAGTCAGCTTATTCAACTGAGAATTCCTGGTTGGATCTCCGCCCGGGTAGAGTTGGTTTTGGCTCGGATGGAGGAAATTCCCAATAGCCTGGTATTTTCAGAAGTGGAGCTTTTCGAATGGGTGGTTCGAATGGCAGAGTGTTCGCCGCCTGGAGCGAGTGAAACGGTGTTAAGGGAAATGGCAAAGGATTTCCGGGGCAACCGGAGCGGTTTTCCAGATTTGGTCATTTGTGACGATGGGAGGATACGATTTATCGAAATAAAGACCGAGGGCGATCAGATCCAAAGGCATCAACTGGCTCAGATCGAAAGGCTGCGCCGGGCAGGGTATGACGTCGAAGTAGCGCGAATTCAGTGGAGCCTTGACCCACAGCAAATTTACGTGGTGGTGGATGTTGAAACGACCGGTGGGAATCCCGAATCCAATCGCGTCATTGAGATCGGGGCTGTAAAAGTGCAGGATGGTGAAGTGATTGATCAATGGTCCAGTCTGATCAATCCAGGGGGAAAAATTCCAAGGATGATTGTGCAACTCACTGGAATCACCGATGAACTTTTGGCAGTTGCTCCGCGATTTTCGGAAATTGCCGAAGAGTTCCGGGCTTTTCTGGGAGGAGCTGTTTTTGTGGGGCACCGGGTGACTTTTGACTTTGGTTTTATCAAAGAGGAATACCGAAGGATCAATCAAGACCTCAGGGCACCAACCTTTTGCACTGTGGTGGAGACCCGTCGCCATTTTCCAGGTTTCACCTCGTATGGATTAGCCAATTTGTGCCAGGAATTTGGGATTGAATTGACCTCGCACCATCGTGCACTTTGTGATGCGAGGGCGACCGCAGAAATCCTGTTTAAAATCAACCAGAAACGCCGGGAATCACTTACCAATTCGGAAGGAAATTATTCGGAATAGCGGGCCACCGGTGAGGCAAGTTCACCTTCGCCCTGGGTCGTGTCGGAGAGTAGAATTAACCTGACTTGATAGTCGCCAACCTGGCCAATGCTTTCGATGCGGCGGATTGACCCGGCCAGCGTGATGGCAGCCGATTTCTCCGACCAATGTTCACTGGTTATGCCGAGCAGTTGTCGGGCTTTGGAATCGGTAGTGATGAGTTCGTCATCAATGGTGTCGGCAATCCCATCAGCTCCCTTTCGAGCTGAGATAAAGTTGAGGGCGGAATCGCGGGGGACACTGAGAAAGGCTTCGATAACTTCTGCTGGTGCAAAATTCAGGTCGATGAGACCGTCTCCATAGATGGTGAAGAAATCCTGCCAGAGAGGCTGGATGCGGGCAACTTCATCCATGCCTCGAACCAGGAGCATGGATTCAAGGTTGGAAAAGGGCTGGTTGGTAGGGAACTGGGGGTGTTCGAAGCTGGCATAGTAGGGCTGTTCCGCGCCGTTGGTTCGAGCTTCAGAATTGGTATCGATCCAGTCGGCAAGGGATTCCGCCGCAATGGCGGCGTTGCCAGCATCCAATCCCCATATAGTGAAAAGCTCGGTTACGGCGGCCACGGTGGCTTTGTCAGTGAGGTTATTGACCAGAATCCGTCCCCCTTCGGTTTTGACTTTTACCTGGTAAGATCGGCCATCTTCAAAGTCTTTCTGAAGTGCGGGATCACCTGGTTTGATATCTGGATGCAGGGCGATGTTGGCACCGGATTCCGCAAGGAGGTGGGCCTGAAATTTGATACGACTCAGGGAGTTTTCATCCCAGGTAGCTTCAGAGGAAACCCGCAACCCAATAACGATGCCGACCAACAAGGTAACCACCGTGATGACCATTAGAAGAGCCATGCCGCTCTGATTCTTATGATGGGATGGGCCTCGTTTCATGGTGGTGTTGGATTGTCTGGAGGACGATCAGGTCTCGAGTTGGGATTGGCAGGATCCCTTGGGGTATCCCTGCCACCGGGACGCCGATTCCGAGGCGGGCGCGAAACAGAGGAGGCACCGGAGGTTTGGGATGGGTTTGCACCTGCACCTGCGGGTTGGTTTGGGGTGACGCTTGTGGTTTGGGTTGGTGTGGTGGTGGGAGTCGTTGCGGGTTCCGTCCCTGAACCGGTGACCAGGTGTTTTGGGATCTCAAAGACGGCGCGGACCGGCCCCGGGCGATGGCTGTCTTCAATCACGAATTCCATAATGGGAGGCAGAGTGTCTTGTTCCCATTCGGTAAGCCATTCGCGGGCGTCTTCGTCCCAGTAGCGCCAGGTGGCTGAGGTGATGTTACTGACCAAAGGGAGCCAGTATCTGCCTTGTTCATCGGGAGTTAAAAAATCCTCCCCTCCGGCACCTATTACCATGCCGTCTCCATCGGTGTCTTCCGGGGCGAAACTGTCCCGGCTGATGGCCAGTTCAAAAATCTGGTCATTCGCCTCGTTGTCGTTTTGGGGTTGTAGCCCGATGGTAAGTTCCCCGGCGGACCCGATATCTTCACCAAACGTAAAGGCACCAACCGCATTGGAAATTTTCATCTCAGGAAAGCCGGATAGGCTGTCTGCCGCAGGGATCATTTCAATGGAGGCGTCGATTGGCAGCGTTTCGATGGTGCGTTCCAGCAACTCCAGAAAGCGAGAGATCTCTTCATCTTTTTGATCCATATCGCGAATATCAGCAGCAGTGTCACCGGCCTGCACTAGGATGGCCATCACCGTTCCCGAGATTAAAGCAAGAATCGTCATTGAAATCACGATCTCCACCAAGGTAAAGCCGTTAACGGATCTTTGATTGGGATGGGATGTCATTTTTTCTCGGGTTGATAGACGATCAACTCAGCGGTTTCTTCCTGCGGGCCGCCATCCTCTTCGAAAGCGGCGGTGACAGTGAGTTTGTAGAGATCCTTTAGAGGATTGCCTTCGGCATCACCCAAGTCGAGAGGCTCAACCAGGGTCTGATAGGTAACACCCAAACTTTCGTCGAAAAATTCGCCATTCATTTCATTAACTGGTTTTCGTTTGGTCTCAGTCAGGTAGGAATCGATCCCATTCTGTATCAGTCGGTCGCGGGCGTAACTGGCGGAGGTATCAGTGATTTTTTGAAGCAACACCACCAGTGAAGTGATGGAAAAAGCAAAGATGGTAAGCGCCAGTGCGACGTCAAGAAGGGCGAAGCCTCTGGGTCGGTAAATAGGTTTTATCGGTTTGTTCATTCCACCCATGAAGTTTCTGATTTTAAGTCTGCTGTTAGTGGATGAAACTCCACCTCGAAGAAGGCGTTGTCGGATTGAAATTGTATTTTCATGGGATCACACATGCCGCTGGGTTGAAAAACCCAGCGACGGAAGGTGGAGCCCTCCATATCCATCCACTCAGTGTCATTCCAGGAACGGAGTTGATAGCTGATGCCCTCGGGCAACTGGTAGGCATTGGAATAGTTTAAACCCGCGCGGGCAGCCTCCAATCGCGGATCGGGCGGGGTATCTTCCAGCGATGCGCCTCTTTTTTGGGAGGCTTCAGCAATCTCGACGCGGGCTTGCTGTTCCTTGATAAGTTGTTGAAGTTTATCAAATTCCTCCCGTCCACCATAGGGATTAAAGTAGCGCGCGGCCCGAAATCCCTCCGAGTCGAAGACGATTTGGTAGGGGCACTGCTCTGAAAGGGCGCGGTTGCGAACCTCCCGCGCCATCAAGAGCAGTGAAGCAACCGGCTCGCGGGCCAGGCGCTCTTTCATGACTCCATCAATTGAGGGGGCTGCAGTGGCAGCGAGCAGAACCAGCACCGAAAGGACGATGACCAACTCCACAAGTGTGAAAGCTCCCGCCCGCTGACGGTTCCCTTTGGCCAAATGACTACCCTCCCTCCCATTTGCGCTGCAAAGTAGCCGAAGGCCGACTGTACCCTGTACCATGAGTGACTGTACAGGGTACAATTTGGTATCGTATCCTGTTCCTTCAATGCGCTGCTTACCAGTTGCCAATGTCATCCTCACTCTCTACCCCGTCTTCGCCGAGGGACCAAATGTCGTAGTTGCGTTTACTTTTCTGAGCGGGATAGCGGTATTGGTATTGATTGCCCCAGGGATCAAGCATCGGTTCCTCTAGGTACGCTCTCCAGCGTTTTGGGACGGTTCCACTAGTGGGTCTTTCGACCAGAGCGGCGAGTCCCTGTTCCTGCGAGGGGGGGCGACCATTGTTGTTTCGCTCATAACTTTTTAGGGCCACGTCCAGAGCATTCAAATTATTATCCGCAGTTTGTACTCTGGCATCATCTATAATCCCTGTGACCAGATAAATTCCGGACCCGGCCAAAACGACGATAATGGTCATCACCACGACCAATTCCACCAAAGTAAAACCTGTTATGCGTCGTTTATTTCGTCTTAGATTAGGTGTTTTCATGTTCTTGCTTTTCGTTTTATAAGTTATTTTCGCCCGCCAATCCCTTTCATGGAGCCAAAAATGGTGGTGATCACCGAATAAGCTACCACGCCGACAATTATAGCCACAAATACGAGCATGACCATCGGTAG
>JBGSJM010000060.1:0-3458 GCA_041742015.1 Verrucomicrobiales bacterium | reverse complement strand
GCCATCCCGGCGGCTCCTTGCGGTGCAATTCGTCGATCATCTCCGCCACGTCCGGGCGGCACAACTGAAGTGGTTTTCGAGCCATCCAAAAAAGATAGCTAAAACAAAAAATTATTCAAAAGTTATTTTTGTTTCGTATGATACCGGTTCGGGGCTCATCAATTGATCATACACTCCCAAATAACGGCAGAGTTAAATGATTGATGTTCATTAACCTATGAATTTACGAAAAAATGCTAAAAAACCCTTCAAAATCTGTTATTTGGAAGAATTCACGCGCCAGCGTTAGTCGGGCTGTTGAATCGCTAATCATACGCTGTTGGATCGGCGATCATACCCTGTTTATTCAGTCTCCCCGTTGGGATTCATGATTTTTTCGACCCGGGCGCGGGCAATTTCAAAATCTGTTTCGTCCAGATCATCAGCCACTTTTTCCAGCGGCTCGAAGGTGACGGTGACTTTCGAAAAAGGCTTTGGGATTTGAAACTGATCCCAGCTTTTTAGTCGCCAAAAAGATTCATATTCCACCCGGATGAGAAGAATCGAGGCTCCAGTCTTTTGGGCGAGCATGATTAACCCGGGTGCCAGTTGGTAACGGGGGCCCCGCGGGCCGTCAGGGGTTATGAGGATATCGAAACCATTGGAAAGCCAGCTCTTCAAAGCGAGAAGGGCCTTTAAACCGCCGCGTGATGAGGAGCCGCGAACGGCGTCGACCCCAAAACACTTCACGGTGGAGGCGATGATGGAGCCATCGTTACTGGGGCTGGTGAGAACTGCCCCACGGCGGGAGCTGACATACTTTCGATAAACCAGCGGAAGTGCAAAGATTCGATTGTGCCAAATGGTCCAGATCATCTGGGTCGACGGCGGGGTGGAGGCAATTCCAGCCTTGTCGTGCAGTTCCCAGCGCAGCGTCAGGCAGACTGAGCGAATCAGGAGCGAAGCACAAATGCCAATGGCCCTGGCTTTTAACGAGAGTGGTAATTGAGCTGTGGTTGGTTTTTCGGACATTTTTTTCCCAACTTCAATCCTTGATGAGTTTCAGGTACTCTGGTTCGTTTACTTTCGCAAATTCAATGATTTTGGGGACATCGCGAATATCAGCGACCTCGGCCCCGGCTTTGATGATTGCTTCGCAAATGTCCTCGGCAGCTTGTTTTTCCGCGCCTGAATCTGCCATGCTGACCGCGAAGAGAAAAGACGCTGGCAACATGCCCAGGGATGTCAGCCGATTGATCTTTGCAATCCATTCATCGCCATGGGTGTAGATTCTGGTCGGGGTTGATTGGGTTAGGTTCAGGGGTTTGATTGCTTTGACCGGGGTGTTCATGCCTTCCGGTACGTAGGCGAGGGGGATGCCAACGTGGTAATTATCGGTCCCGACCTTGGGGCATTCGCGATAATATCGCTCCAGTTTGGCCTTTCGGAGGATCATCCGGAGGGCGCGGACCAGTCTTTTTTCTTCGTAATCAATCGGCGTCAGGTTCTGGTGTTCAACGTAGCGGGCGAAAAGATCGTCCACCGCTGTGTCCATGTCGTCAGTCAAACGGGTGCCCTTGATGGGATGGAAAAAGGGTGAGCAACGAGCCCGGGAAAGATGCTGGAAGAGTTCGGCGTTGCCTTCCTGGATAAAAAGATCGGTCTGGGATGGGTGAACTTTTCCGGTTCCAGTATCATCCGTCCACAGGTTGGTTTCGATCACGAGGGCTGAAAGTTCATTTTCCAAGCGCCGCAGTGCGTTTTTGTAGATGGCTATATCAATCTCCGGGAAACAGGTGCGAATCCGTTTGGTGCGCTGGGCCGGGAGTAACCGAAAACCCAGGTAACGGCTGCGGCTTTCCACTGCGATGACGCCGACATTTATAAACTCGCCAATCTCCTCAAAGGGGCGGAATCCAACGATGGCAAAATGCAAGACCAGTTCCATTGCTCTTTTAGTGCGGGAGGATGCCGTTGATGGCGTGTTTTGGTTTTAAAAGGGCCGTTTTCAAGGCTGACGGAGTCAGCTCGGCTCGTGGGCCCCCAGATTCATCTGCCAGCCACTCTTTTGGGAGGGTTTTCCAGATTTTTGGCAGGCTCTTCAAGGATGTTTCGTATTGTTTGCGGAGTTTTGTGTAGGTTGCCTTTCCGATAAAAGGGCGCACATCACGAAAAACATGTTCCTTTAAAAATTCATCTGGGTCAAATGAGGGGTCGATGGCCCGGTCATGGTCGATTAGCATGATACTTTGCATGATCGGATCCCAGATGATGTTTGGGGCGCCGCCGATTTTGGTTAACCTGCGATCAGAATTGCTGGACCACCAGTCGAAGCAGATGACCGAGATTTTGATCTCCTCCGGGACGTGGCGGATGAGGGATTCCCCGAGATCTTCGCCGAAAGGAATTCGCTTGGAGCCAAAAGCAATCCCCGGCTCAAAGTCTCGCCGGTCTTTGGCCAGCGCCTGCTTGGCGAGCAGTTTTGGTATCTCCAACAACTCAAAGGTGGCAGTGGGGAGGCCGTTTTCAATCGCTAGGTTACCGATGACATATTCCAAAACCAACTGGTCCCAAGTTACATTGGAGCGCTTCACAAAATAGGACTGACCCACGGCATCTTCGCAGAGGAAAGGGCGGCTGACTCCGGTTTCAGCCCGGCCATGGATACTGATGATTTGTTTTAGCATGGTGGCAAAGGCTCAACCTTAGAGAGAGTCGAAGGGGACTCAAACCATTTTTTTGTCCGTTAATAAAAACTGATCGCGATAAGATCCATCACCACTTCGCCTTTTATCGCGGATTCCGGAAGATCGATTTTTACTTCGATAAACCAGTCGTTGGCTTCGCCGGGATCAATCAGCGTCTGGGTTGCGACCCAAAAGGCAGAATCGGATTGATCCATTCGCAGGTGGTGTTTTGCCCGCGCCTCGGGATCGAGGCGAATGTATTCGTGTCCGGCAAGGTAGTCATCCAGTTTTGCGCCCAAAACCTGATCCGTCCAGACTTCCCGGTTGCGGATCGATTCGCGGATGGCTTCGAAGTTCTCGCGGGCGAAACCTGTGACGATTTCCATGACCGAGCGGCGGACGATGCGTTCGAATTGTTTCTGGTTTCGAGTTATGGGCGCTGTTTGTGGTTCACTGGGGGGCACGCTTTCACAGGGCACAAAATCGGGGTTCCTCAGTTTTTCCCACTCGTCGAGCAGGCTGGAGTCGACCCGGCGCAGGGCCGAGCCGAAAAATTCTTCCGCTTCCCAGACTTCCTCGGTTTTTACCGTATCAGGCACGGTGTGGGCGATCACTTTATACACATCGGAGAGGTGCCGGAGCAATACGCCTTCGCTTCTTTCCAGGTGGTAGGTCTTGATATAGTCTTCGAACGACTGATAATTTTCAAACATCTCCCGGGCGATTGAGTTGGGGCGGATGGATTCCTTTTCGATCGAGGGAAACTTGTCCACAAAATCAGGGAATGTCCCA
>JBGSJM010000059.1:0-22927 GCA_041742015.1 Verrucomicrobiales bacterium | reverse complement strand
ATATTGCCATTTGTCAGAGCCATATTGCCATTTGTCAGAGCCATATTGCCATTTGTCAGAGCCATATTGCCATTTGTCAGAGCCATATTGCCATTTGTCAGAGCCATATTGCCATTTGTCAGAGCCATATTGCCATTTGCTAGAGCCATATTGCCATTTGTCGGAGCCATATTGCCATTTGATGGAGCCATACTGCCGTCCTTGACGCCAATGTTACTATCCTTGACACCTGTCAAACCGTTCACTCAATCACTCATGAAAGCTCTACTTCTTTTCCTCTTCACCACCACCTCATGGGCTCTCGAACCGGGTTTTACTCCCCTTTTCGATGGCAAAACGCTCGATGGCTGGAAGCATGACGGGAATTGGGCGGTGGTGAATGGGGTGATCGCCCGGGTGAAGAAGGGCGGCTCGCTGGTGTATGAGAAAGCCACGGTGCCGGATGACTTTGAGCTGCGCTTTGAGTGGAAAGTGGCGAAGGGCTGCAACAGCGGCGTGTATTACCGGCCCGGGCAGTATGAGTATCAACTGCTGGACAACGCCAACAGCCCTTATGGCGAAAATCCGAGGCAGGCGGCGGCATCGCTGTTTTTCTGCATGGCACCGACAAAAGACGTGGTGAAACCACACGGCGAGTGGAACGAAGGGCGCGTCGTGGGCAAGGGCACGGTGATTCAGCACTGGCTCAATGGCGAGAAGGTGATCGACTTCGACTATGCTGATCCGCGCTGGCATGCGGATCTGGAGATTTTGCGGATTCGCGGTGGCGACCTGACCAAGCGCGGAGGAAAAATCTCGTTGCAAGATCACGGAGCCGACGTGTGGTTCAGGAACCTGCGCTGGCGGGAGATTCCGAAGGAGGAGAAACTCGTTTCCGAAAATCTGACGCCAATGGTGATCCCGGACAGCGCGTTGCGCAAAGAGCAGGAGCGGGTCAACAAGATGCTGGCCAGTCGGAAGGGCGAGTGGCAGCACGAGGAGATCAAACGTTTCCCAGCAGAGGAAGCTCATCAAGGTGTCGCGGTGGATGGGGAGCACTTTTATGCAATCACCAACACGGCCATCACCAAATACCGCAAAGACACCGGCGAGCATGTGGGCGGCTGGAAGGAGACGAAGGAGGGCAGCATCAAGCACTTGAACGCTGGCTTGATCCTCGACGGCAAACTCTGGTGTGCGCATTCGAATTACCCGGAGATGGTGATGAAAAGTTCGGTGGAAGTCTTTGATCCAAAAACCATGCAGCATCTCGAAAGCATCGACCTCACGGATGCAGGTGGTTCCCTGACCTGGGTGGATCGACGCGACGGCGAATGGTTCGCCTGCTTCGCGCAATATGCGATGACGGGGGATCCGGCGCGGACCCGGGTGCTGCGTTTTGATGCAAAATGGAAAAAGACCGGCGAACTGGGCTTTCCACCGGAGATGATCGCGAAGTTTGGCAGGAACAGCAGTTCAGGCGGCAGCTTCGGCCCGGAGCGGCATCTCTTCATCACCGGGCACGATGCGCAGGAGCTTTACGTGCTCGATTTTCCCGTAACAGGCGATGTCTGGACCTGGCGGACCGCAATTCCGATCAGCGCACGCGGCCAGGCCTTTGCGTGGGATCGGGGTGAGCCGGGTGTGCTTTATTCCATCGACCGCAAGACGCGTGAGGTGATTGTGTCTCGCGTTTCCGTTGGTGCTCCTTGATTTTGGGTTCAGACGAGGCCCAACAAGGCTCTGGCCTCGGCCTGTCCGGGCGCGGGGCGACCGAATTCGCTGGCGGTGACTCGCGCGAGCGCGGTGAGGTGTCGCCAGCGGAAAGCAGGGCGGGTGCGGTGAAATTCGTCCCAGGTGGTCTGAAAGTATTTCTCCGCATGGAGGGCTCCATCCTCACTGACGGCGTATCGCAGCAAGACCTGAAACACGGCCTCCGGCGGCACTCCACTCATACCACAGCGCTGCGCCACCCCGGCGGCGTGGCCCTGGAGGTTTTGGCGAACCCGATCATCAAGCTCCGCGAGCAATTTGACCTGGTCGGTGGATGAACTGATGTGTCGCTTCGCAGGAAGCGGCTCCCATTCCAGGAAATTTTGCCCTTTGTTCCCGCCACGATCTCTGGCGACCTGCCAGGCACCAAGGATGAGGCAGGCAAAGACGTTTCGACCTTTGCTGACCTGGGAAAGATTGCGCCAGGCATGGATCGAATCGCTGGCATGAACGCCGACCGAGTCGCCATGGGTGCTGCCGGGCGGTTTGCCGGGTGACTCCCATTCCGGCGGGCGACCGCGGTCGCGGAGTACCAGTTGATTCGCAGCCAGGGATATGGCTTCCCCGATTTCCTGGGGATCAAAGCCCTCTGCAAGCGCAGCCGCCACCGCACCAGCGGCAGTTTCCGGGGTGCCGCTGAAAAGGGTCATGCTGAGTTTTTCCATGACTCCATCCTCCATCGCCCGGGTGCCCGGGTCGCGCCCGAGGAGTTTGTGCTCGTCGAGCAGTTTGGTGAGGATTTTTCCATGCTCGTCCCATTCGGGGCGTCGGTAACGCTCCGCATCCAGACAGTAGCGCAGGGACATCCGCAGCATGGTGGTGGCATGCTCACGGCCCACGAGATCAAGCAGATCCCAGGCGCGATAAGGCAGTACGGTGCGATGCACCTCGGGATTGTCATCGACGCATTCCAAAAGTGCGTTAAAGCCGTCATCGGCATTGTTTTGCATCATCGCTGCGAATATTTTCTCGGCACCGATTGTGTCTTTGCGTTTCACCGCCTCGTGAAGCTGTTCAGCGGAAAATCCGGTACCTCCGGGAGCGAGTTCGGGAGTCACCACTTGCAAGGTTTCATCGCTGCGTCCCCCATTTTCCTGGATGCGGTTGGTGTTGCGATAGAGAACCTTGAACACCGGGAGCGCGGCCTCTTTCTCAGGCAGGGCCTCCGCCATTTTCAGGGCGGGATGCAGCGCCATGAGGGTGTGGAAACCGATGTAGTCCTCCCCGCCAAAGGTGCGGGCATTGGCGAGCACACCTGCGGCCACGAGTTGTTTGAGCGGCACGCCCTCCTTGAGTTTTCCGGCCAGGGCGGCCTGGAGTTTAGACACGGGTGTCTCCTGCATAAAACAGACGAGCGGCTCCATGTCGCCGAAATTGAGTGATGAAACCGCTTCTTCAGCAGCGGCCAGATTGATGCCAAGTTCAGCGGCCAAAGCGGGGCCAACGGTGGCAAGGAGAGTTCCCTTGCCCACTTCAGCAAAGAAAGCTCGACGAGATTGAGGTCTATTCATAAGATTAAGATCCTTTCATAATTAACTATCAACTAAAAACCCAAGACTAAGTTCTTTGGGATCACCCGCTGCGGGCTGTTCCTCTTTGGGCCAGTTACCGGTGGGTTTTCCAGTGCCATCAAATTGTTTGAACACGAATGGCTTGATGATCCACTTCACCCGGTACTCCCCCATGGGTAGTTTGCCGAGATTTACGGCGAGTACTTCATAGCCCGTGAAAGTTTTCCAGTAATATCCCTGCCAGATCGCCTCTTTCATCACAATGGTGAATTCATTGCCCTGCTGTTCGATGGTTTCGACCCAGACCCGATCGTTGTCATCGAGCTGGCGGGTCCGGAAAATGAGACAATTGTCGTCGTCTGAAGTGGTTTTGACAGGTGATGCCAGCAACTGATCGGCCCAATTATCGAGTGACAGATTTTGTGGTTTGCGTTGTAGCGGGGGAGCATGTTGCAGCTTCGCGTCATCGTTCCATTTTCCAGTGTCGCCGCGGACGAGTTCCCGGCGGGCCAGTTTGGCATCGCGCTCCGGTGTCTCTTGCTGGGCCGGGCTTTGGTGGGTGATCATCCCTAGAGCTGCGAAGAGAATGATTTGGGTGATTTTCATGGACTACTGTTTTTGAAGACGATACAACCAGGCATAAGTTCTGATAAACAAACTGCCCCGTGCGATCGCCGGGGTGGCCCAGGCGACATCGCCCAATGAATTCTTGCGGATCAACTCGTAGGTGGAGCTGTCCGAGATGACCCAGGTGTCACCGTTTTCATTGAGCATAAAAACTTTGCCCTGGTAGGCCCAGGGTGAAGCATAGAAACGGCCTCCCTGAGTGTTCATCCGTTGTTTCGGAATTAATTCCTGACCAGTTTTGGTATTAAAACTGGCCAGAAGCCCGGAATCGTAACAGACAAAAAGTTTCTCCCCACTGATGAGGTAGCAGGGATGAATGCTTGATCCCCGCTTCTGGGACCAGACGATAAACTCATTGCTGGTCTGCTCGGATGCGAGGGAAATGTCCCCTTTGGCTCCGGGGCGGATCGCGTATAGGGGGCCATAATGATAACCAGCCCCGGCATAGAGCAGCCCCTCTTTCGCGACGGGCATGAGGCTGACCAGACCTGAGGTGCCGCTCAACTCCCAATAGATGGAGCCGTCTTCCAGAGAATACGAGCGGATCTTGTTGGAGCCAATGGTGATGAGTTCGGTCCGCTGGTCATTTTCCCAGACGTAGGGGGTTGACCAGGTACTTTTTTCCTGCCGGGGGACGCGCCAGAGGGTGGCTCCGCTGATCTTGTCAATCGCTTCCAGAAAGGATTCCTGATCGTTGTCGTTCTGGATAAAAATGCGGTTGCCGTGAAGCACGGGCGAAGTGCCAGTGTTCCACCCATCCCGCATCGGATAACTGGGCCAGCGGCGTTCCCAGAGTTTTTTCCCGTTCAGATCACAGGCGAACAGTCCGATGTTGGCAAAATAGGCATAGACCCGTTCCCCGTCGGTCACCGGAGTCTCGGAGGCAAAGGAATTGCGTGGATGCCGCATCTGGGGTGGAATGCCCTGGTGGGCTTCAAACTCCCATTTTATCTTTCCCGTCTCGAAGTCCAGGGAATAAAGCATCCAACGGTGGGGATCTTCGCTTCCAATGTGTCCACCCGGGTATCCGCCCACGTGGGGAGTGGGCAGATCGGTTTTGCTCACGGCTGAGGTGACAAAAACCTGTTCGCCCCAGATGATGGGCGAAGACCAGCCCCAGCCGGGTACTTTTACCTTCCAAACCACATTTTCCGTGTCGCTCCAGGTATCCGGGAGAGTGGCCCCTCCGCCGAGACCGTCACTTTGAGCCCCTCGATACTGTGGCCAGTTTTGCGGCCAAGTTTCTGCGGACGAAAGCTTGGAGGGCAAGCTTTTTTCCGGGTCCGCCGCACTGGTAGGTGGAGTTCCAGCCCGGATGAAAAAAATAAAGAGAACAAGGAAGCAAGCCAGTGGTCGCGAATTCATGTTCATATGCAACTGAATAGCGGATTGGGACACATTTGGCAAGCATAGTTCGATGGCGCGTATGAGAGATATTTCTGCGATTATACCCTGTTGAATCGGTGACTGTACCCTGTTGAATCGCCCCCCAATCACCAGTAGATATAGTGCAAAAACCGTTCCTGATCAGCCAAGGGCAACCCGAAAAGAGATGTCTTTTAAAATCGGCTGGTGGCTGTGATAACCAAAGGTCACGTGATCAAACTCGATTTCTCCCTTTTGATCACTCCAAGGGGTGGGATTGCGGGGCTCGCTGACGGTCCGTTTGCTGCCGGAAAGAAAACTCGTCAGCCAGGTAGTGAAGTGAGAAAGGGCACCGAGCGGCGCGTAAAACATCGCCAGATAGGCCAGAAAGGCGATCAACTCGTCCATCGTCATTTCTTCACCTCGTCAGCAGCACCACGGTGATTCCACTTTTCCAATACGGCTTTAGCAAATCCCAGACCCGGCTGAAAACTATTCATCCACCCAGCGCCTGCTCCAAGCGAGCTGGCGGGCGAGCAGTTGCTTCAATTGCTCGCGCTCTTCTTTGGGGATCTTGGGGTCTTTGATGATGCGGCGGAGATTTTCCCTCTCCAGCCACAGGACCATATCCTCCGGCCAGATTCGAACATCAAAGTCACCACCCATCTCACCGGTCTCCCACACGGGCAGGGCGACGCCCCGGCTTGTCTGGGGCTTCCTTTCCGTCTCACCAACACCCGGACTGGCGTCAATGTCTCTTGACGCCATCACGAGCAGGGCGGTGCCTGCGGTAATGACAGATAATTTACACCAAGCCATAAACCTGCGGTGTTCGGTTCTTAATATTAAGACGCCATTTTGCGAAGTTCGTTAGAAAATTTTAGAAAATTTTAGAAAACCACATGCTTGACATGGAGGGGATTCCTTGTAAAGTCCCGTCCGCTCTCTCAGTCGGCGTGATTTTTTTCGTTCAAAATGGTTTGAACCGGGATCTAAATCAATATCGACAGAGAGTTTTTTGAGAAATTTTTCAAATGAAAACCTTTTCGGCTAAAGCAGAAGAAATCGAACGCAAATGGTACGTCATCGACGCAGAAGGCAAAGTCCTCGGAGACGTCGCCGTGGCTGCAGCGAGACTGTTGCGCGGTAAAATGAAGCCCATTTTCACGCCGCATGTGGATTGTGGGGATCATGTCGTCGTCATCAATGCCGAAAAAGTGGTGGTTACCGGCAAGAAGGAAGACGGTAAAATTTATACAAGCTACTCCGGTTATGTCGGTGGCAAAAAGCGTGAAAACGTTCGCAGAATCCGTCAACGTCATCCTGAGCTTCTGATTCAGAGAGCCGTTCATGGGATGGTTCCGAAAAACGTTCTGGGACGTGCCATCATGAAAAAATTAAAGGTTTACGCCGGATCAGAGCACCAGCATCAGGCCCAAGCACCGGAAGTTTACGAGGTGAAATAGCATTTTTATATTAAAGTATGAGCGAAAAAGTCGAAAAAATCTCGGCAACCGGTCGACGCAAGACTTCCAGCGCCAGGGTAACACTAACTCCCGGCACTGGTACTATTGTTATTAATCAGCGTCCTTTTGAGGAATATTTTGGGAATCTTTCTCTTCAGAATCAAGTTCTCCAGCCTTTCCATGTCGCCAAGGTGGTGAATCAATACGATGTCGCCATCAATGCCAAGGGTGGTGGTGTGAATGGACAGATTGGTGCCATTCAACTCGGAATTTCTCGTGCACTGCTGGCGATTAACGCGGAGTTGAAGCCTGATCTTCGCGATGCCAAACTCCTAACCCGGGATGCCCGCAAAAAGGAGCGCAAAAAAGCTGGTCAACCTGGCGCCCGCAAGCGCTTCCAGTTCTCGAAGCGATAAGCAACTGGCTCGGGTTTTTGGTCTTTAGTCAAGATCCCGAAACAATTTTTTTTGGCAGGCTCCTCTCGAAGGGGCCTGTTTTGTTTACAAAAATCTCTTAAAATACTATGTCAGGAATTGTCGTTAAACCACGCTCACGGATTTATCACGGGCATGACTGGGTCTATGCCAGTGAGATTCAAAAAGTGTTTGGGGAGCCTGCCCCGGGAGCCGTCATTTCCCTGAAGGATTTTAAAGATCGGCCCCTCGGCACCGCCATCTACAATCCTGCATCGCAGATCGTGGCGCGTCGCTTTTCCCGACGCAAGGAGGAGTTGACTGTGGATTTTTTCGTCCGCCGAATTGAGCGCGCCCTCAAACACCGCGAAAGCCTTGGTTTTGGTGATCCTGTTTATCGCCTGCTTTGGAGTGAGGCGGACGGCGTTCCCGGCGTGGTTGTGGATCGATATGGAGACCACCTCGTTCTTCAAACCCTCGCCCTGGGCATGGATCAACGAAAAGATCTGATTGTGGAGGCTTTAAAATCGGTTTTGAAACCCGCCTCGATCATCGAAAGAAACGATTCTCCAGTCCGCAAGGCCGAGGGACTCGAACCATCGGTGGGGATTTTGCACGGGAACAATCCGGGCTCGTTTGCGATTGAAATCGGCGCAGGCATCGTCCAGGAAATCAATCTGGTGGATGGCCAAAAAACCGGGGTTTACCTGGATCAACTCGACAACTACGCCACCGTGGCCTGCCTCGCAGCCGACCGCACGGTACTCGATTGTTGCACCAATCAGGGGGGCTTTGCGCTGCACTGCGCCCGGGCTGGGGCAAAATCAGTTCGGGCCCTGGACATCAGTGAATCTGCCATCGAATCTGCCCGGAAAAACGCAGCCCTCAACCGGGTCTCGATTGACTGGGTCACTGCCAATGTCTTTGATTACCTGAAAAAGGCGGAGACCACTGAGGAAAAATATGACCTCATCATTCTCGATCCACCCTCTTTTACCCGGAACCGGCAAAAGCTCAATGAGGCCATGCGGGGATACAAAGAAATTCACCTCCGGGCTTTGAAGTGCCTCAATAAAGATGGTCTTCTTGCCACCTTTTGTTGCAGCCATCATGTCACTGATATCATGTTTTACACCATGATCTGCGAGGCCTCGGTGGATGCCAAACGCAACCTCCGGCTGGTCGAGAGATATTTGCAACGGGCCGATCACCCCATCATCGCGACGGTTCCCGAGACCTCGTATTTGAAGGGATATTGCTTTCAGGCGATCAGCAGTTTTTGATTGATCGGAGCATTCGTATTTTTAAACTTGGACGGTAAGTTTCTCTCACTTGGTTACGACATTAAAATCAAAATTCGCTTCCACGATTTTCTTTAAAATTTGATTCCATTCTCTCGACGATTTGTAGTCGAATTCACGCACGATATTTGAGAGATGCACCTGAACTTTGATATCTTCAAAGTCCGGAAAATTTGTTTGCCACCTGGACGCCGCTTCGTCGTTAAGCCATACTTTTACCCTTAGTAGAATATCTTCACTGTTTTCGCTCAGTAATCTGGCACCAGCACTGACAATTTTCCTGTATTCGGACAGAAGCATCCCCTGATTGTAATATTGCGTTAGACATTCAGTGGTAATGTCTTTCCATCCGTCGATGAAAATGGTTCGGTTCTGAATCCACCCAATCTGTTCCTTGGTTTCGCTGTTAAATCCATCGTATAAATCAATTGTTCTAGCAGCGAGGCGGAAGTTCTCAAACAAGATGTCTCTGGTATCGTGAGAGCCGAAATGGATATGGGGAAGCAAGGCGGCCGGATTGATCCCTGTAACCGCGCACGACTCTTTCATCTCTTTGAAATACATAGTCGCACGGACGGTTTCCGAAGCTACCCGAGGGGCCACAGCCGCGATCTTGTGGTAGTCGAGCCCCAACCATCGGCAGACTCGGTCTGCAGCAAGAGCTGGTCCAAATTTTCGAGCGAGAACTAGAGCTTCATCAGGAATAAATTGGATTCCAACCCGTTGCAATAGGTAGAGAAGGTACTTTTCCCTCGCTTCCGGCACGAAGCCGACCTCCAATGAATCGCCGGTGGATTCCGGGAAGGCAAAGAAGTTCAAATCCTTGTATTTGCTTTCGATCGCGTGGATTCGATCCCACTGCATCTTTTGAAGTTGCCTCAACTTCCGGTGATGGAGTTGTTCGCGTTTTAATCGAACCCGATTGAGTAGCCAATTCATTGATCATCCGCTTTCAAGTCGTCACGAGATCGGTCTTTGGTGGAGAATAGTTGAAACTCAATCCGGCGGCGTTTGGAATCATCTTTACCGGTTGGATTGGTATCGAGACTGTAGTCAGTTCGGACCAAGGATCCGGCAGACATCGGGACAAAGTAGTTAATTCTCTTGAAGAGTTTTCCATTCTCTCTCAGTTCCTGAAAAAACTGGGTGACTACAACAGCCCGAATCATCGCCAGTTCAGAATTCGACCCACTATCATCCGACAGGATCGATGCAGCGATGTCACGGTTACTGGAACTTGCACCCAGGTAATCGGTCTGCCCCCTCAAATAGGCTGCCAGAGCCGAGTCGAGATTGGGCCGCCTTGATCGGTTTGAAACCGGAGCGGTATCAGCGTGTCCTATTATTTCGAGACCGTCAAAACCGTGTTGGCGAGATTTTTGATCGATCGTCCGGGCGATCTCAAGTAATTCATCCTGTAGCCCTTCAGAAATTCTCGCAGTCTTGGAACCGAAACTTTCTTTGATGTTGATCGAAATGGTCGCATCCACATATCTCGGCTTTTTTAAAGCAAATACTAAAATGAATACGATCAGCAAAATCAGGAAAATTTCGTTCTCGGGTTTGATGCCTCGCGATCTCATCCTTAAGAAAGTCGTCCGTTGATTTTCAATAGCTCCTGAAGCACCTCATCTCGGTGAGACTCCTCAATTTGCCTTCGAGTGGGATCTTCGCTGATAAATTTTTTCACTTCCTCCATAAGTTGAGTGGTCTGTTCGAGCAAAGCGCGATGTTGGGCCAACTCCTTTTCAGCTTCAATGAGGCTGGCGCGAGACGTTCCGAGAACTTCGGCAGTAGCTCTTAATTCTGAATTCAGTTGCGCGGTTAATTTCGGATCCAGGGCCAGAGAAATGTTCTCGCCAGAAACAAGTGGGGTATCGTCGCGTTCGATTAAGCCACCAAAAAACCAACCCACAAGGCTGCTCACCAATGCACCACCGGCCCCTGAAAAAATCGATTCCTTGCTGCTTTCAATGTTTTCGATCGCAATAATCAAACCCGTTAAGGTATAGAGATAGCCAGTAAGCTTGACCAGGTTACTCGACTGTGGCCTCCCTATCTCATCAATCGCCAAAATCCCAATAACTCCAGCGGCCGTAGTATGCAAGAGAGCCCAAAAGCTGAAAAAGGACGCACTTAAAATCGGATCTCCGCCGACTATCAATCCACTGAGAAAAAAGATTGATGAAAGTCCCACCAACAAGTAGGAACCCCATGCAATTTTGGTCCATTTTGGTATATTTTTAATATCTAGCATGGCCTATAAACGGTTTTTGATCTCAAAAAATTCCTTTTTGAAGGTTATCCATTCATAAACGCCCCAAAAGCCGAACGACACGACTAATAACATGATGAATAGAAGCATAAGGTAAAGGATCCAGAAACCCGGCCCGGACGAATCATCCTTTTCTCGAGGAGGCTTGGGATGCTTGGGTTCGGGTTTACTTTTGCCCTTGGGTGGCTCTTTGCTGTTGCGGTCGGCAGGCTTGGCTAAAGAGTTGCTTTTTGGCGGGTAATTGATCTTTTTCGGCGCCAATTCAGGAGGCATTCGGATTACGGTAAAGCAAATATCATCAAGGAGTGATTCTGTATCTTTGGGAATTTCCAAATTAACACGCGCAAAAACATCTTCCGGTTTTCGATCAACCAAATCCAGAAAGAAGTCTGGTATATGTTTGGTTAATCCATCAGAAAACATGTAAATATTTAGGGAAGGATCGGCTTCAAACTGGTACACGCTATCCAGACTATAAGGTTTGGGTAAGTCACCAAGACGCGCATCATATTTAAGGCCCATCAGTTCAGCAGGTGCGATACTGAAGTTTTCCACTCCTTGCGGACGGGGCTCCTCCGGGCTGTCGTGGCAAAATCTCAGAGCACCTCTTTCATTGGAAAAAGCAATGGTGCAATCACCAACTCCACCGATGTAAAGAAATTCGGCGTAAATTACGATCACAGAACAGCACAGAATTCCGTTGGTGAGTCGTTTCAACTTCAGTTGCCGATCAATTTCGTTAAGGATGCCAGCCACGATTTGCTTCGGATCGTCTTTGACGCCCGATATTTCAATTCGTTGAGCAGCAAATTGAACGACGTTTTTCGCAATCTGAATCACCTCCTTGTCGACCGGGGCCGGGGCATCAGCAACGATTCCGATCAGCGCCGGACTGGGCGATTTGATAAAAAAGGCCTTCAGGATATCCCCAAAAGGTTCATTATATATAGCGTAGAAGCTGTTCTCTTTAGTGATTAAATCAATCATGAAGTTAACTCGTTACAGCGACAAAAGCATAAGGACGATCAGAGAAATTAAAGAGAAACGCCTCATCCAGGCGTTGTTTTACGTTTGACCGGTAGATGGCATTTTCGGTCCATTCTCCAATCAGATTGTAAAGCGCCTGGGTCTGATCACAGACGAACAGGTAGTATCGGTCCGGGGACTGATAGAACTCGTGGGCACGGCTTGGCCACTTTGGAACCACTCCCCGCCCCCAAATCCGGAATCGCAAAAGACCGAGGTTGTAAGCATGTAGTTGATACTTTTCCTCGATGGAAAACTCTGTTTTCCCCTGTTTCAAGTAATACATCAAACCAGGGTCCCGGTAGTCATCTTTTCCGGGATTTTCCGAAGGTTGCCATTCTTCCAGAAATTGATATGAGCCGTAGTCGGCCAACCACATGGTGCTATAATCATCGCTGACGAGAATGTCATCAACCGAGCAATCCGCAAACGACAGGCCCGCGCGCAAGGCTCGACTGTAAAAGCTGGTGATTGACTCGATTAGCCGATTGGTTTCATCAATACTCAGTTCCGGCCCCTTCCGTTCGAGGATTGACTGCAGGGTCTGATGTTCCCGTGAGGTCAATACCCAGCAGGCACTTTTCGCCTCTTCGATTGCCCGTAACGGTTTGTAGCTACCACTGAGCAAATGCCGTTTGGTGGTGTCTGGCAAAAGCCGGTTCGCTGGATTTGAGATCACATTCCAAACTCTGCGGAGCGATTCTTTTCGCTCTGATAAATCGTCACCGTAATAGACCCTCACGTAGACTCTCGAGTCGTCTTTCTTATCGGATCCAATCAAGAGATCTCCCTGGCGCACCTGAACGGGTGCATTCTTTAGTTCCTGGATGCCCAGCGTTCGGCAAAATGAATTAATCATGGTGTGAGACTGAGAAGTATCGCCATGGGTGGCGACACTTTTCGGTGAATATCCATATCTCGCCCTTGAACCCGCCTGGATCGAGAATCCAAAGTGTCCTGTTTCCTCGCTCCCAATGACGAGGAAATAGTTCATGTCACGGATCTCCACATTTGAACTGGAATAACCACTTCCTCCATTTTGCTCAAAGGCCTCCGCATGCGAAGTTGGTTCAACGACGAAAGCCTCATCCATCGTCGTGTCCAGAATTTGTTCCGTTTTTTTCCCATGCACATCGGAGGCTGAAGAGAACGGGGCCAAATGAAATTTGACTCCGTCTGCAAGTGTTCCCCGGAAAAGATGATACATAAATTGTTCAGCCTGATCTCTTGATGGCGAGAAAATGATATGAAAAAGACCGGTTCGAGTTCCAGGTAGCTCGGCCGGAGAAAGATTGATCCACATATCTCGCATCGCGGGATTTGTGCTGATCGCCAGTCCAATCTGAGCCAGGGGATTGGCAAGAACTACACCGGAGGTGCCGGCCCCATCTTCCTGTTGAAACTGAGGGAAGAAATTCACGCTGGCCACATTTAGTCGATCTCGAACCGGAGTGTCGAGAACCATCCAGTCTTTTTCTCGCGGCCTACGAAAGGCAACCAATTCGACCTGTCCTTTTTGCCCTCTTCCCTGGGTACTGCGCCATTGCAGGATATCGTTGGCATCTTCCTGAAAGAATTGGCATTTGATCTTTCCATCGGTCGCTTCAGAAATATAGTTCATCAGCTTTTTAGGCGAGATGGAATTTTGAGGGAGGGTCTCGTGATAGTAAACATATAGTCGCTGTCCTTTTCCCGCTGTCGACGGATAGACATCGATCATTCTCAGAACGAGCTTCTCAGATGGATAATTTCCCACGTGGAATCGGTAGTTCTCCGGGAAAGACATCCTCGAAACCGTTGCTATCTGTCGGGAAAAATCTCCGGAATCGTTCTTCATCCTGGTGATGGGGGTGTGCTGTTCGGTCCAGAGATAGCCCTCGTGCTCCCCATTCATTGCAGAGGTATCCTTGATTAGAAAGTTACTCGAATGACCCAGTTCTCTCTGCCGAACTTTTGACAGAAAATAGAACTCATCTTCGCAAAGCCCTCCACCAATGTCTTTGAGAACCTGGCACTGAACGAAGAGTCGCTTGGCGATATCATCATCAACCGTCCTGCTCAGTTTTTCGATGACATATTCATCTTCGTCCTCGCTGAGGATTGTGACCGCTCTAGATACCATTTCCTTTGCCATTGCGCTGGAAATTGCCAATCCAAACTCCTGGCAAAAGTTAGCGTCAAAGTCATCGTACCATTTGCGGAAGGCTTTCAGGGTTTGGGGCTGGAGGGCAACAAGAATTTCAAACACGGCCCCATCTCTTAATAGGGTCCGGAGTATCTGATTGGTTTTTGCCAACGTTACGAGATGTGCCGCCACGGCTTGAGCGTATTGTCTTCGCACATCTGACAACATTTCGTCAGAATTCGGCGGACTATCGAATTTCCGGAGAAATGGTTGTGGAAAATGATAGTTTTCGGGATGGCCGTATTCATCGAGCACTTCTCCTACGTTCCAGGAACGGAAGGTTTCCATTAACATGCGCGAAGCCTCGTCAAAACTATCGTCCTTTTTGATCGTCCCCCTGATCTTTTCATCGGGGCCGAAAAGCCAGTCATTTAATCTTTCCTTGATTGATCTCATTTCTAAATATTTATTTCCCTTCCATGTATTTCACCATGGTCGAGACAAGCCCCCGGTCGATGACTCGTTTCCACAGGCCAGCGCTAAATCCTGAAGTTGATGAATTGACCGATACCACGGCACATAATCCTCCTTTTCCCTCCAGATTGGGTTCACCAGCACTATTGAGTTCCGGTTCGAGATAAAAGGTGATCATGTTGTAGTTTCCGCTGCGTGCCGTTGGGATATTGATTAGGAAGGTTCCGGTTTTGGCAAAAAGTCGGTAGCCTTTGGGGACACTACGTTTCAAATGGCCGGCTGTCCCCTCTCCCGGAGCCTGCAACCGCTCTCTCATCCAATCGTGATTTTCCTTACTCAACGGTAAAGGCGGCCAATCAACTGGTGGCGGCATTCGGCCAGCCTCGGGAATGCGAACCAGAGTGGTTCCAACTGCTTTTCCCGTCACCAGCCTGGTCATACAGCGACCCAAATCCAAATTGGTCCATCGTCCAAAATTGGCTCCGCCGATGACGATATAGAGAAAGTCGTGACCAATTCTCATGTTATCACTAAATATCAAGCGACTGTGTTCTGGAGAACTTCCGGCCAGAAAGGGAAGGAGATCTTCTTTTTGCAACGACAGTTGACTAAAAAACTCAAAAAGCTCTCGGTATCCTTCCTCCGCATTGGCATGACTAAACGGCCCGTCTCCCAGACTGACTTGAATGCCAAAGACCGAGTTTAACGCCTGTACAAAAGGAGAATCAACCATACCACTGAGCACGTTTGTATCAGTGCGCAAAAATCTAGAAAGATCCGGCGCACTACGAAGCACAGTATCCCCCACTTGGTAGGTCGTCCGCCTCGCGGGATTCACCGGTAAATCTCCATCGCCCCTCGAAGCCAGCGACGTAAGCAAATGAGCCATAAAAAACGCATTTGAGGAGTTGGCAAATGCTTCATCAGCCTGAGCCGCAAAATCACTTCGTTTGGAACCTGCACCTGGAAACACTCCGCTGGTATGTAGGGTTGGTATCGTGCTTTTGGGTAGACTGTATCCCAGAATAGATCCCATGCTGGATGACATCTGAGGTAGAACAAAACTTCTAAGATCTGAGTTGGCGTGAATTCCAGCCGCATAAAGATAAGGCTTTCCCGAACTACCCACGGGATGTTCCCAAAAATTTCGATTTAATCGATACCTAGGCCGGGTTGACAGGAAATCGGCTCCACCCGTTCCGGGAAAGACCGAGTCCGCTACAGCGAGAACTTCGCCGGACTCATTCATAATACTTACAGCAATTTCAAGTTGGCCTCCAGATCGGGCAGACGAGACAATACCTTCGAGCTGGCTTTGGAGAGACGGCACAATTGTCAGGATGAAATCCTGCTTTTTGAGAGCATTGGCAATCTCCACGCCTTTTCTTTCTCGATCTAGGAAAATCTGAGCGATCGAATCATCGAGAGTCTTTAGAAATTGCAGACTGTGGGGCAAGTCTTCGTTGATTCTGACTCGTCTTGCGATTCCATCATGAAAATGGGAAAATGAAAAGGCGTCCTGCGATGTGAGGGTGCTTTGCCAATAGTAGGGATCTTCTCGCGCTTCGCTTGAAGTCAGCACCCGAAAAAATAGAGGACGCACACTTTCACCGAGATTGGCATCTTTTCGGAAACCAACCTCAGGCTTGAGATTACCTCCGATTGGTATGTAGTGAATCACCGTGCCGGCCGGGCCGGTTTTCTTTGCCCATCCCCGATTGGCAGGTATGGAAAAGTGCGAGGCACTGCCCGGCATCAACAGATTGAGAAGTAGTTGATCATTCTCCCGAGTCAAATAAACTTCCAATATATTCGGGGGCGTGTCTCCAGGTTGTCGGGGGCGGCCATTGAATCGGTATCCCGGATGAGCCTCGCTAATGGGAAACGGATCACCAAACTCCGCATATCCCCACTCTTCCGCCGATGGATATTGATCTGCGACAAGTAGTTTGTGAGCCATTTGCACCTCATCATCAAAGATGACCCGCAGTTCCATTTCAGCCGAATGATCCGCTTGATCAGGTAATTTGCGGGTCGCATGATCTGATCGATAGAGCAGTTTTCCCGTCCAACTATGACCTTGATAAAAAGGGGTTCCGATTTTGCGTCTATTGCGGTCAATATGGAGTGCGTCCCTCCGAATATTCCATCCGAAAGTGCTCTGTTCCGTTCCCTGCAACAGCCGAATGATATCATCCCGAAGCGGGCTTCTTTGATAGAATAAGCGGCTTTTGCCCGTCAATAACTGAGATTCGTCAACTCCATAAGGCACGAGGGAAGTAAATTCAGCGGCATCCTTTTCAATCGGGTCTTTTGCCGCATTGGCAAGCTCTCCCAGGTCGATCATACCCTGCTCAACCAATGACACGACTCTTTCGTAATAGGGATCATGATCAAGTTGGGCGGGCCGAATACGGCGCCCATCATCGTATCGAGCTTGCTCCTTTAGCAGTGCGTGTTTAGCTGAAAAGGCGACGACGATCATTCCGGCAAGAAACAAAGTAATTCCCCCAAATGCATCAAAGGGGTGCCGCGAACGCAGTTCAGAGGTATTGCGTCGGAGCTTGCCTCGTCTGATTTTTCGCAAATAACGTCTCAGATCACGTATCATGCCAAAGTAGATCTCCTTTCCTTTTGAACACTTGCTGCCGCCGCACAGATCATAAAGATCAGGATCGAAGACTCAAGTACGTCCGATGAACTGTTCAGGCCGAGTAAAAATACGTTTTTACCCGTCAGTGGAGCCCATGGAAATCCAAGGTTACTTATGATCATATAGATCGAAATAAAACCTATCACCCAGCAAGATAATTTTCCGCCTGCTTCCCAGAATGCCAGCCGGGCGGTAATTAAAGAATTACGCGAATTCCTCGGCAGGGTAAGTCGAGTGGAATAGAACAGGAGGCTGAGCTGCCAGAAGGCCAGAGCGAGAACTCCGGTTAATCCAAATTGCCCCCGAACAAACGTGCTCACCACATAATCATTCAGAAAGTTGTATCGTGAACGATCAAAAGGTAATGTACCGAATCCATCGCCAAACCACCCTCCCATTCCATAAACATCGACGATCTTTTGTTCTTCGCTAATCTCCATGGCTCGCTGGGTTCCTTCCGAATTGAGGAAGTCCCGATCTACCGAACGAAATCGAAGGTATTGACTATAGAGAGCTTCTTTACGGCTTTCCGATTTTGGAATAATGAGTTTCCTCGCTATCGGGTTGATGGGGATAAACTGCACTCCTACCGCCAACAAAATGCTCATTCCAAGTATCGGTAAACCGACTCGTCTCGCGGTATGCCTGGGGAGAGCGCGAAGGCATAAAAGGGTTACGATCACCACCAGAATTCCCGCCACCGCTTTGATGGCATCCACATCGGGAATGATATCAAAGGGATAATCATCATGGTGGATCGCAGCCAGGAAACTGGATATAAAACGAAAGCCCCACACCACCGACATTCCGGCCAGGATCCAAAGCGCCGCCCGCCAGAGCCAGTTTGCTTGCGACGAGGCATAACATAGAAATAACCAGGTAGCAGGTAGTAAAACCAGAATGGCTCCCAAATCCTGGCGAAAAACGGCAAACATACAGTGGATAATCGCCATTAGAAAAAACAACGCGGCAAAAACCGGCCAACAGCGCTCGGTGAGGGTCCGAGACTCAGCACCACGAGCACCACCAACTCCTACAATCCAGCTAGTGCACAGGATAATTATCGGTATATAGAAGGCTGACTTTTGAATGGAACCAATTCTCTCCCCAGCACCGGCAATCCACACAAAAGCAAGACCGCAAAACAGGAGCACCAGGCCCAATAAAAAGCCAAACCAGCGGCGCAATCGGAACCGCCCGATTAAGCGATTACCGATCAAATCCTGAACTCCGATAAACGAACTGGGGAGGATGATGGCACATAGCAAAATCGGGACCAATAGGGCAATCGCGGTTGTATTGTCAACCAGCCAGTTGGTTGATTCGAGTGGGGTCGGATTCCAAAGATTCACATCGTCGGGGAAAACGTGGTCGGCTGACATGGCCAGAACAAATCGAGTCAGCACCAGCCCTAAAATCGCCACAATAAATGATCCCTGCAAATTACCCAGCGACACGGAAGCCAGGATGGTAATCAAGGTGGCGGCAAGCACGAGGGCTACCATAAGCATCGAAGGTCCCAGGGTGCCGGTGCTTAGGTAAACCGCACCGCCCGAACCCAAAGGTAGTTCCCAACCACCATTCTCTCTTTCAGATATTTTTTCTGGAGAAAACAATTTCACCTTTTCGTCAACTATCTCAATTCTAGTACCGGATCCACTGGCATCAGCCGGTAAGTAGGGAAGTGTCAAATACGATGGAAGCCCCGAAGTGGTAGGTAAACGCACCGTCCCCCGATGCGCAGGGATATGTTCTCCTTTGCTGACAGCTTTAAGTGCGGAAAGGGTTAAAAATTCGACCTTCTGTCGCTTCAGATTATGTATGATTTCCGGAACCGTTCGAATCGTTCGCAAATGGATGTCGTGCATCAGTACAACCGCACCATCGTGAATATTACTAACTACATCACGAATCACTTCGTCATCGCTTGCGGACTTTCGAAATTCCTGGGGATCGACGGACCAATAGATCGTCTCCATCGACCACTTGCTGGCAATTTTTCCTGCGAGCCATTTGTTGCTGTTTCCCATGGCACCATAAGGCGGACGAAAGAACCGGGGCAAACTTCCCGTTTCGCCGATGGCCTGGTTGGACCTGCCGATCTGTTCATCAGCCTTCAAATACCAGGCGGTGCTGTGATCCCATGTGTGATTGCCTATTTCGTGCCCGTCATCACGAATGCGCTTCATTAGTTCTGGGTTTTTTATCGCGTTTTTTCCCAAAACAAAAAAGGTGGCTGGCACCTGGTGTTGCCTTAGGATGTCCAAAAGCTTCGGAGTGGTGCCTTCTACGGGACCATCATCAAACGTCAGCGCTACCTGGGTCCCGGGCCGGTTGGAAGTATCATATTTGGAAATCCGATTTTCTATATCGGGAACAAAGTTACTTGGAGAATCGAAATTGCTCGGACTTCCAGAACCTAGTTGCGCTGGCGAAGGAGTGGGATTCTGATACAGCCAATCGGAGACCAGAAAATGCACCGTGTCATCGCGTTTCAGGAATTCCATCGGCAGGCGGAGACGATCAAATCTGGATACTTTCACCAGTTCACCCTCCACAAAATTTCTTTGGAAAGATAACTTGAAAGTATGACTTTGAAATCGTTGCTGAACCGAATTCCATCGAGTCACCCGGAGAAGATCGGGATCAGGCTGACTGGAAAATTCCAGATTAGGAGAATAAGCCTTTCCATTTACGATTAGCTTTTCTTTATTATCTACTCCATCACTATTGATTCCCGGATTAATTACGAGGAGATGAGCCCGTTGTCCCCGATCCTTATCGAAACGACTTAAAAATATTCCAGAGCGGTTCAAATCAGATTGATCGGAATCGGGAAACTGCCTAGCGTTTGGATAAAACAGCGAACCGGCACCAACTGTCTCAGTGCTTCCGTTGGAATGGCGGATCACAACTTTTTCTTCGTCTTTTTCTGTCTTCCAGGTGATCTCGGTTTTTTCCCCTTTGTACAAAATTTCAGTGTTGGATTCGATTGGAACCGAAAAAGCTTCAAAGTTGGGTCGATTCCGCAGAGAGCCGGGGAAATCAACAAACAATTGTCCCCGACCTCTCTGGGTTTGCCTTGCGAGCACCCGTCTTTTTTGATTTACCCCTCCGACGCCGCAAATTTCCAGGGCAGGTCCGCCAGTCCGGGGGAGGGCCCACGGAACCGGCGACCAGGATCCATCCTGCGCTTTTGCATCGTCCTGGGTATTGAAAATCGCAGTTCGAAATCCATTTTGAAATATCTCCACTCGCGGTGTTGATAGTAAACCGAAGACAATCAAAGCACAGGCCGACAAACCGGCAATACTGCTCAACAAGACGAGCGGTATTCGAAGACCAACGGATCGGCGAAAAATGGCACCGAGGATGAGGGCTGCGGCTCCACAAACCAGAGGGAGAGCGAAAAGGATACTTTGAGAAAGCGGGGAAGTAATCTCGCTTAAATGCTCACCTGTTTTGTCCAACATTGTTGCCCTCTTTTGAATGAAACTCGCTTCTGCCTAACAAACACAACTAATGATGAACGTTTCACTGATTTCAAGAGTTGAAAGCCCAATTTTGGGTTGATTTCGTTTGAAAACTACCGAAGGGAGGTTGTTTTTTCAAGCAAATTTTGATTGAGGTCACACAGCCAATCGATTGCCAGATTGCCTCACAATTTCCATCACCGAACCGGTCGATTTTGAGAATGGAATCGAGCTTGATATCTGAAGGGGACAAGGGCAGGCTTGTTCTATTCCTAAAGCATGAAACGCATCGTCACCTGCCTCGTTTTATCGATCTTCTTCGCACCTGTCACCCGTGCAGAACCTTCCCTCCCACCCCTCGAGGCGGACGTTTGCATCTACGCAGCAACTCCTTCTGGTATCCTCTCCGCCATCGCCGTGAAGCGGGCGGGGCGTTCCGTGGTGATTGTCGAGCCAAGCCGCTGGGTTGGGGGGATGCTTGGAGCCGGTCTCAAGCCCATGCAGGATTGCCCCAACTATGCGGCGACTGGGGGTCTTACCCGCAAATTGCTCCCCGACCTGGGAAAAGAAGCGGAACCACTCGTGGACGGTGACAGGCGCAGCCTCGATCCCAAAGCGATCCGCGAAGATTTCCAGAAACTTCTCGACCAGCATGGGATTTCCGTCGTTTTTGACCACCGCATCGCCACCTGTGTGGTGGAAAATGCCGAAATTCGAGCCGCCATTTTTGATCTCGCGCCCTTTGATGAATTCGGTTGCCCAACCGCCGCCCCCGAAAAAAGCGGCCACCTCCGCGTCTCCGCGAAGATCTTTATCGATGCCAGTTACGAGGGTGATCTCATGCCAGTCGCCGGCGTCTCTTTCCGGGTTGGTCGGGAAAGCGTTTCCGAGTTTGACGAAGAATTCGCCGGGGTCCGCGAGCCGATGGAAAAGGCACCGATTGATCCCTTTGTGACTCCCGGTGATCCCAAAAGCGGACTGTTAAAGTGGGTGGAAGATGATCACGGCAAACCACTCGGCAGCGCCGACGAATACACCCAAGCCTACAACTATCGCTACTACACCACGGCCAATCCCGACCATCGAGCCCCATTCTCACCTCCAAATAACTATTCACCTCAGAACTTTGAACTAGTGGGCCGCTATATCGCCTATTTGTCAGAAAACACCAAAGACCCTCAGGACCTCCGCAAAAAACTCGTCGGCATTTTCCCCGGTTGGAAGAATTCTGGAGAATGGAACTACCAGCGCAGCTCGCTTTTCTCGATGTCTCCACTCGGGATCAGTCAACTCTACGCATCAGGAAACTATGAAGAAAAAGCTGCCGTCTGGAAGGCTCATCAGGACTATCTCAGCGGCCTCCACCATTTCATTAGCACCGACCCGCGAGTGCCGGAAGCTTATCGGAAAGAAGTCGCGGAGCTTGGGCTCGATAAAAGAGTCCATCCCACGACCGGAGGTTGGCCGCATCAACTTTATATTCGAGTAGCCCGCCGTCTCGAGGGGCGCTATACCATTTCCGCTCACGATGTTTACAATCGAAAAGAAATCGACGACCCGATCGGTCTCGCCCAATATGGGATCGATACCTACCCCTCCCGTCGCATTTGGGGGCGGGACGAAAATGGCGCTACCTGGGTCGGTATAGAAGGGAAAATGTTTGTTGGCGGGTCCAATGGCCCGACCGATATTCCCTACCCGATCCCTTACCGGGCGATCACTCCAAAGACATCTGAATGCCGCAATCTCCTCGTCCCGGTCTGCTTTTCCGCTACTCATCTCGGCTACGCCTCCGCCCGGATGGAGCCCGTCTTTATGATTTGTGGTGAATCAGCCGGCATCGCTGCCTGTCACGCTCTCGACGAAGCCACCGCCGTTCAGGAGATTGATCCGGTAAAGTATCAGAGCGCCCTCAAATCAGCCCATCAAAAACTAAGCTGGGATCCAACCACTGACCGTTCCCCCAAAGAAGATCCCTATCACTACGATTCTATACTTCAAAATTTTGACCAAGATCAAAACAAAAGCCTTTCGAAGTCTGAATGGGACGCCGCAAAACCGGGATGGGAATGGCTTTTTCCGCGAATTGACACCGATTCAAACCATAATCTATCCAAAGCTGAATACGACGCTTTTCAAGACTACAAAAAGAAGCATTCCGACTGGCAGGAGAAACTAAAGAATCAGATGATCCAGGAATAATTTAACAACTGGAAATAGCTGATTTTGGTCGCTGACATTCAAATTATCCTCGCTGACAGCCAAATTATGGTCGCTGACACTCAAATTATCCTCGCTGACAGTCAAATTATCCTCGCTGACAGTCAAATGTAAGCAACAAAAGCGGCACAGTGCGCACACGGGGGAGAGAAATTCTGGGCGAGGAATCCTGACAATCACGACAATCCTGACACCTGGATCTCAGGCTTCCTTTTTGGATTGCGCCCAAGCTGCGGGCGTCAATGT
>JBGSJM010000058.1:0-9222 GCA_041742015.1 Verrucomicrobiales bacterium | reverse complement strand
GCCGTAAGCGCTCCTGATAACGCAGTGGTCTCTGAAAATGCCACCGTGACCATCGACGTCCTCGCCAACGACAGTGATCCTGACACCAGCGACAACCCGCTGACCATCGCCGCGATCACTCAACCAAGCCTCGGCACCGTGACCAACAACGGAACCGATGTCACCTTTGATCCGGGAATTGATTTTGATTACCTTGATGCGGGTGAATCAGCCACCGTGACCTTCACCTACTCCGCCGGGACTCCAGACGGCGACACGGTGACTGAAACGGTTACCGTCACGATTAATGGAGTTGATGACACCGCCGTAAGCGCTCCTGATAACACGGTGGTCTCTGAAAATGCCACGGTGACCATCGATGTCCTGGCCAACGACAGTGATCCTGACACCAGCGACAATCCGCTGACCATCGCCGCGATCACCCAACCAAGCCTTGGTACGGTGACCAACAACGGAACCGATGTCACCTTTGATCCGGGAACTGATTTCCAGGATCTCGCCGCCGGGGAAACTGAGATCGTTACTTTTACCTACGACGCCACTACTCCCGACGGCGACACCGTGACCGAGACAGTGACCATCACGGTCAACGGTGTCAACGACGGCCCTGATGCCGTCGATGACAGCATCACGACCACGGAAAACGTCCCGATTTCCGTTTCAGCTCTGATCAACGATAATGATCCTGATAGCAGCGATTTGCTGACTATTACCGGCATCACCCAGCCGGTTAATGGCAATGCTTCGTTTACCGGGACAGATGTGACCTTTAATCCAGGTACTGCTTTTGACTTTCTCGCGGAAGGCGCAACGGCCATCGAAACCTTCACCTACACCATCTCTGATGAAAACGGTGGCACCGACACCGCCTCGGTCAGCGTTACGATCAATGGCCAGAACGACCCCGTAACTGCCAATGATGACAATCTTAATTATCAAGAAAATTCAAATCTTGTTACGGGCGGAAACCTATTCGCTAATGATCTGGATCTCGATTTGAGCGATACCAAGACGATCATTTCGGTAAATGGATCAGGTGCAAACGTCAATACCTCAATCAGCGGGACCTATGGAAATCTTACGATCAATTCCGATGGTACGGTGACCTTCGCAGAAAACTCGGACATTGATCAACTTAATGAAGGTCAAACGGTCGTGGAATCTTTCACTTATGTAGTGAGCGACGATTCTGGATCTACTGATACTGCAACTTTGAATTTCACAATTACTGGAATTAATGATACTCCTGAAAGTGTTTCACCCATTCCTGATGTGGTTGTGCCCGAACCTCCCGAGATCAGTTATACTCCTGCGGCCCCGGGAACAGCAGTGAGCGTTCAAACGGCAAATGATCTTGCTGTTGATCAAATCGCTCAAAGCCTACTCGGAGATGGTGTTACTCTTGTAAGTGCATCACTTAGTTCAGGAACTAACACTCAAATCGGATATATAACGGGTATGCAGACCTCCATGCCCGGCGTGACTGGGTTCGATGACGGCGTCATTATCACAACCGGCTCTGCCGCCTCCATAGGAGGGCCTAACACGGCCGATAACCTTTCAGTTTATGCCCAAAACGGATCCTATACCACCAGCACCAGTTTGGACGTAAACGATCCGCATCTTGGAAATGTGTATGACCTGACCATTCTCCGAATCGAATTTATTCCAACCCGCAACCTCATCGTTGGAAATTACCTGTTTGGTTCAGAAGAATACAATGAGTACGTTAACACTGGTTTCAATGATAACTCTGGAATTATCATCAATGGAGTTAATGTTGCACTCACTCCCAACAATCAATTGTTGAGTATAGATACCATCAACAACTCAGTCAATAGCTCGCTTTACGTCGATAACGATATTCAGGACACCGGGGCACCGTATTTTACCCAAATGGACGGATTTACCAAAACCCTTCAATTTACAGCTAGTGTAACCCCAGGTGTTGTAAATGTTCTAGAAATTAAGATCGGTGATGTTGGTGATAATGCGTATGAATCCTGGTTTGTTGTTCAAACAGAAAGTATTTCATCCAATGGTATTAATATGAATCTGGAAGACTACTTCGATGACAAAGATTTTGAGGATGATCCCTCCACTCTGTCGTATTCGGCGACTCTTCCAGATGGATCTCCGCTACCTTCGTGGTTAAGTCTGTCTGGTAATTACCTGGTTGGCAATGCACCGTTGGACGGGAGTGTTGACATTGAAGTGATGGTTACGGCAGTTGATTCCCAGGGCGCAGCTTATTCGCAAAATTTTATGGTTCAATCTTCTGGGAACGTCGCCCCGATTGTCATCGATATGGATGGTGATGGAGTCGAATTCGATGTCACCAGCTTGGGGATTGTCCATGACCTTGACAGCGATGGAAACCTAGAACAAATCGCCTGGGCTGATGAAGATGATGCGGTGCTGATTTTCGACACCAACAACAATAACGACGTCGACGGCCTGGATGAATTTGCATTTGCCAGTTACAGCACAAACCCAGACTCCACTGACCTGGAGGGGCTTCGCGAGGCTTTTGATAGCAATAATGATGGTGTCCTTAGCGCCGATGATGATCGTTGGTCTCAGTTTAAACTGTGGCAAGATGCTGATGGTGATGGTTTTGTAGGCGAAGGCGAAATGGTGTCACTAGATGAAGCCGGGATTCAGTCAATTAGCCTGATTAGTGACGGAAACGCTTACCATGCTGCAAATGGAGACGTTTACGTGCATGGCGAGTCCGAAGTCATCTACACCGATGGCTCGGTCGGAATCGCTGCGGACGCAGAGTTTTCATACACCGAACTCATAAATAGCGCCGAAGACTCTCTGGACCTCGAAATCATTACCAGCGGAGGTGAAATTCTGAATCTGGATGAATACAGCGGACTCGATTTGCCGCCTGCTGCTGATACTTCCGAAAACGGATTTGATAATCTGCCTGAAAGTGGTCCCTCAATTTCAATCGAACAGGAAGTCGCTCAAATATCAGTGGAGGGTGGAATGTAAAATTTAGTTTTTGATCAATTTTTAATGGTCCGAAATTGGATACAGAAACTGACCCAAAAAATCACCCGGAAGCGCGACACTTCAAATGGCAATTTACGAAGATCTTGAAGGAGCCACGGTGTTGATCACTGGTGGTGCGCAGGGAATTGGCGAAGCGATGGTGAAAGCCTTTCTCGATCAAAAGGCAGAGGTATTCTTTTGCGATATCGATTCCAATCGGGGCATCAAATTGGCCAGCCAGACTGGGGCGAATTTCCAGAGGCTTGATCTGCGGGAGGAAATGCCAATTGTCAATTGGATCAAAGACGTGGTCAAAAGCCGTGGAACCATTGATGTATTGATCAACAACGCGGCCTGCGATCCACGGATCAAGCTGTGTGACCAGAGCGTGGCAGCTTGGGATTCGCTTATGGCACTTAACCTGCGTTCCCAAATGATCACCGCCCGGGAGGCCAGCCCCCACATGCCGGAAGGCTCCTCCATCATCAATTTCTCCTCACTGACTTTTACGCTCGGCGCGGCACCCATGACTGCTTATGTCTCCTCAAAAGCAGCGATTTTGGGCTTTACCCGCTCGTTGGGCCGCGAGCTGGGACCAAAACGAATCCGGGTCAATGCCATTTCCCCGGGCTGGATCATGACCGAGAGGCAGTTGCAAGATTTTGTCACTGATGAGGTGAAGCACAATTTGACCACCCGTCTCCAATCCATTCCCGATTTGCTGGTCCCGGAAAATATTGCCGAAGTGGCCCTGTTTCTGGCCAGTCGCGTTTCCAATGCCATCACCGGCCAGGAGATTCTCGCCGACCATGGCTGGGTTCATTCGTAACCAAGTTGACCTATATCACGTTGCCGGATTTACTTCGTTGGCCAATTCACTGGCAATCTGGCCCTCCTTGTAGGTCGCCCTCACATCGGACCACTTCCGAATCGTCAGCGAATTCAGCCATTCTCGGATCTTGGTTTCCTGAACGTCATCAAGTGACCTGATCTCTTTCATTTTCCTCACTTTGTCTTCCAGATCGGTCTTTTGCTTGGCGATTTGGTCGGTGAGGAGAAACAGGCTCTCGGGAGCGTATTTGGCCTCATCCGATTTCATTAACTCCCACACCGTATCGTGGACCACGGCATCGATGGGAACCCTTCTGGGTCGCAGCGTGTAAATCGTTCCGCCCACTGCCCGGACCTGTCCGATGGGATCGGGAAAGATTTGTTGGTGGGGTTGGCCCTTTTTGATCTCTTCCGGGTCGCCTGAAAGCGCATTAGCCCCGCTGAGGTAAATCCCCCAAGTTTCATCGCCCATTTTCCTCGGTATTCCATTTTCATCAACATTGCCGAGATGGTGGTATCCACTGCTGACATGCTCCAACATAAAAGAGAGTGCTCCGTTGGAGAGCTTGTCGGTGGAATAGCCACCGCCCACATTGCCATGGCTCCCGCTGAACCAAATTTCCACGATTCGCTCGGGCCGGGTGGCGTCAGGATTCATCAGGGTGGGCTCGAAGGAATCTCGAGTCTCATCCAGAGCCACGAGGTGGTAGGCTCTTTTCACATGATCTCCGACCGTGAGATCCTTTAACAGATTGAATTTCTGGAAAGGAATCCCGAGGATGTCCTTGGATATTCCAAACGCCCCCACGGTATCCCAACACCCCAGAACTTCGACATTGATCCGATCATATTTCCCCCATAAATTCATCAGGGACCGCAATCGTCCGAAAAAGCGTAGAGTGACCACGGATCGAGGAATACCCCGCCTGCCAATATCGCCGGCCAACAACCTGGCTATGGCTGCGCCGCGACTGAATCCGAAAATATAGATCCGGTCTCCCGGGTTGTATTCACGGACGATATCCATGTAGGCCCGTTCCTTGATCGCTGCGGCCCCCAAACCAAAAGCGCCACCGAACCATTGAACGAGAGTATTGTTTTCCAGCCGGTTCCCCACTCCGTTGTAATAAAGGCCAATCTGCTCGTGCTGGGGATTTTCCTTACTGCGATAGACTTTGGCGATATTGGCGTTGTATTTTTTCAACAGTTTAATGACAGGCAGGCGCTCCCCCTTCAGGAGTCGGAACAGCTTAAAGACATTGGTGCTGGCCAACTGGCCATGCTCCAGCATTCCCGGAGTGTTCCAACTGCCATCGAGACAAATGACAATATTCTTTCCGACAGTTTGCTTGGGGCGTCTTCCGAAAAAAGCCGTCCCAAGCCCGCTGAGTGGTCCACGAAAGGCGTTCTGCACCCGAACTCGAAGTAACAGAAAAACGACCAGGAAGAAGCTGAGAATGCCATAATAAAACTCGTCGGGCAGCATCAACCATTCCTTCTGCTTCTGGGCGATCGATCCCCAGTCGGCCGAAGCAAAAATCAATTCGATCACCAAAAAGAGACCCGCCGCTGCCAGGAAATACTTTAGGAAAGAACGGCGGTAAAACATGCCCGCGATGCCCGGAGCCAGAGAGAAAAGGGCGATCCATCCTATCACCGCCCCAAGAAAGATAACCCAATTGGTAAAATCCAGGCGCATGATCATCGCCACTGGCTTGAGTACCGCCAACACGCTCTTGGCCAGCTTAAGAACGTTATCTTCGCCTTGGGATTCCGCCGACCAGAGGCTCTCGAGATTTTCCCCCAAATCCTTCCAGGCAACCTCGATTTCCTTTATATCCTCATCAACCACCTTCCCAGCCGCCTCAATTTCAATCGGGGTTTCCGCGACCGGATGGCGTGCCTTTTGATCAATGGCGGCAATAAAAAGCAGCGTGGTAAGCGCCATCACCACAAGAGGCATAAAATGCGAATCTTTTCGAATCCCGATATTCTCCTCCACAGATCGAACCAACTCTTCTAATGTTGGGGATACAACGCCCGCTTCTTTTTTCATTTTTTCAATTTATTGATCGTGAATTACCATTACAAGCCCTTTTTTGTGCCGATTCAGTTGAGACTGATGGGATTCGCCGACTTCGGTTGCGAAATTTCCTCACCACCCCTACTTTACGCCATGCTAAAGTTGATCGGTTCTTTATGGCTTGTGATTCTTGTCGCCGGGATGGGGATGCTCGAAATTCATGCGCAGGAGGCTCAGACTATCGATTCACTGAGCGGTCGGATCGTCGTCATCCCCCTGCAAATCGATGATCTGCGCGATCCTGCGAGGGGCCGTGAGCTGGTCCAAATGCTTGAGAAAGCTCAAGAGGAAAAAGCCCTGGTCATCGTCTTTGACCTCAAGGTGACTGGTGACATCTCTTGGGATTCTCAGGAGCGGATTCTCGAAAAACTGGCCAACTTAAAAGTCCCCACGATCACTTTTGTCAACTCCACCGCGACTGGCATCGGGGCTTTGGTCGCGATCGGGAGTGATGCGATCTTTTTATCCAGCGGCGGCATCATCGGCGGAGCCGGTCTGGAGTCATCGAATGAAAAAGACAAGGACGACGACGCTGCCAAACGCGATCAGGCCCGGCAGCTTTCCCTGCTGAAGGCCCGGGCTCGCAGCCTGGCCCGCGCCAAAGGCCATCGCGAGGAAATCGTGGAGGCCTTTATCGACAGCGAAACCGAGGTGAAATATGGCGAAGAACTTGTCTCAAAAAAGGGTGATATACTCACCCTGACGGCAGCGGAGGCCTTTAAAACCATGCCAGATGGCAAACCACTCCTCGCAGCAGGGATCGTGGATTCGCTGGAGGCTCTTTTGCAGATTAAACAACTCAAAGGTGATCCTGTCCGGATTTCGCCTCGCGATTTTATCCGTCAGCGCAACCAGACCCGCCTGAAAACCAGCGGTGGAGAGCCGTCGTCCACCGACAAAACCGCACCTGTGGAGCCGAAAGAGGCTGACGGGCTTTTCTCCAAGCGCACCGGGCAAAGCTACCAGGGACAGATCGTGGTGATAAAGGTGGGGGAGGATGCCCTTTCCTCCGGCAAAGCCCAGTTCGAGTTTATGGACCGGACTTTGAAAAAAGCCCAGTTGGACGGGGCTACCGCCGTGATTTTTGACCTCGACACCCCGGGTGGATTTGCCTGGTACACCCAGGGTTTGGTGCTCAACAGCCTGCAGTCGATCTCGATCCCGACGTTTGCCTTTGTCAATACCCGTGCGGAATCAGCTGGGGCGATAGTGGCATTGGGCACCGATCACATCTACATGCGACCAGCCGCATCAATCGGTTCCGCCCTCGTGGTCAGCGGGACCGGCACGGACTTGACCAGTGCGATGGAAAGCAAAGCCACCCAGATGATCATCAGCGTAGTGAGGAATATGGCGGAGCTAAAAGGACACAACCCGGATATCGCCGAGGCCTTTGTGACCCGCTCCAAGGAAGTGAGAATCGGGAACACAGTCCTCCACCCCAGCGGAGAGGTACTTAATCTCAACACCATCCGCGCCACCGAAGTGATCGATGGCAAGCCGGTGCTGGCCAAGGGTATCGCCGACAGTCTCGAAGATCTCGTCAAAAAAGAATCGCTAAGTGGGGAAATCATCGAAGCCACTTCCCTAGGCATGGAGAGCTTTGCCAAATGGGTGCAAAGATTTTCAGCAGTCCTGATCATTATTGGGATCGCGGGCGTTTACCTGGAGATGAAAACCCCCGGGTTTGCTCTGCCGGGAGCAATCGGACTGGGGGCATTTGCGCTTTATTTTTTCGGAAATTATCTGGCAGGGAGCCTGGCGGGCTACGAGCTTGCCGTCATCCTCATTTTGGGTCTGCTTCTTATTGGGGTGGAGATTTTCCTTTTCCCGGGCGCGGTGATCCCGGCCCTTACCGGAGGCCTCATGGTTTTGTTTTCACTCTGGTTTGCGATGGTGGACCGGGTTGACTGGGAGTGGCAATGGAAAAAACTGCCCACTCCAGATTGGACCGGCACCGGGACCAGCGGCTGGATGGACATTTTCCAAGATGGACTCCAGACCACGGCGACAGGGATTTTGGGGGCGATGATTTTGATCCTGATTCTTATCCAGTTTTTGCCCAAAACCTCATTTGGTGGCCTTCTGATTTTGAGACGATCACTCGCTGGTGGTGGCTCCATTGATGGTCAAATGGCGGCTGGCGAGGGCGGCAGGGCACTTTCCTATGTTGGCTGGGCCGGAGAAACCAGCACCGATCTACTCCCGTCTGGAAAAGGGAAATTTGATGGCAAATACCTCGACATCATTTCCAATGGCGAGTTTATCCCCAAAGGCACCGCCATCGTTGTGACCCACCATGAAGGGAGTCGCATTGTCGTAAAACGAGCTTAGGCTATTCGAGTTATTTCATTATTTCATGCAGCTTTCGAAAAAATCTGAATACGCGGTCCGCGCCATCGCGATTCTGGCAGCGGAAGGGGTTGATCGCTCCCTCCAGGCGAATGAAATGGCCGCCGCCGGAGACATTCCCCAGAAGTTTCTCGAACAAATTCTCCTTGTCCTCAAGCGCAGCGGCCTGGTCGTCAGCAAGCGGGGCGTCGGCGGCGGCTACCGGATCGCCCGGGAGCCGCGACTGATCACCGTGGCAGAGGTGATCCTGAGCATTGAAGGTGAGGACACCCCGATGCCAACGCTCGATCAGGCTGGAACCTTCCCTGGAGCGGCGGGGCTGGTCCATTGTTTCACCGCCGCGAGCAATGCCTACCGGGCGACCCTGGAAGGAACCACCATCGACGACCTTCTCAATCACCAGACCGGCGATGCCATGGTCGGATACGGAATTTGAGGGGGATGTTGATGGATCGGCAAATTCCGTTTGCCTGATTGGGTAGAATGGCTCATTAGGAACCTGACAAAAATGAGCGAAATCGAATTCAAATCAGCGACAGTTCTGGCCAAAGCCAATATTTATTTCGAGGGTAAAGTGATCTCCCACACCGTGATCACCAGCGAGGGCGAGCGAAAAACCCTGGGAGTGATCCTTCCCGGCGAATACAAATTCGACACCGGAGTCCCAGAAAGGATGGATATTTCCCATGGCTCCTGCGAAATTAAAATCAGCGATGCCGCTGTGTGGACCACCGTTACCGCTGGCAGCGGCTTCGATGTCCCCGGAAAAAGCCATTTTGTGATCCGGGTAACCGACTCCTGCCAGTACATTTGCTCATTCCTCGGGTAGGAAGAATCCGCAAAAACAGCGGCAGGACTTGGATTGTACCCTGTTTAATGCTGGACTGTACCCTGTTTAATTGAATCTCGTGTAATCGACCGGTAAGCTTGTGTAATCGACCGGTAAGCTTGTG
>JBGSJM010000057.1:0-22290 GCA_041742015.1 Verrucomicrobiales bacterium | reverse complement strand
ACAGGTTTTCACCGCAACACTATGTTGAATGAAGAGGGCGGCATCGATCCCCTTGAATACCGCTACCTGGCGATGGTGGATCGGGTCGGAACTACCGGTCTGGTCTGGTTGGGACTCACCACGGGATGCGCCCAGTGCCATACCCATAAATTTGACCCGATCACCCACACCGATTTTTTTTCGATGATGGCTCTGCTCAACAATGCGGATGAACCCGAGATCAGGGTTCCAACGGATTCACTAATCCAACAGCGCAAAGAGGTGGAGCAGCAGATCGAGTCTTTGGAAAAAAGCCTGATCAGGAAAATTGACCCAGTGAAGTACTTCAACTGGTACCGAGATATTCTGGAGAAAACCGCTGCCTGGGATGCGCTGCCCCCGACCAAAATGAAGTCGACCCGGCCACATTTGGAGTTGATGCCCGATGGCAGTGTCTTTGCGAGTGGCGATTTTACCAAGAGAGAGGTTTACGATCTCGAACTGGATATCTCCGCCTTCACCGAACCCATCACCGCTCTCCGAATCGAGGCTATCCCGGATGAAAGACTCCCTGGTCAGGGATCGGGAATTGCTTATTATGAAGGGAGGCCCGGAGATTTTTTCCTGAGCGAAGTTGACATCAAAGCCGATGGTGAAAAGCAGATCATTAAAGCCGGGAGCGTTGACTACGGGCAAATCGAAACCGGTTTTGGAACTGCCGTGGCGGAAAATGTTTTTGATGGGGACGCCACCAGCGGCTGGGCAACCGGACTGCAGGAGAATCTTCGCCACGAATTGGTTCTCAATTTCAAAACCCCGGTGATCGGAAAAAAGATGGATGTGTCCATGCTCTTTCAGCGGCACTTTGCGGCGGCATTGGGCCGTTTTCGCATCTCAGCCACCACCGACCGGGGCATCGTGAAGGCACAGGGCGGCCCGATTTCTGATCTGGTGAAGGCTCGGGGCGACGTCTTGATGAGGCTTTATGTTAATACGGCATCTGAATTTGAGACCGATCAGAAGGAAATCGAGAAACTGAAGAAACAATTGCCTGTTTTCCCAACGACTTTGGTAATGAAAGAGTGGCAGGGGGCGGTGCGACCGACCCACCGCCATCACCGTGGGGAGTATCTCCAGCCCAAAGAGGAAGTGGCTCCGGCCATCCCGGTGGTTTTCGGAAAGCTGCCAGTCAACCAGCCGCCCAATCGACTGACTTTTGCAAAGTGGCTGGCCAGCGATGCCAATCCTCTGGTCGCTCGGGTCGCGGTGAACCGCGCCTGGCAGTCGTTTTTTGGTCGGGGGCTTGTCAACACGGCCGGAGATTACGGCTATCAGTCGGAATCACCGAGCCATCCCGAACTCCTTGATTTTCTGGCCGTCACTTTTATGGATGAGGGCTGGTCCATGAAAAAGCTTCATCGGCTCATCGTTTCAAGCCGCACTTACCAGCAGGATTCAGCGATTTCTTCAACCCTGTTGGCGAGGGATCCGCAAAACGTCCTCCTGGCTAGGGGACCACGTTTCCGATTGACGGGAGAAATGATTCGGGATTCCCTTCTTTTCTCCAGTGGTCTGCTAACCCAACAGTTGGGCGGCCCCAGTGTACGCCCACCCCAGCCCGAGACCGTGACCACAGTAGCTTATGGAGCCCCGTTATGGGTTTCCGACTCAGGGCCGAACCGATACCGCCGCAGTCTATATACTTTAAGCAAGCGAACCGCGCCCTTTGCGGCTTACCTGACCTTTGACGGACCTACCGGCGAAAACTGCTTGCCCCGCCGGAATCGCAGCAACACTCCTCTGCAAGCCCTTACCCTGATGAATGACCCCATGTTTGTCGAAGCTGCTCAAGCGATTGTCAAAAACGCAAGCGGCTCAGACGAGGAAATCGTGGAGCACCTTTTCGAGAGGATTCTAACCCGATGCCCCTCCAATTCCGAAAAAGCGATCCTGGTAAACTTTTACAAAGACCAGAAAGGCAGAATGGAAATCATCAATCAAAGGTCTCCGAAGATCACCTTCGAAAACCCCAGCCAGACCGCTTGGATTTTGGTTGCCCGGGCAATCATGAATCTGGATGAAGCCGTCACCAAAAGCTGATCGAAACCTATGAACCATCAATTACAGTTTACAACCCGAAGACAGTTTTTCGATACCTGCGGGGTGGGATTGGGGAAAATCGCTCTTAGTTCCCTCTTGGTTGGTAATAACTGCTTTGGGGAGGGAATTCCGGGGATTATCCCGAAAGCCCAGCTTTTCGGGGCACGAGCCCGACGAGTCATCTATTTATTTATGGCGGGGGCTCCCAGTCAGCTCGAATTGTTCGATTACAAACCCAAGCTACGAGAACTTGACGGCACTCCAATCCCTCCATCCGTCATAGCGGGACAACGTTATGCCTTTATTCAGCCGGATGCCGCAGTGCTAGCCCCCAGGTTCTCTTTTTCGAAATATGGTGCCTCTGGGGCGGAACTGTCAGATCAACTGCCTTTTCTTTCAAAAGTCGCTGACGAGATCGCCATCGTAAAATCCGTCCACACCAACCAGTTTAACCATGCCCCGGCGCAATTGCTAGCCAACACGGGAGGCCCCCTTCCGGGGAGACCGGCAATGGGATCCTGGCTTAGTTACGGGATCGGTAGTGATTCTTCCGACCTGCCCTCCTTTGTGGTTTTAAAGACGGGTAAAAACGTAAGTGGGGGAGCCGCTTTATGGGATTGCGGCTTTCTTCCGGGCAACCATGCCGGGGTGCCGTTCCGGGAAACTGGAGATCCGATCTTACACACCTCGAATCCGCTGGGATTCGACAATCAGTCGCAGCGCGATTCGCTGGATGTGATCCGCCAATTGAACAAAAAGAGACTTCGTGAAGTGGGCGATCCCGACATCCAGACCCGGATTGACGCTTACGAGATGGCCTGGCGCATGCAATCTGCCGCGCCAGATCTCACCGACTTCAAAAAAGAAAGTCAGGCCACCCTTGATCTCTACGGGATCAAAGAAGGCGAAAGCAGTTTCAACCGAAATTGCCTTCTCGCCCGTCGGATGGTCGAAAAAGGAGTAAGGTTTGTTCAGATTTATCATTCCAGTTGGGATCACCATGGCGATGTTGAAGGTGGCATCAAAGCCCAGGCAATGGAGACCGACCAGGGCTGCGCTGCTTTAATTCAGGATTTGAAAAGTCGTGGTATGTTGGAAGACACCCTTGTAATCTGGGGTGGCGAATTTGGTCGAACCCCGATGGTGGAAGCCAGCGCCAACCTGCGGCGGACCAATGGTCGCGACCACCATCCCCAAGCCTTTTCCATGTGGTTTGCCGGGGGGGGCATCAAACCAGGTATCACCGTGGGAGCCACGGACGAACTGGGATTTAATATCGCCGAAGACCCGGTCGATATTCATGATGTGCAGGCAACTGTCCTTCATCTGCTCGGAATTGATCACGAACGACTGACATTCAAATATCAGGGTAGAGATTATCGCCTTACTGATGTTCATGGAAAAGTCGTGAAGAAATTGTTGGCCTAAAACAGACGGGAGGCGAAATTTGCGTAGCGGAATTTGCAAAAAATTCCGATTCCGTGATAGGTTCTTTTGTCATGAAGATCCACCTATTTATCCTCCTGCTTCTGTTGACCAGTTTTTTATCTGCCCAGGACCAGGACTATCCCGTGGCAACCCCCACCGACCAGAAAGGAGTGGTCCTAAGCCCCTATGATTCCACACGCCAGCTTGATGTCACGGGTATCGAGCCCGGAAGTCTGGCTCAGGACCCTGTCGCCAAAAAGATTTTCCGAATCCCCGATCCAGCTCCTTCTAAAGACTCTGGCGTTATGATTATTCCGCCTCCAATCAAAGCCCCCACAGTCAATCCCAATCACAGCATCAGCCCAGTCACCCCGCCCCAGAATCCGGTCCCCGCCGAATTCCCCAACGATCTTTTGAGTTTCATTTACGCCTTTAACCAAAACTCCACGGTCAATGATCCAGATGCATTGCTTCCCTTCTTCGCTGAACAAGTCGAAGATTACTTTGGTGAAAAAAATGTGAGCAAAACCACCATTCGCAATGATCGGGCTTCCTACATGAGTCGATACCCCAAGCGTGAATATATTCTAGAAGGCCTGCCTGTATTGCTTGGAAAAACGGATGATACCTATGAAGTAATGACCCGCGTCAAATTCAAGGTTCAGGGTAGCGAGAAAAGCAGGGACGGCACCGTTTCCGACTATTTTAAAATTAGGCGTGCAAATCGGCGCTTTGAAATCCTAAGCTTAAATGAGGCCAAAATTACAACTGCGACCGTTGAAAACCCTTCTCAAACCACGCTCTCGGTCAATTCTAATTCCGTTCTTTCGGCAGGATCGGTTTACAACCGCTTTGAACATGACCAAATCGCCCTTTTCGTCATCGCCTTTGCCGCCAGCGGTGAAGTCAACGATCCCTCTGCCATGATCGATTTCCTGCACCCCCAGATTACCACCTATTATACGATGCAAAATCCCACCAGGGAAGAACTCATGAAGGACCGTCGGGACTACATCCAGCGTTGGCCAGGTCGCCGATATTGGCTGACTGAAAACCCCGTCATCAAACCGAATCAAGGTGGCAGTTGGGATGTTGTCTCGAAAATCGGCTATGAGGTGAAAAACAACGAAAAAACAGCTAGCAGTGAGACCACCTCTTCCATTCGCATCGTCCAAACCAACTCTGGGCTTAAAATTTTATCAATCACGACCCTTTAATCAGCAACCAAGAACAATTTTTTTATGCGCAATCTCCTCTTTTTTGCCTATGTAGCTTTTTTCTCTGCGGTCTCATCAGCAGGCGAGCCTTTGGAACCGTGGATGCAAGATGTAAAGATCGCCCTTGTCTCACCCTCTACGGAGCGGCACTCGATCCACACTTACTACGTCGCAAATCCAGAAAGTCCTGACGGTCGATATCTCCTTTATTTTACCTCCACGCATCCAGCCGCTTATGTTGGCGAAATTTGCATCCTGGAAAGAGCTACTGGCCTGGAGACGGTTTTGGTTAAAGACGTCCATACGGAGGACGCACATCGTGTTGCCTGTCAGCAATGGCTTAGCGGAGGCAGGTTGGTGGCTTATCACGAGGTAATCGAGAAAAAATGGCGAGTGGCGGTAGTAAATGTGCAAACGCTGGAAAAAACGATAATCGCCACAGATCGCCAAGTGGGCTTTGGGCAGCCATCTGGCGATCTTTTGCCCATTTATGGCTGCCACTGGAACCCTGGTCCACATCGTGATCTCGAATTCTGGGATGCTAAAACAGAGAAAATCACCAAGACCGCAAAAATCTCCGATGTGGAGCAAAACTATGCTGAGTGGATGAAAGGCGAGTTTGCCGGCAAGACTTGCTCGATCTTTTTTCCCGTGTTAAGCCCTGATTTGAAACGCGTATTTTTTAAGATCGCCTCTGGCAACGGAGGTGATGATTTTATGTCAAAAAATGCCAGCCACCGCCAGGGGCTGGTTTGTTATGATCTCGAAAAAGGATCCTGTTTTTGGCATCGTGGAAAATGGGGGCATCCTGCCTGGATGCCGGATTCGCGAGGCATCTTTGAGGCTGGGAATATCACAATGGACATCGAACAGCCGGGCTTCAAATACTCGAAACTCAAAAATGTGCCGAATCTTCGAGGCTCACATCCTTCGGTAAGTCCAGATGGCAGCCTGATGGTCACGGATGGCCTTGCTGATGCCGTGGGAGGGAAAGCAGGTGAGTGGAGTATCATGATTGCTGATATACGGGGAGAGAAGTGGAAAGTACTGCACACTTTTGATCAAACGAAAGGTGCCAGGTCCTGGCGTCGCAATGATCCTCATCCTGTTTTCAGCGCGGATGGCAAACGCATTTACTACAACGTGAGTGATGGTCCCTGGAGCCGCCTTTATGTGGCAGAAAGCCAGTAGACCGTTGGTTAAAGGTTGATGGACGATACCCAATCGAATTAGCTTGCCACCATGGGAGTATCTTCGAGAATTCGATTAATCCTCAGTTTGATGATTTTTTTCTCATCAACTTCGGTGACCTCCATCATGAAGCCCTCAATTTCAGCGGTTTCTCCGGGGTCGGGAAGATAACCAAATTTTGAGGTTACATAACCTCCTACGGTGCGAACATCAAGACTCTCAAGCGCCAACTCCGGAATCAGATCATCCAATTCGTGAAGAGGGATACTTCCATCGACCAAAAACTCATCGTCACTGATTTTTTCAAACATCGGATCGGGATTTTCACCGACCTTGTCACGGTCGTAGACATCTTCTCCAATCAGCAGCTTCAAAATCTGGTCACGCATCACGATCCCTTGTGCCCCACCAAATTCATCAATCACCAACGCCAGATTGGTTTTATGCTCCAACAGCGACTCCAACAACTGGTCGAGCGGCATGTCCTCAGAGACCCGGAGAATTTCGCGACAGGTCTTCGCCAGATTTGGCTTTTTATGACGCATCATAACAATCAAATCCTTGATGTGAATCCATCCCAAAGTCTCGTCCAAATGCTCCCGAATCAGCGGGAACCGGGTGTGTTTTGAAGTAATTGCGCGGGTCAAATTTTCCTCAAATGGAAGTTTCACATCGAGAGCCACCACTTCACTGCGGGGGGTGACAATATCAAGAACTTTCAAGTCACTTAACTCCAGTGCGTTAATCAAAATATCCCGCTCTGTTTCAGTGACTTCATCGTCATCGGTTTCTTCCACAAAATTTTTCAAATCTTCCACACTGTAATCAGGCTCCCGATCACTTGCGGGCTCCAGATGAAAGATCGTCTTTAATATCCAGTTTGAAATTTTGGTAATGGGTATAATGAGCAGCGCAAATACATGGTAGAAGAAATACAACAATCGTGAACAACGGAACGAAACGGCCTCTTCCCGCCGAAAACCAACGGTGTTTGGGATGATTTTTCCAATTATCACCAGCACCGTTGCGACGATAAAAATCGCGGCGATAAACGCCACCGACAAACTGGCTGTCCGAGAATGAAGCCAGTCATTTTCGACGATAAAATTCAGCTTCGCGAACACATAGGGAATACTGACTGAACCAAGCAGAAGAGTCGCCAGCGCTGCTCCGAATTTGCAGGCGATGACATACTGTTCGAGTTTATCGACGATTTTCCGGGTAATCACCGCATTCGAGATGAATTTTCGGTTCGCGGTTTCCAACTGGGCCGTGCGCAGCTTAATTAGCGCAACTTCCGCAGCGACAAAAAAACCGTTTACCAGCACCAGAACAAGAATCAAAAATAGATGCAACGAATTTTGTTCGAGCATAAAATCAGGATACCCGGCAAGAGATGCCAGTAGGTTTGTGCCATGGGCTGAAAAAGCTTTTTCAGCAAGGTTAAAGGGTACTGTGGGAATTGTGATAAAATGACAAATTTGCGTCATTAACTGCGGTGTTTTACGTGCCTTGAAAAAAGACCCTCCATGTTCAGAGATATTACCTTGGAGTCAATCTTGGGTTTTAGCCAACTGTTATTTTTAGTCCTCAACTTTTACGTGATAGATTCTAGAGCTATTTTCGGGCCATTTTCAAATGGTTTTTCTTCCATTTCTCTGGATGCTTTTTCTTGATACATTGATTTCTGAACCCCAACCAACAGGGTATTATAGGCGACTGAACAGGGTTAAATGCCAAATTGAACAGGGTACAATCCAGAAGACAAAGATAAATCGTTTCTAGAAAACGGATAGTTCCAAAAACGATTATAAAAACAAGTGGCTCTCCCTACAGGCATCCACTACCTTTTAAAGGTGAAGCCATACTTTCTCGTTTTACTTGTAATATTCTGTTTTGCTGGTGAATCAATCGGTCAAAATGGTTTATCACCGAGACCGTTCGTATCGATCAAGGATGTGGTGTCGGGTTGGAGTCCCGCCAATCGATTTTGGATCTTAGGGCAATTGCCCGTCAGTCCTTCCAACCTCTCTTCACTGGGCACTTGGCTCGAACAAAATGCCCCGAACTGGACTGTGGTTTTGTTACAAAATGCCCGCAGTGAAGGAATGGATGCAGTGGAACTCGCCTTGGGGGAGGGATTGTCGAATCAAACTGGTTTCGGTAGCATGATTGACACCCGGGTCAACGAGCCGAATGGAGCGGTATTCGTTCTTTTCCTGGAGGAGAGAAAATTCTCCTACTTCGGATCTGAAGTATTTGATAAACGGGGGCTTGGAGAATCGATGTGGATCGGAAAACTCGACAAACCTGCGATCGAAGCCATGAGAAATGGAGGGCGCATCGGAGATTCCATCAAAAACACTATCACGTCGATTGAAACCTCTTTGACAAAAGCCATTGAACAGGAGCGTGAAGCTACCCGACGCGAGAGCATAGAAAAGGAGGCAAAGATCGAGGAAGCCAGACTCCTCCCTAAAAAAATGGAGGCGAGAATTTCCGCGCTGCAAGACCGTTCCGCTGTGTTGCGCAGCCAGAATCCCGATTTCCGGGGAGAACTTGCCTATCCCAAAGACTCCGACTGGTTGGCAAGTGTCAAAGCTGTGGCCCTCTATGCAGAGGGAAATGACTATGAAAAAGCGCACGCCAATGCCACCTCCACCCTGCTGGAGATTGATTACTATGAAGAGGCCCTAAACCAGTGGGAAAATGGGCCACGCGAGCTGGCTGAACGTGCTGAGCGGTTCAAACGGGTACCGGGTGATTCTCCGGCACCAAAAGTAGCTGGGCAGCTTTCACTTGCTGCTGCCTCTCTGGAATCAGCCCAGCGAAATCATCGTTACGGTGATACCATATACTTGGAACAGATCGCACTGGTTGACCACGCTCTGACCCTTGCCGCAAGCGAAAATGCAGCTTATCTTGCGGAAAAGGAAGCTGACCACCAACAGCAACTGGCCCAGGAGGCGAAGGCAAAACACCGGAAAATTCGAAACCAAAGTTTCGGGGGTGGATTGGGTGCGATATTGATCGGTTGGCTGACTCTGTTAAATCGTAAAAGACGCAGAACCAAAGATGAAGCAGAGCAAACTTATCAGGATTGGCGTCGCAAGCTAAGAGGTAAATTTGACCAACTTTTTGATTTGATGGATCGAACTTCGGTCATCAAGAGGGTCTCGGAAAATTTTACTGCCGTCACAGCCACTCTCACCACTGAGACGGTGAAAGAAGTTGACCAACTGTTCATCATGTCTTCAGCCACCGACAGGGTCATGGAGAATGTGGTCGCTTTAATTGATCCGCGCACCCCGTGGGGCAAGGCAATCAACTGCGTATCAATGCGAAACTTCCGAAAAGCCATTGATTTGATGAGTTCCAAAGCCATCGGTTTCGACAAAAGTGAGGGACTGCGGTCGATTCTAAAAACAGGGAATCAAACCAAAACTCGTGTCCTTTTGGGTGATGAAAAGGACTACGCTCCATTTTCGATCTCATTTAAACAATTGATTAGCGCTTTTGACGAGCGGCAGGCAGCAGTGACGTCGAAACTTGACCGGCTGGAAACGTGTATTGATGGTTTGCCCATGTTGATTGAAAAAGGCGGTCAAACTATAGAGAATCTCTCGCACGAACTGTCTGAAACAGATGATGCCAGCCAAAGCGATGGTTACTTTCACTTTGATACCATGCAGGAAAAACTCCTCCCGGAGACTGATCGACTTCTCCGTGCAACGCAGGACCTCGGTAAAAGCGACCCGGTATCCGCGATGGAGGGACCAGCCTCGCAGGCGGAGAGAATCCTGGCTGACGCGACAAACCTGGTCTCTTCTATCGTGAAGGCAAGGGCAATCCTCTTTCCCGTCATCAGCAAGGCTACGGAGCAACTGGAAGCCAAACAGCTCGCCACTCAATGGATAACCAATGCCTTTCAGCAGTACACCGCAGAAGTTGAAACAATCAGCCAGGCTGCACTCACCCAGTCCAGCGCAGAAAGGATCGATGACCTTAACCGAAAAATGGCGGCTACAGGGGAACGCGTTCAGCAGGTCGTTGATCTCGCCACCCGGATGACAATCCATACACCGTCGGCACTCTCAAATATAGAAAACAAGATTTTTGCGACCCGTAGTGAAATCGCCAACCAGTTAAACCTGAATTCCGACGACATTCTGAATGAAGAAGCCAAAAACCCGGCCATACACCTTGAGAGCTGCCGGGAAGCACTCAAAAGAGTTACCCGAAATTTGAGTAACGGTAATATAGAATCTGCAAAATCAGAGTTTGAACAGATCGATCATTCGATTCGTGAGGCGGAGGAATTTATTACCGAGAGTCGCAATATGGCAGCCAATGGCCACACGCAGTTCATGCAAATGGAAAGTGAGCTGAAGGCGCTTCAAGAAAGTCTACCATCCATTTCGAAACTCTTGGATGAAATGACAACGGAATACCCGGCGGAAATTCTTTTGTTGAAAGAGAGATTTGGCAGTGAAGTTCCAGGGCTGCAAAATCTGGGAAAAAGTATAGAAACGGCTGAAGATCACGTCTCTAATTTGTCCCGCTTTATCGCTGACGGTTGGTCCCTTTTTAATACGGGTAAACTGATTGCCGCAGGCAATCAACTCGAAAAGGCTGCCAACGAAGCCAATCTCGCCCGTCATCAACTGAAATTGATTGAAGACCACCACGTCGCGCTCAAGAAGACAGAAGCCCTCAATCAGTCAGAGATTGCTGACCTTATCCTGAAATTCCGGGCTTCAATATCCAAAAACGAAAACCAGAAAACCCGGCAGTCCACCATCAACAAAAGGAAAGCTATTGGCCAGCACCTTGAAGAAGTTTCCAATGCCATCTCTACTCCACAGCACAATCCATTTCAGATCAGTCGGGATAATGAGGAACTAAAACGCCAGTTTCTTGAGTTCGAGGAGGCCGTAAAAATCGATTGGGAATGGCACCGAACCGCCACCAAGGAAGCCACAGAAGCCCAAGCAGTATTGGACTCCACGGAATCTTTGATTTTAATGGCGCGAAATGATGGGATCACTGATAGTCGAAAATTGCAATCCGCTATCACCAACCACGGACAGTTGGAACGCAAACTTTTGGACTGGCAGGTGTATTTAGCCGGTGCCAATCGCGATTGGGAGACGGCCTATCACGGAGTGATTGAAATCGAAAGTGATGCCACCAAAATCAAGGGAATTATCGAAAACGAATTGCAGGCAGCCAATGCCGCCGCCCAAAATTTACAACTGGCCTCTCAGGCGATTTCTGAGTTGAAGAACTTGCCTAACAACTACCAGATTCCCATCGACAGGGACACTGGAGATACCCTCTTTTATGCCTCCCGGCAGGCCCTCGCCGATGGGGATTACCTTGGATCCAGTGCCAATTCCGCAGCTGCGATTAATCAAATCCAGACAGCTATTGCCAGCGCCCGCTCAATGGAGCAGAGAATCCGGGCTGAGGAGGAAACCATTCGTAGACGCCGGGCGGCATCAGCATCAGACGCTGCCGTATCCTCGCGAATGAGAAATTCCTCGTCCGCAGGTGCCTTCACCATTCGCTCATCCTCATCGTCCAACAGTCGTTCATCCAGTGGCGGAAGAGGCAGCACAGGCTCCGGCTTTTCTAGATCGGGTTGGTGACCAAAGGTCCGCTGGTGGGGCGAATGCATCCCTGAAGATGTTTCGACACAAAAAACCTTTCACCTCAAAAAAGCGAAAGGTCTTCGTTCTCATTAGAGATATGGACTCAACAGACCTGTTGAGAAAATGAGTTAACGTCAGGTCCTGCAGGCAGGCCCTGAGGAGGATCGCCCGCGATTAAAACCAGTAGATTTGGAATACCCTGACGAGGCGGAACTTCTCGAGGATGATTTACCCTCAGTCAGAGACTCCACTTTTGATTTTGGCTTGGGTTGCGGTTCGCTATTTGCTTCCTTTTCTGAAATCGGTGGAGGCGCGATTGACAGGGCTGGCGCAGCCGGGTTGGTCTCGATATATCCATAGTCAAGCGTCTGCGGTTCCATTTGCTCTACCGAGGAAGGCACTGAAGGTGGTTCGATCCGAACCTCAGGCTTAGTTTTACCAAAAAAGGTTATGGGTGGTTCCAAAGCTTCATTGGCAAAAGCTTCGCTGGTCTGGTCAACCGGTTGCGAAACTTGATTCACCACAGCCTGGGTAAGACTGGTAATGGGAAGTATCGGTCGAAAAGCCCGTTTCTGATGAATCGGCCCCGAGTTGCGGACTGCGGTCACATGACTGCTTCTAAGATCCGGAACGTCATCAGCAGCAAAAGCCGAATCGTCGGCGGTGAAAGCCACCAGCACTGCCATTAACGCAGCCGGAGGCACCATTGTTTTGGGTTTGTTTGGTTTGTGTTTCATGTTCTAATTATGGAAATTATAAAATAACTCGAAAATTCGAATCCACACTTAAAATTTGACTCAAAACTTCACTTTTAAGCAACATTCACCTTCAATGTTTCATAGACACAATGCGCCCGATTTATTCGATTCTTTGACTTGAACTAGAAGCAAAAACTTCGGATAGTACTCCAAGTCCCAAAAATTGAGATATGACCAAGTCAAAATACCACTTTGTAGCCATCGCCTCCACGGCATTACTCGTCACAACTTCAGTCGCAAAAGCTAGCGACAAAGTGCTTTATACCGAAGCTGTTGCCCCAATCCTCAATGCAAAATGCGCTGGATGTCATGGCGGTGAAAAGCAAAAGGGCAAGTTGAGAGTTGATTCGATTGAAGCCCTACTCAAGGGTGGCAGTGACGGCACTTCGCTTGTCCCAGGGAAACCAGAAGAAAGCCTCCTGCTTCAGAGAGTTCATCTCCCTCTCGACAACGATGAACACATGCCTCCTGAGGACAAAGATCAACTCACCAAGGACGAAATCGCAGTCCTTCAATTTTGGATTCAATCCGGAGCCAAAGGGGATGCCACCATAGCTTCGTTGAATGCCTCTGCAGAGATTTCTAAGTCCATTGCCGCCGTTCTTGCCACATCCGGATCGAAAAAGGAAGCGACAAAGGCTTCTGCCGCTCCAAGCGCAATCACCGACGCTGATAAAAAACTCATCAGCGAAACCATCACCAAAGTAAATCAGGCTGGAGGGAGCCTCATGGCCATCGCCCAGAACACACCGCAGCTCACCTTTTCAGCCCTCAATGTGGCCAAGGATTTTGGCGACGCCCAACTGGAGCCACTAAAACTTGTCGGCCAGCATATCCTTTGGCTGAACCTGGCAAGAACTCAGGTTACGGATGGTGGCCTGGCCCATCTCGCCTCCATGAAAAACCTGACCCGTCTCCATTTGGAAAATACCAAAATCACCGATGCTGCGCTGGATCATGTCAAAGCATTGCCAAATCTGGAGTATCTGAATCTATATGGAACCAACATTACCGATGCTGGGATTGCCAAACTTTCAGGGAGCAAAAACCTAAAAAAGCTATTTCTCTGGCAAACCAAAGCGACTGAAAGCGGTGTGGGCACTCTGGCTAAAGCGATTCCTGGCATCGACATCAATACAGGATGGAAAGAGCCTGTTGTCGTCGCCGCTGTCGCAACCGCCCCGGTCACTCCCGCTCCTGTCAAACCAGCCACACTCGCACCGACCCAGCAAACTCCTGCACCTGCGGCTGCCAAACCAGCCACACCTACGCCGACCCCGCCAGCACCAGTTCCTGCTCCTGCTAAACCAGCAACGCCTGCACCGGCCCCGCCAACACCAGTTCCCGCTCCTGCTAAACCAGCAACGCCTGCACCGACCCCGCCAACACCTGCTCCTGCTCCTGCTCCTGCTAAACCAGCCACACCGGCACCGGTATCGAAAAGCTCACTTGAAGTTGCACTAGCCGAACTTACCGCGGCTGCTGAGAAGGCAAAGAAAGAAAGCCAGACCGCTCGCAGCGCCTATGAACAGGCCTCAAAAAGCGCTTCAGCTGCTTCAGCCACCGCTGCAACGATGAAAGCCGCCGCTGATCAGGCCGCTGAAATCGAAAACAAAACCGTGGCCGCCCTCAAAGAATTAATCAAAGCGGTCGAAGCCAGCCGGAAGTGATCTGAAACCACTCCCCAGGGTATCAATGGGTGAGAGAAATCCTCACGGATTACTCTTCGGATATGCTTATCGCTTTGCACAAACCTTGGGGAGTTCTCTCTCAGTTTACGGCTGATTTGCCAGAGCATCGTACCCTGTCCGAGTTTGGCCTCCCTAAAAACGTATGGCCAATTGGGAGATTGGATCGGGATTCTGAGGGGCTGCTGTTGTTGAGTGATGAAAAATCACTCGTCGATCACCTTCTCAATCCCCGTAACGCCCACCCTCGGAGATATGCTGTTCAAGTCGAAAACCTGGTGACGACCGATGCTCTCAATAAGCTGGAGCAGGGCGTTGTGATTGAGGGAAAGGCGACTCTTCCCTGCCGCGCTTGGAGATTGGAACCAGATCCGGCGTTTCCGCCCCGGGATCCGCCGATTCGTGAGCGTAAATCAATTCCCACCGATTGGCTCGCAATCGAACTTATCGAAGGCCGCAATCGCCAGGTTCGTAAAATGACAGCCTCCGTCAACCATCCCACCCTGCGCCTGATCCGCATTCAAATCGGTCAATTTAAACTCTCCAATCTTCCCAGTGGGAAATGGAAAGAATTGTCATCTGCGCTACGAGCCCAGGTACTCGAGCGTGGGACGCCGATGTAGCCATGATTTGCCTTGATCTGGAGCTAATATTTTAAACCTCTTTTTTCAAACCCTGGCCAAGAGGAGTTTGTAAAATTCAGCGTGCCAGTTGGATACAGGCAATGGTCCGGTTAAGTAATTCCAGTTGTTCACGGGTAGCCCTCAGGGTTGACAACACTTCATCAGCCGCATGATTTGGCAATTTGGTTGGAATTCCGGTTACAGAAATTTGCCCTTCATTCCCCGGAAACCGAGCGAACTCCAGAATCGTCCCCTCATTTAAAAAGCGGTCAAGTTTCTGCGTCACCGCTTCAGATAATCGATTGGCCTGTTCGATCAAGATCTTCTCCATATCACGAATCCGGGATTCCAATTTATCAATTTGCTCGGTCATCAACTGGCAATGCCCCTGATTCAAATTAATTACATTATCACATGAAGTATTTCGATCCATATTATCTATACATTATAAGTTTTACTTTGTTATATATATTATTATAGTAAAGATGCGTCAAATGTATTTATTGTAATTTTCATCTAAATTAGAATTTAGTGCACCAAAAAATCAAAGCTGATCCCAGGTAATTAACTGAAATCTAGTCTCGTCAGAAATTAGATTGATCGTCTAGGAGCTGAATGATGTGATTTACCCGATAGTCCCGCTTCACGAGCCCAGTGGATCCGGCGCTGTGCCACTGCATCATGCAGACGTGGTTTGCGGTGCCGAGAATGACGGGATCGCCTTCGGCCTCATTTAAAAAGGCGGATTTTCCCGCGAGAATGGCACGGGCGTTTTCCTTTTTCTGGATATTGTAAACCCCTCCAGAGCCGCAGCAATCCCGCGCCATGGGAGCGAGTTGCCAGGGGATACCGGTGGCATCAAGGACGTTTTTCGCGATACCGGCTTCCTTTTGCCCGTGCACGAGATGGCAGGGTAGATCTACATGGAGACGCGCCTTGGTTTCCGGTCGTCGGATCGGGACAAGATTTAGTTCCCCCAAGAAGCTGAGGACGTCCCGCACAGGTTTATCAGGGGCCAGACTTTTACCGAGGGCATAACCGCAACCCGAGGAGTTACTAATCATCGCATCGACTTCGAGTGGAAGAAAAGCCCGCCGATTTCTTTCGCGAAGCAGCTCAACACCTGCCAGCCCAGTATGTTCCTGGAAAGCCCCACAGCACGTCTGCCATTCGGGGATGATGACCCGAACATTATTTTTGATCAGGACTCTAACTGTCGCGAAATTGATCTCCCGGAACACCGCCTCCATCAAACAGCCCGTCAGCAGTGCCACCTGCGGTCCAGTCGGTCGGTGCTGCTCCATCAGTTCCCTCGCGTAGGTCGATGTGCTTTTCCAGACTGTGGGGTGTCCGGGAAAGAGCAGCCGATGCAGGGGCAGTCCCAGCCGCCGGAGGAGGCGTGCCGGGAACATGGCGAGGTCAAAAAATCCCGGCTGGGTCACCATGGCAGCAGCAAGTCGCAGGGAGGCTTTGGGTTTGAAGCGGTCAGTGGCGACATGCTCATGTCGGATTCCCTCAAACAATTCACCATAAGGCACATTGGCCGGACAGGCCGTTTCGCAGGCTAGACAGCCGACGCACTCTGCGGTGTAAAAATCGGTCCAGGGATCCTGGGGTAGCCGACCTGCTGCCTCTTCGCTCCAAAGACGGAGACGCCCCCGCGGTGAGTTGTTTTCATCGCCAGTCAACTGGTAGGTTGGACAGACCGAAAGGCAGAAACCGCAGTGGGTACAGTTGGAAAAGCAGTCTTTGTGATCACGGCTCATGAATGGCGTTCTCCAGGATGTTGAGCCACTTGGACTCGGTGTTGGTAGGTGACGGTGCGGGCAGCCAGCGCGAGTGCCAGTCGCCACCGAGTTCATATAGTTCTGGTAGGTGCGGCTGAAGCAGAGTCTGGGCCCGGGCAGCAAGATCATCACCTTCGCGCAGGTAGACATGAGCCACGCCATTGTAACCCAGAGCTATACATCGGAATGCGCCTCCGGCCAGTTCGCGAGCGAGGCTGATGAGCCGGTCAGGAGTTGTTTTTACCACCAGATCCGGCAGGCTGTCAACTAGTGCAGCCGTATCATTCTCCAGGGTGATTTTCGTGCTGGTTGCTTTAGATACTTTGTGTAACTGACCAGAGAAAATAGACATTTCATCCGGTGCGCAATGAATCTGGACGCGAACAAAATATATATTTTCGTCCGTAATGAAATCCACTGCATCCCACCAGTGCATCCAGCCGCTGTGGAGGAGTTTCGAGATACAAAGTCGCAACGCATCAATCGGACCGTCAAACCGGGCCACAGCAGTAAACCCGCAATCGGGGCGGAGGCGCAGTACGTAGTCGACTGCCTCGCCAAATCGCGTACCGCTGTGCAGCAGAAACCGCAACCAGTCGTAACCGGTCGTCGTTTTGACGACACGCTCACCGATGCGGACGATGCGACCATCGGGTAGCCTCCAATTCATCCCGAGGATGTTGTCACAATATGGCCCAAATCGGCACGAGGCCGGGGCGTAAGTGGTTGCGGCGATTTGCTCCCGCAGCTTATTGGTTTCATCGAGGATCAATGGAAACCGCAGTTTATGGGTGCTAATTGCGGATCGAATATCCACTGCTGTGGCATTTGCCGAAAGGCAGAGAGTCCCATCCACTTCATCGAGAAATGGGGTAAAGAGTCGCTCGATTAATGACGGTGGCAATGGAGTCATGGGCTAAAACGCCGGTTTTCAAACACTTTCAGCGGATTCATTTGATGGGTCGGATCAAAGGCTGTTGGCACAGACAACTGCAGCCGCATCGCATCCGGACCAAACACCAGCGGCATGTAGGCGGACTTGTCATTGCCGATGCCGTGCTCACCACTGAGAGTGCCACCCACCTCAATGACACGCTGCATCAGCCGCTTGCCGATCATCTCCACTTTTTCCAATTCCCCGGGGGCTCCCGCGTCAAAGAGGAAATTCGGGTGCAGGTTCCCATCTCCTGCGTGGAAAACATTCACAGTGCGGATTCCAGCCTTGTCGGATTCATCGTAAACTAGTTGCAGGACATCGGCGAGGGCGCGTTTAGGGATCACCGCATCCTGCACCACGAAATCCGGGCTCAACTGACCGAGCAGGCCGCCCGCCGCTTTGCGCGCCTTCCAGAGTTTTTGCCGGAGAGCGTCCTCGTCGCTGTAGCACACATCCCCGGAGCCTGCATCCCGCAAAAGATTAACCATTTGCGGAACCCGCCGATCGACCAGTTCCGCCGGGCCATCGATTTCCACCAGAAGCATAAAGGAACCCTCCGGCAGGCCGCAGGCCATCTGGCTGCTCTCGACCAAGGCCACCCCGCGAGGATCGAGCAATTCAATGGCGGCGGGATATGACTTGTCCGCGACGAGCGCGTGAATCGCCGTCTCCACGGTATTTAAATCCGGGTAAGTTGCTCGGAAGGTCCACACCTTTTCCGGCAGGGGCAAAAGACGCAGCCAGAATCGAGTGAAGGCTGCCAGGGTGCCTTCCGAGCCAATCATGAACCGCTTCCAGTCCGCGTGCCACGGCCCGCAGCCCCCGGCAGGACCACCAAAGCGGTGCACGCTACCATCGACCATGACAGCCTCGACCCCGAGTACATAATTGCTGGTTACCCCGTAGCGAAAGCAGTGTGCCCCCCCCGCATTGGAGGCCACATTGCCTCCCAGCGTGCAAACCGGACCGCTTGATGGATCGGGTGGGTAAAAGACGCCGTGCGGTTTCAGCGCCGCATCGAGATCGTTCAGAGCCACCCCGCATTCCACTTCACACCAGAAACCATTGGGGTGGATCGTACGGATTTTTTTCAGAGCCGAGGTGTGAACAATCACCCCACCCTGCGCCGCAACCGGCCCCCCGGAGAGCGAGGTGCCTGCTCCACGAAGCACCACCGGCAAACCGAGCTGGCGGGCTCCCTTCATAAATTCCATTAGTTCCTCTGTATCTGCCGGGATCACTACGGCGTCCGGCAGATAATTCTTGAACCCCAGCCCATCCGCACCGTAACCAGCCAGTTGCGCAGCGGAAATCAAGACGCGTCCGCGTGGAAGTAGGGATTTGAGTTGTTTTTCAAGGACGGATGCTCTCACAAGGAAATCAAACAATTTGGCAAAGACAGAGTGGATTCGCAGGTGAGAGGTCCTACCACCTGGAGATATGGAAGTCAACTTGTGATTTCCGGTGAATCGCGGGCCAGCGTTGGACTGGTCGAACTGCTGGGTTTCGTTTCTCATATTAGGAGCAAAACCCGGACACGAAAATCGAACCCACCAACGAAGCCTGGGCCAAGGCTTTGGAGGGCTTCAAAATTCCGGGTGACGGGCTACCGATCTCTCCCAATTCATCAAGGGCGGCAAAATCGTAGACATCTTATATTACAGAATGAGGTCAAAATCGAACAGGCCCCGATGGATCGATTCGTGTGATCTCGACAAGAAAAGATGGCGATTGTACCCTGTTTGGTCGGCGATTGTACCCTGTTGAGTCGATTTCACTCACGCTTCTGGGAGGCTAGCCCGCCCCAGGTAGTGATGAGGATCTTGGTAGTTTTTTTGGGTTTGATTGCCTCGCAATTCATTCCGTGAGGAACGAGAAAGAAGACACCCTCACCGGCGATTCCTCCAATTAAGGGGATTTCACCCTCCACAACCGTGACAATCGCAAAGCGCCCTTTAACTGCATTTTCCAGGGTATCCGCCAGAGAAAGATGATGTTCCTCGATCCGAAAATATTCGCATTGGCAAATGTCTTCATTTTCTCGGCAATCCCATTGTGGCTCGATGTCGTCAAAATTGATACACCGCAATGATTCCTCAACGTGAAGTGGACGGAGTTGCCCGTCCAAACCAATTCGATTCCAATCATAGACTCGATAGGTCGTATCAGAATTTTGTTGGATTTCATAAATTAGCAGACCGCTGCCGATGGCATGGAGGCGACCACTTTCGATCAAAATATGGTCGCCCTTTTTGGGATACAGAGTGTGAACCCATTCTTCAACGGTGCCATTTTTTAATGCGGCCCGAAAGTTCTCCGCGGTGGCTCCGGTTTTAACTCCCACGTAAAGCTCCGCATTCTTTTCAGCATCTGCGACATACCATATTTCCGTCTTTGGTTCACCTTTTAGCAGGGCGGCGATCCCTGTGGGTGGATGAACCTGAAGGGATAGCTTCTCCCGGCAATCGAGAATCTTACAAAGCAGGGGAAAGCGCACCTCATCAGGGCAGTGCGGGCCGAAAATAGCTCTTCGCAGGTTTTTATCTGCCCACAGATCAGTCAGGGTTAGGCCTTCAAGATCACATTTGGTTACGACCACAGAGTCCGCTTCCGGTCTGGCGCTGATTTCCCATGATTCGCCGTATGGAATCACTGCATCCGGCAAATTCCGCCCGAATCGGGTTTCCAGGGTCCGTCCTCCCCAAACTCGGGACTGGTAAATGGGTGCAAATTGGAGAATTGTTGGTGGTGACATCATTCGCGGAAGGATTTAGACTTGGCGACTAACAGTATATTCGCTAATCAGAATTTTTTGCAAATTCTGCTATGTTAATTAATCTCCATCAAAATGGACTCCGCAATCAAACAACGATTTGATGAATTTATCACCAAGCGTGGCCTCCGCCGCACGGGGCAGCGCGATCTTATCGTGGAAGCTGCCTTTTCGTCGGACGAGCATTTTACCGCTGAAGAGCTTTGGGTTCGCACCCGAAAACTGGATCCCAAAGCCTCCCGTGCCACCGTTTACCGGACAATCGCCCTCCTTGAGGAAATTGGCCTGCTTCGCGAAATCGACCTGGGAAGGGATGAACGGGTTTACGATCCCAACTTTCTCGATGCGCCGGATCACAATCACCTCATCTGCGTGGATTGCGGCAAAGTCATCGAATTTGAGGATCAAAATGCGGCGGTTCTGATCGATTGCATTACCCGGCGCCTGGGCTTCCGACCGTCCTCAAAATCCATGCGGATTGAGGCCTGCTGCGATCAGCTTCGAAAAGATGGTCGCTGCAAAAATCTCATCGAAATGAGGCTGGGAAAGACACCTTGAGCCTTTCAAAATTTGAAAATGTAGTTCGAACACGACTCAAAAAACATGAAACTCAGACTTCTCACTCTATTACTCGTCACTTGTTCGTCGCTCTATGCGGACTGGCCGGAATTTCGTGGGCCGAATGCGGATGGCTCGGTGACCAGCAAGTTCCCAACCGAATGGAGCGAGGACAAAAACATCACCTGGCGCAAGGAAATCGGGGGATTGGGCTGGTCCACCCCGGTTATCAAAGACGGCAAAGTTTGGTTCACCACTGCGTCGGTGAACGGCTCCACCATGTCTTTACTCTGCTTTGACTATGTGAATGGGGATGTATTGCTCGACCGCATTTTGATCACCAACGACAATCCTGAGCCATTGGCGAATAAAATGAATACCTACGCCACTTGTAGCTCTGTTCTGGAAGGCGACAGAATCTATGTTTCATTTGGAAGTTACGGGACGTTTTGTTTCAACACCTCGTCATTTGAGAAAATCTGGGAGCGCCGCGATATCTCATGTAGTCATTGGCGGGGACCAGCCTCATCACCAATCTTGTGGAAGGACAAATTGATTTTGACCTTTGACGGCACGGATCAGCAGTTTCTCACCGGGCTGGATAAAAATACAGGAGAGACAATTTGGAGGACGGATCGCTCCACGGTTTATAATGATGAAAAAAACGGGATCCCGTCCGACTCGGGAGATATGCGAAAAGCTTATAGCACTCCATATATCATCACAACTGGAGGCAAGAACATTATGGTCAGTAACGCTGCCAAAGCTTGCTGGGCGTATGATCCCGACACTGGGGCGGCGCTTTGGCATGTGAACTACACTACCCACTCGCCTTCCTCCCGAACAGTTTACAGTCAGGAGGAAAATTTGCTATATATCAACAGCGGACTGGGAAAGGCGGAGGTCTGGGCTATCCGACTTGATCCTGAGGCTAAAGGCGATATTTCCGCCACCCATGTAGTTTGGAAACAAATCAAGCGCACTCCCAAGCGTTCTTCTCCGGTCATCGCCAACGGTCTCATGTTTTTTGCAAACGATGGGGTGGGCAGTTGCGTAGATCTCAAATCCGGTGAGGTTTACTGGAGTGAGCGGATGGGGGGCGAGTTTTCGGCCTCATTAATCACCGCCAATGAGCTTGTGTATTTTTTCGACGAAGACGGTCTCTGCACTATTGTTCAGGCAAACAAGACCTTCCAGAAAGTCAGCGAGAACCGTCTCGACAGTGGTTTGATGGCTTCGCCTGCAGCTTATAAAAACTCGCTTCTGCTGCGAACCAAGACCCATCTTTATCGGGTGGATGGCTGAAAATCCGTGGCTATATCTCTCTTCCAGCCCTTTCCCGCTTGACGGGCGGCTGCAAATGTCGAATTATCGCGATTCCAAATTTTTAAACTCTATGGCTTCTAAAAAGACCACCACTCCAGCACATCGACAGTTTTCATCACCCATGCTTGATGGGGCGAGCCGGGCTCCGAGCCGGGCCATGCTTCATCCGGTAGGATTTAGTAATGAGGATTTTAAGAAATCCATCATTGGAGTCGCCTCGACCTGGAGTATGGTTACACCGTGTAACATGCACATCGACAAGCTTGCCAAA
>JBGSJM010000056.1:0-11960 GCA_041742015.1 Verrucomicrobiales bacterium | reverse complement strand
GAGGCTGCTGAATTTCAATGGAAAAAAGTCAAATATAAGGGCTGGGCAGCCTGGCTGGCTACGGGGAATGATAAGCAATCGTCATTTGCAGAGCCTATTTTTATCAATCCTGAAGCTGGGGATTTTACCCTATCGCCAGAATCACCGTGCCTGAAAGGTAGTCCCACTTTCAGGCTTAAGGGACGTTAAGCAGACGACGGCGGCTGGAAGCCACCGCTATGGAATCAAGTGTCGAATTTTATCCCCTGAGCCAGGGGTAGTTCTGTCGAGTAGTTAATGGTGTTGGTGACCCGTCTCATATAATTTTTCCAAGAATCGGAACCCGACTCCCTTCCCCCGCCGGTTTCCTTTTCCCCACCAAAGGCTCCTCCAATTTCCGCTCCGCTGGTTCCTATGTTCACATTGGCGATCCCGCAATCGCTACCCGCAGGGCCGCAGAAAGTTTCGGCTTCGCGGACATCACTGGTAAAAATGGCGCTACTGAGCCCCTGCGGCACGCTGTTTTGAATGGAGATCGCCTCGGCAAAATCTTCGTAACTCATGATGTAAAGAATGGAAGCGAACGTTTCGGTTTTGATAACTTCAGCCTCGGCCGGAATCTCAATCAGGGCAGGTTTGACATAACTGCCTCCCGGCGGGCAATGGGTTGCACGGCCGGAGTTGTGAACCTTTCCCCCCTGTTTTTCTGCCTTGGCAATTGCCAAATCATAGGCAACAGCGGCTGCTTCGTCAATCAAGGGACCGACCAGGATGCCTTCAGCAAATGGATCACCGATGGGTAGATTCTTATAGATGGCAGTCAGTTTTTGAACCACCGTCTTCTGAATGGATTGATGAACGATTAACCGGCGCAGAGTTGTGCAACGCTGGCCTGCTGTACCGACAGCACTGAAAACGATGGCCCTGAGAGCTAGATCCAAATCGGCGGAGGGAGCTAAAATCATCGCGTTGTTGCCTCCTAGCTCGAGGAGAGATCTTCCCAGTCTGGCGCCAACTGCAGCCCCAACTTCACGACCCATGCCGACACTCCCGGTGGCACTAATTAAAGGAACAAATTTTGATTCTGCCAGTGCTGCGCCGGCGTCGCGAAGCCCAATCACAACCGTTGAAATTTCTGCGGGAACATCGGGAAAATTGTTGATCACTTCCATGAGCAAAAGGTGACAGGCGATCGCGCAAAGAGGTGCTTTCTCAGATGGCTTCCAGATCACCGGGTTCCCACAGACCAGAGCGAGGGCAGCATTCCAGCACCACACCGCAACGGGGAAATTAAAGGCTGAAATGATCCCTACCGGACCGAGCGGATGCCATTGTTCAGCGAGACGGTGGCCCGGCCGCTCTGAGGCTATGGTGAAACCGTAGAGCTGCCTGCTTAACCCTACTGCAAAGTCGCAGATATCGATCATTTCCTGAACTTCGCCCTCAGCTTCAGATGGAATTTTGCCGACTTCCCAAGTTATCAATGCTCCAAGGTCTTTTTTGTGTTCGCGCAGTTTGTTTCCAAAATGCCTGACCAATTCTCCCCGGCGTGGCGCGGGAATCAGTCGCCACTTTAAAAAAGCGGTGGAGGCTGCGGCAATTGCCTTCTCCGTGTCCTGAGCCGTTGCCAGCGTGATTCCGTATAGTTCCTCGCCATTGATTGGACTGATTGAAGTCAGGATGCGCCCTTTGGTTTTCGGATTCTTGTTACCAATCAAAAGACCAGAATCAATTTCGCCAATCCCAAGAGTTTTAAGAATGATGTGTGGTTTCATTTAGACAAAGCCTATTAAAACACCAATTTAAGTGGTCGGACCTCTATGGGTGTTTTATTATTGATTTCGTAATGTTGGCCAAAACGGTTTTCCAAAAAAATGGGGAGTTCAATTTGCTCCTGTTTTACAAATCCCTTTTTGGGCAGTTGACCTGAAACATGAAGGTCGAGTGCGGCACTGATTGCGGCTGCCGTTGTGATTTGGATTGCGGACCACTCCTCATGGTGAATGATTCCATGGTAAATTTTTCTGGCGTCAGTGATTTGGGTCAACTGGCCATTGAGTTTTCCCGTAACGGTGCAAAAGACCAGCACGACATCCTGCAGAGTAATTGGGATCGCGTTTTCCAATATGTCCTTGAGGATTTCCCTGCGCTGCCCAAGTTTTAGTTCATTCACTAGAAATCTGGCGAGATCCCGATGACCGGGGTATCTCACGGTTTTGTAATTCAGGGTGGCAGCTTTGTTATTCAGCGTCTCGCAGAGTGTGCCCAGCCCACCGGATGTATTAAATGCCTCATAGCGCACCCCATCAATGGAAAAGTACTCCGTCCCTTCCAGGGGTAAAACTTCTATATTTCTACCTTCGTGGATGGCTTCGCAGGGATTACAATATTCATTGATCAATCCGTCAGTTGACCAGGTCAAATTATACTTGAGGGCGTTGGTGGGATACATCGGTAGAGCACCCACCCTAAGTAAAACAGAATCAATCTCATCCAGTTTCTTCGCCAGATGATGACCGACAATTCCTGTGAACCCGGGGGCCAGACCGCACTGGGGCATAAAGATCTGTCCCTCAACTGCGGCATTGGCGATGCCCTTTACCGCTCTGGTGGTTTCGATATCTTCGGTCAGGTCAAAGTAACTGGCACCGGTTTCAAGGCAGGTTTCAGCCACCAGAGGATTCCAAGTGTACGAAAGAGCTGAAATCACCGAATTGTGGTTGCCAACGGCCTTGCGGAGAGCTTTTTGATCAGAAACATCCAGAGTCTGGACAGTGGTGTTGGGGACGTCTGCCAGTTTCGCGACCGCTTCCCGAGAGTAGTCTGCTACTGTAATCTGGTAATCACCAGTATGCCCAAGAAATTTGCAGATGGCCCGTCCGATTTTGCCAGCGCCGAGGAGTAGAATTTTAGTCATGATAGAATTGGCTTTGGTGAAGGGGCGATCAAATGAATTCCATTAGTTAAACGTTTGAGTACCGTAAATGATGAATGAAGAGCTGACTAAATTCCATTGGAAACCCTGTCCTGAAGGTCAAGACTTAATAAACGAGGTGATCTCAGGCTTTTTCCAAACATGCCCTCGCTTGAGTGACTTACGGTCCGCCATGCAGACCGAAACGGGCACCAGATTCTTCGATTGGATCGATTATTTGCAATTGCCTGTCGACAAAGCTCTGGCTGGGCGACTCCAGCGAGCGGGTTTTGTGGAAACTCATGGATTATGGGAAAACCATGGAGCACTATTTCCCCGAATCAGAAAACACAAAGATCGTCGCTTGGTGCTCAAAGTCGAGCGGGTGGCGGATTTCCTGGCCTGTCATAACCTCCAGACCAACATTGTGGGAATTCCTCACGGGCAGTTTCGAATGGCTCATGTCTGGGATGAGCTTTGGGTAGTTGAGAGGCATGGATTTCGGGGGTTTAAGGAGGTAGAGGAATCCGTGAGGATTTCTCGTGCCCCGGCAGTTGATCACTTGTTGGCGATTCAAAGCCAACAGATTCTTGAACAATTCCGCGCCCGCAAGAGAGACTTTGACGGCAACGATGATCTCGCTTTCGAAAACATCAATCATCAATTGGATGAGGCAATCGGAATAGTTGGTCAGGATTGGACCTGCGATTTGTTTTTCGCCGCTGAGAGAGACTATTGGATGCTGCGGAATCGAGCCGGAAGAGTGCAAAAGGCCCGGCAGGACACCCTGGGACTGGGTTGGGCTAACCACGATCACCACACCTATCGTTGTCGTCGGAAAACCTTCCATCGCGTCATAGCCGTATTCGAGAAGCTGGGCTTTACCCGCCGGGAACGTTTTTACGCAGGTGCTCAGGCCGGTTGGGGTGCCCAGATTGTGGAACAAGTGAACACGGGCATCACGATTTTTGCGGATGTGGACATGGCAGCAGAGGAAGTTACGGGTGACTTTGCCCATCAAGGATTCGATGAGAAGAAGGGCCTGGGTACCGTGGGCCTTTGGTGTGAGTTGCATGGCGAGTCAATCCTTGAGGCGGGCATGCATCATCTAGAGGCCCAGTTCGACTTTGATGGGCTGCGAGACCAAATAGTTGCCGAATCTGGGATCGGAATGATGAAACCGTTCACAAATTTTTCCTACCTCCGTCAACAGTTTACGGTAGGCGAGAGATGGACCGTAAAAGAGGCCCGGCTTCGGAAACTACTCGCTTCCGGCGATATCACCCAGGAACAGGCCGAAATTTTCCGCAAAGACGGAGCGGTTGGCTCACATCTGGAAAATTTGGAGCGCAACGACGGTTTCAAAGGGTTTAATCAGACAGGAATTAGCGATATCATTGCTCGGACCGATGCTCGGAAAATAGCAGATGTGAATGAATAAATAGTCGCTATTTCCCACCCCGATTTTTGAGGTATCTTATCTTGGTGAATTTCCAAGATCTCAGAGCAATCCTTCAATACGTTCCTCAATTCCGGGGAGCTACCTTTGTCGTCGCGTTGGATGGTTCCGTTATCGACAGTCCTGATTTTTCCAACATTCTGTTGGATCTGGCCGTTCTTAGATCATTGAACATCAATGTTGTACTAGTCCATGGGGCTTCAGCCCAAATCGAGTCACTGGGTAAGAGGAGAGGAATTGAGCTGTCCAATTGTGATGGCACCGGAGTGACTGATGAGGTGACCCTGGAAGTTTCAATGGACGCAATTTCCCGGCTCAGCCATTCGGTGATGCAGAGTTTGACGGCAGTGAGGATTAGAGCCGCTTCCACCAATGCAATTCAAGCCCGTCCCTCTGGAATTATCGGTGGGGAGGACACGCAGTTTACCGGAACTCTTGAGTCGGTTGATGTGGATATGTTGCGGAGTTTTCTTGATCAGAACATCCTTCCCGTAGTGGAGCCTCTCGGATTTGACGCTGACGGTCGGACCTTGCGAGTCAACTCCGATGTGGTCGCCAGAGAAGTGGCCGTCGCTCTAAACGCCGCAAAAATCGTGTTTCTTTCATTACTGGATCCCGTCCAGACCTGGGCTTTCGAATCGCGGCAGTGGTCCTCAGAACAGGCCGCGGCTATCCTCGAAGAAAACAAGAGTAGAATGCCGCCAGGGTTTGTTTCAAAAATCAGACAAGCCATCCGGGCCACTCGGGATGGAGTCCCCAGGGTCCATTTGATTGGCGCAAGTCGCAACGACGCTCTGCTCGCTGAATTATTTAGCAACGAAGGGGTTGGGCTCATGATCTATGCAGATGCCTATCACGAAGTGCGTTTCGCTACCCTGGCTGATGCTGATGCAATTTATTCTCTAATTCGGAGGGCGGTGGAGGATGAACAATTACTTGAAAGGCCCCGTTCCGAGATTGTTTCCCAGATCAAAGACTTTCTTGTACTTTCGATTGACGGTAACGTGGTGGGTTGTGTGGCGGTTCATTTCTACGAGAAGGAAAAACTCGCAGAACTAGCCTGTCTTTTTGTAAAACGGGGGCACAATGGGTTGGGTTACGGAGCGATCCTCGTTGAAGCAGCCCGAAAAAGGGCCGAGGCACTCAAGGCCAGGCAGTTGTTTGCGTTATCGACTCAGGCTGCCGGTTATTTGGCAAAAGTGGGATTTGAAAAAGTCGACGATCTATCCATTCTTCCGAAAAACCGACTGGAAAAATGGACGAAAAACAACCGGAACGCGGTTCTTCTGATTTATCGCAAAACAGCCACTTGAGAACCACCCGTGATTGTACCCTGTTGAACGACCGATTGTACCCTGTTGGATGGACAAATGAATGACGATTTGGAAGACGAGCGATTCCCACGAGTTCGGGCGCAATCTCTCTGCCCCTGCAAAAGCCGCCTGAATTATGGCACCTGCTGCATGCCCTTTCATCACGGGAAGGCCAAACCAACTACCGCCGAGCAGTTGATGAGGTCACGCTATAGTGCTTATTTTTTTCGATTGGTCGACTATCTCTACGAAACCACCCATCCGGATACTCGGGAGAAAAACCTGCTTCACGATTTAAATGAGATGATCCACGCTGTTAACTGGAGCTTTTTAACGATTGTCACCACCTCAAAAGGTGGTCCCGAGGACAAAACTGGGAAAGTCGAATTCATCGCCGACTTCTATGCTGAAGGAGAGCAACGTCAGTTTCACGAGATTTCGCGTTTTAAGCGATACAAGGGCCAATGGAGATACCTCGACGGAAAATCATAATTTACCGGTAAAATGCCAAAATTTGCAATGCAACTGTCATATGACGGTTCCAACTACTGCGGTTGGCAGATCCAACGCGGCACCGGAGTTCATAAAAATCAAAACCCGAGTATCGAGGGTGTCATCGTCGCAGCGATCAAAGAGCTTTGTGGTGAGGATGTGGTAGTTGTATCCAGCGGTCGGACCGATGCTGGTGTACATGCCAGTGGTCAGGTTGCTCATTTTACCTTGAACACCTACATCAATTCCGAAGAAAATCTACTGCGAGGACTCAATCAAATCCTACCTGCATCCATCCAAATTCATCAACTCGGCCAGGTGCCCCAGAATTTTAGTGCCAGGTGCAGCATTCAAAAGCAATACAGCTACTACTTCCAGCAGGGTCCGTGCAACATCCCCCATCTCAAGAACTACACCATGTGGAATCGTCGATCTCTCAACGGGCTAAAGATGAACCAGGCCGTAAAGCAACTAATAGGCAAACATGACTTTATCGCCTTTTGCAGCAGCAAGGCGAAGGTATCCACCACCGTCCGGCAGATTTACGAGGCTGAGGTCACCCGGGAGGAAATCACCCACCCGGGTTTATACCACTTCGAAACCCAGTTTCTGTGGCGACTCCGTTTGGTCGGTTCCGGTTTCCTAAAGAAAATGGTCAGGGGCATCGCTGGCACGTTGAAACAAATCGGTGAAGAACGCCGTCCCCCGGAGGATCTCTTAAAAATTTTGGAATCCAGAAGCCGCAGCCAGGTTGGAAGAACCGCCCCGTCCAGTGGGCTCTGGCTTGATCGGGTTTGGTATCCGTCCCAGGAAGGAATTGAATTCCTCCATCAGATTCCCAACCAGTCAAAAATGTGAACACTTGCCTCTTCCAGATTCGGATAAATGCCCACGGTTAGCTCTCTCATTTCTTCGGTCGGCGGCAATAAATCGGGAATCATGATCGGTCGCATCCCCGCTGCGTAAGCGCCACGGACTCCGGTATAAGAATCCTCCAAAACTAGACAGTCAGACGGATCAACACCGAGGCGAGCAGCCGCCAGCAAAAAGATGTCCGGGGCTGGTTTGGATTTTGCTACTTCACAACCGGAGACGATCACGTCAAAATAATGAGCTAGACTCGCCAGCCTCAACTTGCGGGGGGCAATTTCTCTTTCCGAAGAGGTGGCCACCGCTCTTAAAATCTGATTTTCGGCCAGGCGATCAAGCAGATTTCCAACCCCATGTTTCACATCAATCCCATGCCGCATAAAATTGGAGAAATAGATGTTATCCACCTTTTCCATAAAACCGATTTTCCGAAGATCTTTGCCCATCTGCTTGCTCAGGCTATCCAGACAATCCTCAATATGCCTTCCTACCAGACTGTACATGGTTTCATCATCAATTGATTCCCCAATTTGTCGAGCCGCCGTCTGCCAGGCGACTTTGGAGTGATTTTCGGTATCGATCAAGAGACCGTCCATGTCGAAAATGATGGCTTTGACAGAGGATTTCATCGTTGATTAAAAACTACACAATCTCGATTGAATCGGGCACATCATAGTTCCACTCGTGCAGGGCAAACCCCCACTCGGATTGAATGCGTGCCAGTTGAGTTCTTGTGATTTTATACTTATTTCGCATGTACCCTGGGCGTTTCGAACCATATTTCACGATCTCTGCCAAAGCTTTGTCTTTTCCTTTTAGAGCAAAGCCATCGTACAAACGACTCACCTCTTCCACCGGATCAGCGATGAGCTTTTCGTACGTGGTTTCCAACAATCTGTCTTTTACCAAATCCCTTTGCTCCAGAAAACCTTCCATCAGGCGTTGATACTTGTAAAAAACCATTTCCTCAATGTCGATATTATCGAATTGCTGCCAGGCAAAAGCGTGAAACAACCTCGGATAATGATGAAGCATCGAGGCAAATACCTCATAGGGATTTCTCATAATATGAACAAATCGGACCCCCGGAAACAGTCTATCCAACATTACTATTCTTGCCGTCGAAGCAGGATTTTTTAAAAGCAATGGCTTCCCTTTTCCCACGATCGAAAGTTTTTTTAGCAGGCGAACATAAACACCCTCAAAATTGGCGATTGCCTCCTCACTGAGCCCCTCAAAAAAAATTGAGCGCTCAAACTGTTCCTTCATTTCTTGTGGGTAATAATAAGTGTTGTAGTAACAGACCGGATTTAGATTGCCCAGAGCCATTTCCTCTTCCTGAGGTTCACGAATACTCATTCGCACCCGGTCCATGCCCCGATCCTTTGGAATAACCATCGAAAGAACTGATCGCCCCATAAACCGGGTTACATTAAGCAGATTGTGGGGCATTGCCGTTTGTCCAAAATCAATCGTCGAAAAGTGCGAAGCCGTGGACAATAAATTGTGCAGATGGGTAGTGCCACTCCGCCAGTGTCCAATCAGAAATGTTGGCGGGGATGGCAATTCATATCTCTCCACTTTCCGTGAATAGACTACCTTTTCCAAAAAGGTAAAAGGCTGCCGGGTGATCACTGCCAGGGAACTCCGGATCCGCTGCCCTCTGGTCCTTTTCGCAAGTTGGCCGTGCCCAGACAGGTGGGCACGAAAATTACTCCAATCACATCCACCCAAAGGGTGAAATGGCGGTGGTGGCTCCTTCATCGCCTTCTCAATTGTCCAATGTTCTCCCATCGCTTTAATCTTTCGAATCGGATTGCAGATTGTCAAAGCTTGGATTCTAGAAATGCATTTCTAATTTCGGATCTTTTAACAATCTTTGCCTTTTGATATTTTTCAACATGGTGCTACCTAGGTGCTCACCGAAGACAACACAAAACCGAACAAAACATTATGGCAATTTCTGTAAATTTCACCGATGCCGAGCTTTCCCGCATGGCACTTGCCCAAATAGGCAATCCGCTACGTCAGGAAGGCCTTAGAACTTCCAAAAACCCTTGCAAATTTAATGCGGAGGAAGCCGAAATCCTCACTCTTTGCTTCCTGAAACCCTTCAGATCCCTCGAACGCCATACACTGTCCCACCCGACCAGTCTGCAATCCAATCCTCTGTTTCAGAGTGTCACTGAGATTTTCGAAAACCCGGAGAAAAACCTCATTGAAGGGAGTGCTGCCATCGCCCGTCACTTGTATGCCAATTCCAATCACCCCAATATAAAATCGGGCGATCTCTGTATTGCCCACCTCACCAACATGATGGTTGAGGGGAAACTGACAGACGCCATCAGCATCATTAAGTCCGAGAATAAAGTCCCATTCCTGCAAGTTCAAGCAACTGGGGAAGACCTCCAGCTCACTACCCAGCAGGGCATTTATCCTGACAAAATCGACAAAGGCTGTCTCATCGTAAACCATGGCAAGGACGAAGGATACGCGGTCTATCTTTTTGACAAAAGCGGCAACGCCCAGTTTTGGCGGTGCGAATTTGTCAATGCCGTCCCCGTTCAGGACAACGACTACCTTACCCGCCGTTATTCGGAAATGTGTGTCGCTTTCGCCAACACCGACGTGGATGACGCGGCCATGAAGGAAGAGCGCGTTGATATCGCCCGGAAAGCCGTTTCCTATCTCACCGAAGCGGAAGTTTTTGACATGGAGGACTTTAAGGTCGCTGCCTCCCTGGCTGAACCCAAAATGTCCAGAGAATTCGAAACTTTCCGGACGGCTTTTGAAGAGGAGAAAGTTGGCCACCCGCTTGAGGAGTCTTTTGTCGTCTCCAAAAAAGAGGCTCAAAAAGCAGAGCGAAAAATCAACAGCCGCATGCAACTGGATGTTGGCGTTGATCTAAAGTTTTCGAATGGCTTCCAAAAAGCCGCTGATCAATTTATGGAAAAGGGATTTGATGAATCCAAAAGGATGAAGTTCATCAAAATTTACTACCACGCAGAGGGGTAACTGCCTTTCTTATGAGTGATCGGGATGGCGATAGGAATCTAAAATACGGCATCATCGGGGAGGACAGCTCCACTGATCTGGATAAGCTGGAAAAATACACTGGCGAAGTTAGCTGGGACTATTTGGAAAAACACTACCGATCAGGTGCTCTCCTCTACATCGACCCATCGCTGGATCTTATTGTCGTTGGAAAAGCAATTGCCAAGGATGATGCTTATTCGGTGGCGGAGTGGAAGAAATCTGGTGATATTGTGAAACCATCAGCGCCTCATGCGATGTATTGGCAGAACTCCAATATTCGTTTCAAAGCCTTGGTGGTGTCACCCTTTGTCCTCATCCAGCCAATCGACCACTCATAAATACGTGCTCGAAAAGCCGCCCTTCGAAAAGTCGAAGGGCGGACGTTAGCGAACTGGTGGAAAGAGTTACTTGGTCTCGTAGGAGAAACCTTTTTTAGCGGCTTGCTTCCGCAGGGTTTGGCCAACTTTTTCATCGAATCCGTCGCCTTTTCCCTCTTTTGCCAGCCGCGCTTTTTCGTCTTTTACAAAGGCATCGCGTTTTTTCAGGAGTTCGGTCAATTCGCCCTGGGCCAGTTCTCGGGCATTGAGTTGCGAATTAATCCATGCGGTTCTCTCAGCTGGTGGCATTTTGGCAACTGTTTCTGGTAGTTTTCCGAGTTCAACCTCCTCGGGTTTGATTTTTTTCTCTGCAATCAGGGCAATCAAATCATCATTCCCACTGACTTGCTTTGCGACAGCAAGCGAGGCAACCTTCTGTTTTATCAGATAGTCGGCCCGCGCCGCGACCGCCTCAGCCGGAGCCGACGTGTTATTGTGTAATTTCATTTCCACCGTTGCCCTGGTGCGAGTATTTCCGTAGGCGACAACGGTGGCATTGAGACGTCCGTTAAGAGCTGCGATTTCACCGTCAAGAGGTGTGGAAATAGCTATGGTTCCGCCGTCCTGCAGGATGGCTGCAAAATCGCCTTCGGATTTGGAGGCTATTTCCTTCCAAATGGATGTGGTTTCGCTATTCGATCCACATTGGATGGTGTTGATGACCAGGTCTTTTTTCATCGCGGCTTGGCAGATTTCGGGGTATTTGGTGTCGTCCTGATAATCCATGTGGGGAGGCGCGTCGCCCACCAGGAAGATGATTTTCAACACATCTTTCGAGGTCGACCACTTCATGTCTCTGACCGCTTCGTGGAGGGCTTGATTGACGGACTCCGGTCCGTCACCACCGCCGCCCGCTTCAAATTTCAAGAGGTCGGCGTAGATAGCGTCAATATCATCAGTCAGGGCAAACTGCTTGGTGATGTAGTCATCGCGGCGGTCCCGGTAGGCGATTAATCCCACTTTCAAATCCGGAGTTGGTTTTGCGGATGCTATTTCGTTGGCGATCGACCAGATTTTTTCCTTTGCTCCCTGGATCAGTCCGCCCATGGATCCGGTGGTGTCCAGCACAAAGCAGACTTCTATATTCGGCTTGTTAGTTGGTTCGGCTTTTGCAGTCTCTGCCTGGCTGGTGAGTGAAGATCCACAAGCGAGGCAAAGCCCGGTGATTAGGTATTGATTGAGATTCATGAGTTATTTGCTTAGTTGATGATTTCGATGATTTCCTTGTTATCCAAAGTCAGTCTCAGATTGTTACCCAGGGCGAACCACTGACAAGCTGAGGGCGAGTTCTGTAAAATATTGAAGTAGTCTTCCGAGGCGAAGCGAATTTGCCTTATCGGAGTTTCGGAGGGCAGGGATTGGGCTGCAGAATCAACCCATTGCCCGGAATTCAAAAAGAACGATTTTCCGTTAGAAACGCGATTTTGTAGAGAGGTGGCTCCAGTGTCGGACGGGGCGGTATAGCTTGATCTGTCCATAGCCTGACTTTGGGCCGAAATGTTCCGGGCATTTTTAAAATC
>JBGSJM010000055.1:0-3775 GCA_041742015.1 Verrucomicrobiales bacterium | reverse complement strand
CCGGCCCAGTTGAGATTAAGGGATGAAGGAGGAGACAGGGTCAAAAATCTTTTCATCCCTCAATTTGATCATCGATTCCTGAAGGTGTCAAACTACTGAATCTGGACTTCCAAAAAACAGGATGCACCAAAGGCGAACTTCTCATCATGAAGCTGGATTTCTGCGCCCTGATCGAAATGGCGGACGAAATGAGGTGCCAGGTCATCAAACCCTTCCTGGCGTTATTAGCATTCCTACTTCCAAAGACCGGTTGAAGTGGGGCCAAATTAAGTGGGGCCAGACGAATTATTTGCAGTCATCACCGAATTCTACGAGATAAATGTCGGAATGAAGATACAGGTTCAAACTGAAATTATAATTTTTATGACTTTTTTTGTCGTTGGTTTACTTTTTTGTGCATTCATTGCGGGCTTTTTAGTAGGACGACCTGTTCAACGAAGGGTGGACGTGACCGAATTCCTTTACTATTCTGGATTGAGGGCTTCTCAAGCAAATCAGAACGACGAGTTGGCAAACCATAATTTCTCCCATGTCATCATCTCATACCTTGAAGAAATTAACGCTAAACCGTGGGTGCCACATCCATTCTCTTTCAAAACTCCCATCACCTTGAGCGAAAAAGGGCGCGAATTTGTTGCTGGCGGATTGGAGAAAGAGGCACAAAGGAACAGAGATATTGAACAACCCCCAAGTAAATCTACATTTAGTGTCGCATTGTATAAAATGATGCCTGACAAGAAGTGGGTGGAGAACAACAACCCATAGTAAACTCCACGTTCCAATCATAGCACGGTGGATACCAACTTCGAAGACAACGAAAAAAGAACATTTTTGCCAACTGGTTCGGCGGATTTCTAGCTTCACCGGGCTTATCGTGGCCACATTTTGTGTGATGGGTAATCACTTTCATCTTCACATCGACGCTGGGCCAGGTTTTTCTACGACCGTTATGCCCATCGTCAGCTCCGCAAACGGTGACGTGAGCGGGCAAGGGTTATTAGCACCCTTACTTCCAGAACAAAGCACAGAGAAGTATAAGCGCCCCGTAACTGATTCCACCAATGGCACCGTATCTTAATCTTTTCCTATCAGCCAGTAACCAGTCGATCCAGTCTCTCAGCAGGTAGGGCATTCCCACCCAAAACATGCCAACCACAGACCCGGCATAAGCGAGGGCGACCAGCAAAAGACGCGAAGTGGGTTCCTTCAAAAAGGCGGAAATCAGGATGGGTGCCGCCGCCAGAATCAGCAAAAAACCCAGGCTCCGAACCGCGATGAATTCTTTGACATAGGTGACCATCCCAAAACAACCCGCGATCAGGGCAATTTGACCCAGCTTTTCCGCTTTGGAAAATTCTCCCAGATCCATTTTTGTCCACACTATAAAGGTCCAGATGAAACCAATGACGTTGAGAATGATGCCGATTTTTTCGTTTCTCGGGAATTTTTTCAGGAAATTTGCAGTTTCATCCTGTTTGAGGAGGGCGTAAGTGTGGGTTCCGACAAGCCACAAACCCACCAGGAACCCCATGATTTGCAGGGGGATACCGGGACGATAAAGTAATTCGTAAAGAAATTGCATGGAGTCACCAAAAACGGATTCGGGAGATAGTGGCGGAATTTGAAATTAATTCAACACCGGATCACCATAGAGGGTATGCCCGGTTGGCTCGAATAATGATAGGAAATTGCTTTTTCAAGCCCTTTTGTTCGAGCCGTAGGTCCGGGCGGGATTGAGGGGGTGCAATGGTATTGGCGTCGTAGCGTTACCTGGCCCGGCGCAGCAATTCCGCCTTGGTCAGGGCTGGAAGGGTGGCTGGGTCAGGCTGTTCGATCAGGTGATGAATATGATTGCCCATCACACAAAAGGTGACCACATCAAGCCCGGTGAAGCCAGACATCCGCCGGACCAGTTGGCAAAAATGCTCTTTCTCGTGGTCTTCAAAGCTATAGCGACGATCCACGATCCTGGAAATGGCGTGGACAAAATGGGTTCCTTCTCCTCTCAAACGCGACTGCCTCATGTTTGGATAGATAGTGTTATTAAAAACACATCCAAGCAAGTGGAAAGGTTGCGAAAATTTGTCTTTCGCCGGACTGCGCAATTTGATTGTCAAAGGTTATTGATATTTAGCTGTTGACTGCAAATACTTTGTCTGTCCCCAGGACCGCCACCAAAATCCCAATCTCATCCCGTGATCGAAGAATTCTTAGACTTCCTAACCTTCAGACAAGACACGGAATCTACCAGGGTTGTCGATTGTTAGATTTCTGCCTTCTATACTAATTGATCCAGAAACTTCGATTGGGTGACTCTTTTTGTGCATCACACGCCTCTTTGTATTGGTGTGGCTTTAAACGTAAAGCGAACCCTTCGGAGTCTTTCGTCCAGAATGGCACTGATGAAGACCTCTCCAACCGTCTCAGCAGACTGGCTTTCTTTGATCTTTCGTCCTCAACAGTCTGTCTGCCACCACTTTCCCAACAGCCTGTCTATCCCCTGTCTGTCCCTCAGTTTCCTGAATTTAAGAGTTTAATAATCGCTTCCACGATTTCTTTGTGCTTCTCCACTTTCAGAGCGGCGATTCGTTTCACAATTAGACTCTGTGCTACTACCGTAATCCGGAACGGGCGGGCATAGCTCGCGATCCGCAGGCTCCCGCTCTCAAAATCGCTTGCTGTGATCTCCACTGCCTTTTTATCGGGTTGATTTTGACTCGTAATCTGGCACAGCATCACGTCATTGTATTCGCCCTGGGTAAGGACGACAGCAGGTCGCAGTTTGGTCTGGCTCAAGTCACTGAAGGGAAACTTGACTAAGACGATGTCTCCCCTTGTAAATACGCCCATGCCTCGTCCTCCTCAGGTCGATTCCAGTCTCTTCCCCACACTTTCTCGCTGGCTAAAGCCAGATCAATGTTGTCTTCTCCGTCACCGTCGACTTCTATGGTCACGATGACCCTGGTGGATTCGGTAATCGTCAACGGTTCGGTTGTGGTGAGCCGACCGTCAGGCTCGAGCGTGCCTTCTATTGCTTTGAGTGCCATGCCTTCAAGATATTTACGTTTCCTCATTTGTCACCCATTCAATTAATTATTGCCTTAATCCTTGTCAGGTGTCGGCGTGGTCCAAAATTTTCCTGATCACCACTTAAGTTTAAATCATTTCTCCTTTCGGAAACCTCGAAATCCCGCATCAACATGCGAAATTCAAGGATTGTAGTCCTTTCTTTCTAGTGGTTTTTTCCAAAGTTCGACCTCTCGAGGACCGCAAACCGACGGGTTTTCGCTCGAAATCGGGCGTTTGAGTGTGTGAAAACACGGGCGGAATGGTACCGGAAATCGTTGAATTCAGGCCCTAAACAATAATCAAGGGCGGTCAAAAAATTGTACCCATTGGGTTATAAGCCGTTTGTAATGAGTTATTTTTACGGCATCAAATTCTCTTTTCTTACTTTAAGCCTGCCTCTTTAGCCTTTTTTCTTGTCTGTCCCCCGGGACCAGGCGATTTGTCCCCCGGGACCAGGCGATTGATATTTAGCTGTTGACTGCAAATACTTTGTCTGTCCCCAGGACCCGGCTGCAAATACTTTGTCTGTCCCCAGGACCGCCAAACCACGGATTCTCCGGGCTCCGCTGGTGCGGCGCTTGCCAAATTGTCCACGGTTTGCGGCAAAGATTTGCTCTACAAAAGGGGCTCTGCCAAAGACGGCTCCATCGGTCAGATAACGCACCCCACAGCGCAGCTTCTGTCCCCAGAACCGTGTACCCAAAAC
>JBGSJM010000054.1:0-4834 GCA_041742015.1 Verrucomicrobiales bacterium | reverse complement strand
TCTGGCAGGAGATCTCCATCGCTATCAGAATTGACCGGATTAGTAGTGGTCCATTCCTGGGTGTATTGGGTGTAAGTCTCCATTCGCTGGACCTCAATGTAGTTTTCAGTGACCGGATCGTATTTGTACTCAGTGATGAGTTGTTCATGTTGAGTGGCCAGGTTAAACGAAAACCCATAAATTTCATACCAATCTCTGATGCCATCGGAATTAGAATCGGAATTATTGGCTTGAGTGCCATAAGCGAGTTCTTCGATATTAGTCACACCATCTCCATCATCATCTCGAAAATCGTTTGAGGGTGGTGGTGGATTTTCAGGTGGACCGAGATAATAACCCGTTTCATCATCGTAACCATCTCCATCCAAATCTTCGGAATGGGCAACTTGGTCACAAAAAAGACCACACGCCAACAATGGTAAAGCCAGATAAAAAGGTGATTTGAATAATCGGGCGGTCAAAAACCAGAATTTATTGATGCGTTTCATCTTTTTGGTGGTGTGACAGAGACAGGTTGTTTTGGAAATTTTCGGTTATGCCGCAAGCATTTTCACTTACGGCGTAAGTACTTTCACTCGCTCCCGGAGGATTTTCACTTACTGCGTAAGTACTTTCGCTCGCTGCAGGAGAATTTTCACTTACGGCGTAAGTACTTTCGCCCGTGCCAATGGAATGATCACTTTCATCACGAACCTGGGCTTGAGAAAAGGGCAGCGAGGCAGGAAAAGTCTTTTGGGTTAGCTCTTGTTGGGCCTCAAGTAATTGCTGACGGTATTCATCAAGGAGGGCGATGGTGGCGGCGAGATCTTGTCCTTCCAAAATATTCTTCTCCACCTCATTTTTTTGGAATCGGGAAAAATTGAAATTTTAGTGTAAGTAACGATTCAAGTTGCTGTTGGTAGTCTTGATTGGCTGAGTTTAGGAAGCCGTCAATCGAGGCTTGAAATGTAGCTAAATCTGGAAAGTACTTGTTTCTAAGGCACTCGGTTTTCACCAATTTCCAAAGGCGCTCAATGATGTTTAAATTGGGTGAGTATGGAGGCAGGAAAAGTATCTCTATGTTTTTTGAGGATGCATATTCTTGCACCATTTTACATCTTTGATATTTTGCATTGTCCATTACCAAAGTAATAGCGACGTCGGGATGCTTTTCCCGAATCAGGTCCATTAGCTCCGTGAGCTTAACCGAGTTAATGTTGTCGGTACTTCGAATCGAAATCACTTCTTTGGAATGGCTGTCAACAGCCCCCAGAACATTATAGCGTTGTCGACCGCTAGCTCCCCTTACGAATAGTCGGGAAAAACACCAAACCATCCCTAGAAAACATCCCAGAACAAAGTGAGCGGCGTCCACGAATAATACTTTCCTCTTTCCTTCGGAAGCCTCTTTTAATCGAGGTTCCAGCTCCTCTGTAAAGAAATTAAACTGCATCTGAGGATCTGCTTTGCCGGGGATCTGCCCACTTCTCCGATATGACATTCCGATTTTCTTGAGAGTTTTCCGGACCTGCTCTTCACTCAATTTGATTCCCGTGATCCGTTCAATATGTCCCATAGCTTCTTTCGCGGTCGCAGGTGGGCGGGCGGCAAAAAAGCATTTTAAGCAGGGAATGAATGGTTCCAAAGAACTAGCGGGGCGATAGGCTTTGTCTTCCAGAATTGCGCACAGACCACCATCTCGGTACTGCTTTACATAATTGGTTACTGTATTTGGGCTGATATTCAGTGTCTCGGCAATTACGCCGTTATCAACTCGGAGATTATGCATCCGGAGAGCCATCAGTTTGCGCTTAAATTTTGGAGTGATTTCTGGGTTATCAATGGCTTCGGATATATCGGCCAAGTCACGGTCGGAAAACTCAATATTGATCATAACAAGTAACCATATCTACGACCAACACTTTGGCTACACGAAATATAAATCTCTCCAAAGATTTTCACAATTTATGAAGTGGAGGAGAATAATTTCAGGAATCAATCGATCCAGGGCGCTGTGTAATTTTTTGTAATGGAGTGACTTTGCTGTGGCATCGATCTGTTGTTCGATCCATTGACGGAGGTATTGCAATTGGGCGGACCCATCTGCCGGTTTTTCGCGCAGAATCGTGGCGACCTGCCCTAAAACATCGGATTCAAGCGGTTTGAGCTTGTCGAAGTGTTTTTTGACCAAATTGATGATTCCCGAGGCAAAGCGATGGTGGTTGAGGAGCGAGTCGTCATACTCCGACCCCGACAAGTAACCAGTTAACACCAATCCAGCGAAGACGGTGCGAGTCAACAAGACATGGTCGGGCAGATCCTCCCCACCCCCTGAAGCGCGAAAAGCCTTGGTAACCGTCTTGGTTTCCGGGTGTCTTTCAACGATGGTTTGCAGGGCTTTGCCAGCTTCCAGAAGGGCTCAATGAGCCTTTTTCGAACTTTGGAGTACCAGAGAAACACAAAACTGGGTGTTTTCTTTATTGAATTGATCAAAGCACCGGGGCAATTGAGGGTCAGAAACACTCTCAACATTCAATTCCAAATGCTCAACATTTTTGCGGGCAAGCAGGTAAATGGCTCGGGCCTTGGCCGCTTCATCGGATCGGGGGTGAACGGGGGAACCAGATGGGTGGTGATTTATCTGGGCTCTGTTCATGCGCCCGAAGTCATATCAGGTGGTTGGTATTTCGAATACCAATCAGAAAAGCAATTTTTTCAAATCTTGTAAAGCTGAAAACAAAAAAATAAAAAGAAATTCGACGAAAGGAATTTTTCGGAAAGAAACCCAATCTCTCAGTGATCTACCGATGGCTTGATCGTCCCGACTAGAAACGAAATCTCCCTTGTTGCTGCTTCTTTTTGCTTGCTGATGACAGTCGGCACTCTACCCGACTGTACCCTGTTAGATCGACGACTGTACCCTGTTCAATCTCAGTGCGCGTCCAGCCAGTTTTCTCCAGTGCCGGTTTCCACTACGATTGGGACATCGAGGGGGAGGGCGTTTTTCATGGCTTCAACGATTTTGGGCACCACTTCTGTTTCTTCCTCCCAGTGGAGATCAAAGACTAGCTCATCGTGAACTTGGAGAAGCATTCGGGTTTTGTAGTTCCCTGCTTCCAGCAGATTATGGACCCGGATCATGGCGATCTTGATCATGTCCGCTGCGGTTCCCTGAATGGGGGTATTGATGGCGGTTCGCTCCGCTGCTCCTCGTGCGGTCCAGCTATTGGAGTTGATATCCCGCAGGTACCGACGACGACCAGTGATGGTTTCCACATAGCCGTCCTTTTGCGCCTGGGCGATGGTTTTATCCTGAAACTCCTTTACCCCAGGGTATTGCTTCAGGTATTCTTTGATGATGTTCCCCGCCTCGGTCCGGGATACACTTGTCCCAAGACGCTGGGATAGTCCAAAAGCGGAGATGCCATAGATGATCCCGAAATTGACCATTTTAGCGGTGCGCCGCATATCGCTGGTGACGTCTCCGAGGGCAACCCCAAAGACGCGGGCGGCGGTGGCGGTGTGAATGTCGAGGCCAGAAACAAAGGCCTCAATCATGGAGGGATCTTTGCACAGGGAGGCCATGACCCGCAGTTCCACCTGGGAATAGTCGGCGGAGAGAAGGACGTAGTCACGGCTGCGCGGGACAAAGGCTTTGCGAACCTCGCGACCCTGCTCGGAGCGGATCGGAATATTTTGGAGATTGGGGTCGTTGGAGGCGAGGCGGCCGGTGGCGGTCATCAACTGATGAAAACTGGTGTGAATCCGACCGGTCCCCGGAAAAATTGATTTGGGCAGGGCATCCACATAGGTGCTCTTCAATTTGGCCGCCTCGCGGTATTCTAGCAGTTCCCGAACAACAAGGTGTTCGACGGCAAGGGTCTGAAGGGTTTGTTCGTCGGTTTTGTATTGTCCGGTTTTGGTCTTTTTCGGCTTTTCGATGAGGTTTAACTTTTCGAAGAGAACTTCACCCACCTGCTTGGGGGAACCGAGGTTAAAATGCATTCCGGCGGCATCGTAAACCGCTTGCTGGAGCTTGGTGATGCGTTCCTCCAGAATGATTCCGATTTCGGCGAGGGCTCCCGTATCGACGCGGATGCCCTGCGTTTCCATGCCGACGATGGCAGGAATCAGCGGGCATTCGATCTCGATCAAGACCCGCTCCTGATTGGATTCCTTGATTTGTTCGCGAAGGATTCCGGTGAGCTGCCAGGTGACATCAGCATCTTCCGCGGCATAACGGGCGATCGACTCGAAATCCGGCCCGGTGCCGCCGGACATCTCAACTTCGTCAAAAAGGCTCATTTGCCCGGTGGGTTCGACCTTTTTGCCGAAGACCGAATCGTAGGAGATCGGGGAGTAGTTGAGAAATCGCTCCGAGAGATAATCCATCCGATGCCGCTGCTCTGGCTCAATCAACGAATGGGCCAGCATGGTGTCGAAGAGTGGTCCGGCGATTTTGACGCCGTTCCACTGCAACACGCCGATATCGAATTTCGAATTATGCCCGATTTTTTCGATCCCCGAAGTGGTGAGGAGGACGGCCACTTCGGCGAGGATTCTCTCGTAGTCTTTTCCGGCAGGCACCTCCACGTAATGCCCGGTGTGGGCTTTGGTGGAAAAAGCAAACCCGATGATTTTCGCCACTTTGGGATCGAGACTGTCGGTTTCGATATCGAAACAGAAGGATTTCTCTCTTGAAAGGTCAGCGAGAAGTCTGGCCCGAGCTTTGTCATCTTTCACCCGAATCGAGCGATAGTCCTTTTGGTGATCCTTGTAGGTGGTCAGGGCGGCCTGGACGGCTCCGGCGGGGGCGGCACCGCGCCCGGCCTGATAGTCCTCCCCGAAAAGGCGT
>JBGSJM010000053.1:0-3793 GCA_041742015.1 Verrucomicrobiales bacterium | reverse complement strand
TGTTTTCGGACACGGGGGTGCGACCAAATTCACCCCCCCAAATGACGAGGGTTTCCTCCAAAAGACCCCGCTGTTTCAGATCCTCCAGCAGGGCGGCGATAGGGCGGTCGATGTCCGCCGCCAATTTCCGGGTGCTTTTGTCGTGTCCGCTGTGGGTGTCCCAGGGTTGGCCGTTCCCATAATAGACCTGGACAAAGCGCACGCCCCGCTCGGAGAGACGCCGGGCGAGGAGGCAGCCGTTGGAAAAGTGGCTGGTGCCATAAGCCTCCCGGACGGTGGTGGGCTCCTGGGAAATGTCAAAGGCATCGCTGGCTTCGAACTGCATACGGTAGGCGGATTCCATGGCTTCGATGCGGCCCTGCAGCGCAGTGTCCCCGCCACTGCGGACGGCGAGGTGTTCCCGGTTGAGCTGAGTGGCGAGATCGAGCTGAAGGCGCTGGGTGTCGGGGGCGATAGCTGAGTTGCGAAGCCACGGGATCATTTCATGTGGCGTGATCTTCGAGTGATTGATGTACACGCCCTGATGTTCCGCAGGGAGAAAGGCACTGTTCCAGAGGATGGAAAATCGCACCGGCCGCCCCGGGCAAAGCACCAGGTAGGTGGGCAGGTTCCGGTTCTCCGACCCGAGGCCGTAGGACAGCCACGCTCCCATGCTCGGGACTTTCGGAGTCATGGTGCCGTTGTTCATGAGGAGCAGGGCAGGGCCGTGATTGGGATTGTCAGTGTAACAGGACCGCAGTACACAAAGCTGGTCGGCATGACGGGCGGTGAGGGGGAGCAGCTCACTGACTGGCAAACCGCTTTTTCCGTGGTGGCTGTAGGCATAGGGAACCGCCATCAACCCGCCGGTGGGCCGCTCGGTGCGAAGGTCAGCACCCTCGGGACGCTGGCCCTGGTATTTGGTCAGGGCCGGTTTCGGATCGAAAAAATCAGGCCCAAACGGTCCCCCGTTCATAAAAAGGTGAATGACCCGCTTAACTTTAGCTGGGAAATGAGTGCCGGACGGTAGCGAGCTGGCGGCCTGGAGAGCTGAAGCCAGCCCGAGGCTGCCGAGACCTCCGCCAAGGCGCTGCAAAGCGGTGCGGCGGTCAATCGAACTGGAGTCAAAAGGCAGAGTCTTCATTTTTTCGTAGTGCTGGAAGCCATCGCTACAGAATTTAATCGAGGTATAGAAATTCATTTCCCGTCAATAGCACCTGAGTGTAGTTCTCCAGAGAGCCGCCGCTTTTTAGAAAGGCCCGGCCCAATTCCTCCTCGCGCGGGGTAGGTGCCCGCTGCAGAAGCAGCGCGTAGGCCTGGCGGATGCGATCCTGGTCATCAGAGCCAAGACGGGTGGCGAGCATTTTGGCCCGCTGCATCACAAAAGGTCCGTTTAGCGAAAAGAGCAACTGCAGCGCAGTCGAGGTTTCTGTCCGGGTGGCACTGTGGGCGATGGGATCTGGAAAGTCATTTACGCTCAGCATGGTGCTGAGTTCCCGGCGGGTTACTTTTCCATACAAGGTGCGGCGGGTTTGAGCGGCATCATCCAGATTAAAGGGCTCGCCACTGACTTTCAGGTCGATTTCATCAGTAGCCGCGAGCATGGCATCGCGCCAGACTTCGAAATCCAGGCGGCGTCTGGCCATGCGGGAGTAGAAATGATTGGTGGGGTCGCGGGCTTCGGTTTCCGGGGTGACGAGCGAAGACTGCTGCCAGGTCGCCGAAGTGAGAATTTCGCGATGCAGCCACTTGATCGACCAGCCATTTTCGATAAAACGAGCCGCGAGATCATCGAGCAACTCCGGATGAGTCGGGCTTTCTCCCGCCGGGCCAAATTCACTCGGGGTCTCCACCAACCCCCGCCCAAAGTGGTGCTGCCAAACCCGGTTGACGATAACCCGGGCCGAGAGCGGAGCCGCTTCTTCAATCAGCGCCCGGGCGAGATCGAGCCGACCGCTCCCATTGGTGAGTGGACGGGGCTGGCCATGGCTTTGTGGAAAAGCGGAAAGGAAGCGCCGCGGCACGATGTTTCCCTTTTCGTTCGGATTGCCCCGGCGCTGCATGGCGAGATCCTGCGAGGCACCCGCAACATACTCCAGAGCCGTGCCGTGAGCACCTTTCTTTTCCTTTACAAACAGGGCAGCCTCGACCACCCCACTGGCGGTGGCGAGTGCAAAATGGGGCGTGGAGGTTTTCAGATCGGTGATGTTTTTTTCAATCACCGCCAATTGATCCTTGAGATCAGCCGGGGCGGGTTTCACTTTTTTGAGGTCATCGCGCTGTTTTTCCAGACCCACCACCTTTGCCCGCGCCGCTTCGACTGGTTTCCAGAGCGAATCGGGAAGAACCGGTTTATCGGCAATCTGCACACTGGCAAAGACGCCAGCGAGCGCGTAGTAATCCTCGGCTGAGACCGGGTCCGACTTGTGATCGTGGCAACGTGCGCAGCCGAGAGTGAGCCCGAGAAAGGTCCTCCCCACCGCATCGATCCTTTCCTCCCACTCCTCCGCAACGGTGACGTTGATGATATCGGGAGGGAGTTGTAGTTCTTTCCAGTAGCTGGGGCTGAGTCCGATAAAACCAAGCGCCGCGTTGTCCGACGGTTGAGAATCGGGAAGCAGGTCATTGGCGAGCTGCCGGATCACAAATTGATCGTAGGGCAGATCGGAATTGAAGGCGGCGACGATCCAGTCCCGGTAAAGAAAAGGGGGGCTTTTCGAATCCGACCAGGACTCGGGGACATCGGTATATCGGGCGAGATCGAGCCAGTGCCGCCCCCAGCGTTCCCCGTAGTGGGGCGAGGCGAGCAGCTCATCCACAGTTTCTGCGATTTTGGCCCGGTCAAAGCGATCAATGGCATCCTGCGTGGGCGGAAGACCGGTGAGATCAAAATTAAGCCGACGTAGCAGAGTTCGATTGTCCGCCGGTAGGGCAGGCTGGAGCCCGACCTGCGGACGACCGCCAGGGAGGGCAAGCCCTTTTTCCATTTGCGAGAGAATAAAATAGTCGATCCGGTTTTTCGGCCAGGCGGCGTCCGTGACTTTCGGCAGAGGCTGCTGAGTTAAAGGCTGGAAAGCCCAGTGCGCTTTTTGTGGAGTTTTTTCATCCGCCCACAGCCCGGCGGCGAACATGGCAACCAGGCTGGCGAATCCCACTCGGATGTAAAAACGATTCAACACACCGCCAAGGTTCAGCACCAGAGGCGATTGGCCAAGAGACGCAGTTGCGGCTTACCACGCTTGTAAACGTCATGCATTTTGTGCACGAAACAGCGGTAAACCGAAGAAAACCGACGATTTTGTTACAATTCGACCGCCTGGCGACAATTTTTCTACTTCCCCTTTGCAGATGGTCGGCTATGTCTGTCGGATGACATCCTCGAACCAAACCCATATCAAACCATTCGGAGCTGAGCGCTCCGTTGTGGCTGTCTTGTGGGTGCAGGCACTCAATGCTTTCGGGGATAATCTGGTTAAACTCATTCTCATTGGTTTGGCCCTGGGAGTGGCCTCGGGCACACCCCTGGGGGATAAGATGCAGGTGTACCTCGGCATCGTTTTTGCCGTGCCCTACATCATGTTTGGCCCGTTGGCAGGCTTTTTGTCCGATCGCTTTTCCAAACGCCATGTCATTCTCTGGACCCAGGTGGCGCAGGGCATTTGTTACCTGGGAATTGCCCTGGCATTGATAGCCAAATCTGAGGAATACAGTCTTTGGTTCTGTCTGGCCTTCTTTTTCGGTCTGGCCACCCAGGCGGCTATTCTCAGTCCGGCCCGGTCAGGAATCATGAAAGATCTGGTGGGCTCTGACGGCC
>JBGSJM010000052.1:0-8254 GCA_041742015.1 Verrucomicrobiales bacterium | reverse complement strand
GGTTTCCGTCCCCATTTCCAAATCCTGATTTTTTTATGATATGAGTAGCGCCCTTTTGCCTGATGAATCATGCCATTCCGAGTGGTGCGAAGTTCGTGGATCTGGTATTCACGGCAGGGGAGTTTTTGCCTGTCAGGATATTCCGGAGGACACTCCCATCATCGAATACCTTGGTGAAAAAATAGATAAAGAGGAGTCCGATATCCGCGGCTGGGCTCAGATGGACCGCCACAAGGAAACGGGGGAGGCCGCCGTTTATATATTCACACTGGATGATGACTGGGATATTGACGGCGACGTTCCCGAAAATGCGGCCCGGCTTATCAATCACGGATGCGATGGAAACTGTGAAGCCTATGTGGAAAATGGTTCGATCTGGATTTATGCCATCCGAGATATTCCCGAAGGTGAAGAACTACTGTTTAACTACGGCTTTGATCTCGATAATTGGGAGGAACACCCCTGTGTGTGCGGGGCCGATTGCTGCCCTGGTTACATCGCCGGTGCCGAATACTGGGATGAGCTGAAAGAAAAAATCACGGAGAAAAAACGCCGTGAGATGGAAATAACCAGCAGGGTCCGGAAATAAAAAAATTGGGATTTCCCGGCGTAGGTTATCCACTGGACGATTCCACTGATCTGTCGTAGAAAAGGCGCAGTCATATTGTAATGAAGTCGCCTTTAGCCAGATTTCTGTTCTTTTTCGTACTCCTTTTGGTCGGGCTGGAAGTGGTGGTCCGGGCCAACGGTAGGTATTTTTATGCCCTGTCGGATAGTATGCTGCTGAATGCAAAAATCCTGGAGCGCGAGCCGGAGACCAAAATCCTTTTTCTCGGTACTTCCCGATTTTTGGACGCCATTGATCACCACCTCTTTACCAAAGAATTGGCTGCTCATACTGGAATAAACCTGAAAAGCTTGAATGCCGCAACCACCGGGCTCCAGAGCGAGCGGCTCGCGTGGTTTTCTAAAGTTGCGGTATCCAATCCGGGCCTGACCCATGTCATCATCGAAGCCTCGCCGCCTGCAATGGGTTCAGATGGAAAACTCGATTTGCCCGGCCATTCCTCGCCTGTAACCTCTCCTGCAGAAGAGGTCCGTTTTGCTGACCGCTTCGAAAGCCACCTCCAAAGCTGGGCCATGGAGCACATTGCCCTCGCCACCTACCGGAAGGCGCTCCGCCCCAAAACGGTTATCAAGCTCTTTGTGCTCTACACCGCCAATATCATGGATCCAAATATCTGGTCCCGGAAACGCCCCTTGGAATCGATCTTTCTCCCTGCCAATGAGTCAGTCAGCCCGGCTATGGTCTCGGCTCTGGAACCAGTCATCATCGCTCCGGGGCCGGCTCCAGCGTCTACTACCTCCGGGGAATCTTTCGAAAACCTCAAAACAATCGCCGATATTTTTCAGAACAGTAAACTCAAGGTCATTTGGGTCGCCCCGCCAGTTTCCGTAGCGCAGGTCCCGGCTAACCATAACTCAACTTTCACCAGTTACTACCAGACCATCGCAAATCAAGTGGGAGCCACCTTTTATGATTATGCCGGCCAAGGGTGGGAGGAGCAATACTTGCGCGACCCCAGCCACCTCAGCGCCCGGGGCAGAAGCGTTTTCACCAAAGTGCTCGCGGCTCATCTCGCCAGACATGTGTTGAGCGGAAAAAATGGTTAATCACGGGAGCAGATGCTGTTTAACTCAATCACATTTATCCTTTTCCACTTCTGTCTGGTGCTGATTTACTGGGCTTTGCCGCGGCAGTCTTACCGGCAGGTGCTGCTTTTCGTCAGTTCCGTGATTTTTTACGGCTGGTATTACTGGCCTGCTCTGATTCTTCTGGGGATCTCCATGGTTGTTAACTATGGCTTTTCCCGGATGATTGGCTCGGCGGAATCGGAAGAGCGGGCCAGCTTGATTCTCAAGATCGCCATCATCGTGAACCTGTGTAGTCTCGGCTGGTTCAAATACTCCGCATTTATCGCCGAAAACGTCATCGCCCTGCTCGGGCAAATGGGGATTGCGGCGAAGAGCCCACCCGTTAGCGCCTGGTTGCCGCTGGGGATTTCTTTTTACACTTTTCAGATTATCGGTTATCTCGTTGATGTCAAAAGGGGGGTGGTCAAAGTGGAAAAAAACTTCCTGATATTTGGAGTTTTTAAATGCTTTTACGCCCAGTTGGTCGCCGGGCCAATCGTCAGGGCTCATGAGTTGATTCCGCAATTGAAAATTCGGCGAATTTTTAATAGTCAGGATTTTCTGCTCGGTATCTTTTATCTCATCGCCGGGCTGGCGATTAAGATCTGTATAGCGGATACCCTGGCACAGTTTGTGGAGTATGGCTTTAATGATCCCAGCAAGCTCAGTACCCTTACTGCCTGGACGACTCTGTATGGTTTTGCTTTTCAGATATTGTCTGACTTTTGGGGCTATTCCACCATCGCGATTGGTCTGGGACTGATGTATGGAATCGTTCTGCCTCTCAACTTTGATCGGCCCTACCTGGCGACATCCCTGCGCGAATTTTGGAGGCGTTGGCACATAACCCTTTCGGTCTGGCTTCGCGATTATATCTACATTCCCCTGGGCGGCAATCGGGGACACACCGGGCTAAACCTGTTTTTGACCATGTTGTTAGGTGGAATCTGGCACGGTGCCTCCTGGAATTTTGTGTTTTGGGGGGCTGGGCATGGTCTCTGGCTCGCGGCGGAAAGGGCTCTGGCAGGCACACGTGTGGGGAGATCGGTCCCGGATCATCTTTTGGCCAGAATTTTGAAAACTCTCCTGGTGTTCCATGGGGTTTGTTTGCTTTGGGTATTTTTTCGGGCCAAGACGTTTGCCTCGGCCTTAGCTTACTTCCAATCCCTCTTCGGGTATTCCACCGCCTCCGACTCGCCGTCGGGAAATCTGCTGTTTGTATTGCTTGGGTTTGTGGCTTTTACAGTCCTGCTCGGGAAGGCTGTGATCGACCGGCGATTTTTGGAGTGGCGTCTCTGGCATCAGGTTGCGGTCTGTTTGCTGTTACTTATTCTCATACTCTCTTATGCCGACGCCCGACTGGATTTCATTTATTTCGTCTTTTAGGAGTGATGGAAGATTCGCCCTGCTGATCAAAATGAAAGAACCACTGCAACGCCAATTGCAGTGGTCCTAAAATTTGGCCTTTCGGTCAGTTCTTGGTAATTCAGTCTCCTTCGAAGCAAATAGGAGATTGAATCCAGTCGTGAGTGCTTCAACCCCGCGAACTGTCGACCTTCCGATTACCCTCCTGCCGGAGGATAAGAACTTCTGGTCTCACCCCTTTTTCTTTCCGAAGTTTCTGATCCAGGGCATATCTGCTACCTCTTCAACTCAATTGGATGATCTGATTCAAAACTAATTGGTCTTATGAGCCACCCGTAAGTGCCTCATTTCACCCATCTCGAATCAAATGTAACAACTGGTATTGGACATAGATTTCAACGGCCTTTCAACTCATCAACTTCTGGAAAAACCAGACTTCCAGCATCCCTGCTTTCGATCTGTTCAATGGCGGATAAAAGTTGATCGAGTCAAAGCCGCTAAACCTCTTCCCGATCACTTTTCATCCAATGCCCCGTCGGGCACTGCGAATTCGGCCTTTCGGCTTCATTCTTTTCGGCTCTGTAAGCCCCGGTAGAAATTTCCACCATCTTTCAAAAAAACGCCTCCAGTCGATCCCGTAAGAGCTAAAGATTCGAATAGGCTGGGAAATCCTCACGGATTCCTCTATTGCCCAAATTTGAAAGATTTTTTAAAGTCCCCGTAAGAACTCTTTACAAAGTTACTGAAAACCCCATCAAGAGTCAAGTAAATCGGTATAGTTTTTATATTAATTATGCCTGAAATATTAATTTATATTAACTTATTCGACAATTTCGACGGGAGCATCGGGAAGCGCTCGGAGAAAGGCCGGGCCGTATTTTTTGGAGAGAACCCGGTTGTCGAGCAGCACGACCATGCCGCGGTCGTCCTCGTGCCGAATCAGTCGACCCACGCCCTGGCGGAGCTTTAAAATGGCTTCGGGTACCGAGAATTCCATAAAAGCGTTGCCACCTCGTTCCTCGATTCGCTCGATCCGGGACTGGGTTAGGGGATGGTCAGGGACGGCAAAGGGCAGCCGGGTTATGATCACGTTGCTCAGCGCGCTGCCAGGCACGTCGACGCCGGTCCAGAAGCTGTCCGTCCCGAAAAGGACGCTGCTTTCATCCTTTTTGAAACTGTCGATCAAGTGGGAACGTGAAAAACCCTGTCCCTGAACGAGTAGATTCCAGCCTTTTTTTCTGAAAAAGGTTTCCATTTCCCCGGCGACCTTTAGGAGGAGTTTGTAGCTGGTGAAAAGTACAAAGGCCCGGCCTTTCGAAAGGGTGGTAAAATGCTCGATCCATCTGATGAGTGACGCTTCGTAATCCTTGTCCCCGGGGTTGGGCATGGTCTTGACGAGGTAAATGGACATTTGTTTCTGGTAGTTGAAGGGGCTTCCGATTTGCACGCCTTCGGCATTTTCGGCCCCAACCCGGGTGCGAAAATATTTCATATCCCGGTCACCCACACCAAGAGTCGCGCTGGTAAATACGCCGGGGCGACCACTGGTGAAAAAGATGGACCGCAGGGTCGGGGACACATCAATGGGCACGGCATTCAGCGAGAGGGACTCTCGGTCATCTTTCTCCACCCAGTAAACACTTTCCTCATCGCTTTGGTCGAGAAACGTGGCGAGGGCGGCGCGTGCCTCCCCGAGGCGGCGGGCGAGATCTTGAAGCTCGGCTTTCAGGCCTTCAGTGGCGAGATCAGCGACTGCCCGGGCGCGGCGGCTGACTTCGATCAACCCGGCCCCGAGGGTGTCTTCGACAAATTCGGGGCGTCTCACCCGAAATTCGCGCCCGTATTCCCCCCATTTGCAGTTTTTTTCGATCCGTTCAAAAAAGACATCCATTTCCTCAATTAGCCGCATGGTGGCCTGGCGACCTTCCATATCGCTGACGAGTTGAAAGAGGCCACGATTGGATTTGGAATTAAAAAGGCGATTCAACTCGTAGCGGAGGCTGGACTTTGAGACGGTGAGGCCGAGGATCTTTGCTGCAACGGATTCCATGGTGTGGGCCTCGTCGAAAATGACAAAATCGCCGGGAAAAAGGAACCCGTCTTCCGCGTCTTCGAATTCCTGAAGGCCGCCGAGTAAAGTAAAAAACAGGGTGTGGTTGACGACTACGACATTGGCAGCATTTACTTTTTTGCGGGCTTCCTGATAGGAGCATCTTCCGCTGGGACCACACAATTTGGTGGTGCAGACGTGGGGCTCGCTGCAGACCATGCCCCAAACTTTGGAACTGGGGGAGAACCCAAGTCCAGAAAGGGTTCCATCTTTGGTGATGGCCGCCCATTTGAAAATGGCCTTGAGTTCCTCCTCCTCGGAAGTGGTAAAAAGATCACCACCAGCCATCATGGCGCTTTCGAGCCGAGCCGGGCAGAGGTAGTTGCGGCGCCCCTTCAGGAGCATAGCCTTAAACGGGTTGCTCATCACCTTTTGCAAGAGAGGGATGTCTTTTTGGACAAGCTGTTCCTGCAAATTGATGGTGTGGGTGGAGATAACCGCTTTGCGATTGTTTTTCACCGCCATTTCCACGGCGGGAACCAGGTAGGCTAGCGATTTTCCGACGCCAGTCCCGGCTTCCACGAGGATGGGGCGGGATTCGGCGAGGGCACGGGCTGCTGCCACCGCCATCTGCTGTTGTTGGGGACGGTATTCAAAATGATCGAGTTTTGAAAGGGCGCCGCTCTCGCTAAAAAAACGCGAGGCAAAGTTAACCAGACCGGGTTCACCGGGCGCATGGTCCGAAAGCGAAATCATTTCAAGTGAGAGGCTACTCTTAATTTGGTCTCCCTAATATTCAATCGGAATGCTTGAAAGATAATTTTTTGAGAGGAAGGGTCAGGTTGATTCGTTTTAAAAAAGTAACCGAATTTTGATTTTCAGTCTCTTTATGTTGCGCTTCACTGGACAGACCACGATCCATCATCAAAAATAAGAGACACTTTAGCTATGAATGTTTTTTCCGAACCCGTGAACTGGCTCTATATCCTGATGGGATATGTAATCGGAGCCACACCCTTCGGACTCATCGTAGCCAAAATGAAAGGGATCGATATTCGCAAACATGGCAGCGGAAATATCGGGGCGACCAATGTATTGCGGACCCTGGGTAAACCGGTGGGGATCACCGTGCTGGTGCTGGACGTCCTGAAAGGAATGGTTCCGGTGGCCATTTCGATGTGGTTGACCGACGATGCCGTTATTCATGTGGCCACCGCAATTGCCACGATTCTGGGGCATAACTACACCTTCTGGCTTAAGTTCAAAGGAGGCAAGGGCATCGCCACCACGGCGGGGGCAATGATTTTTTTGATTCCGATTCCCGCCATCTTTTCCATTGCCAGTTGGATTATGTTTTTCAAGGCAACCCGTTATGTTTCCGTGGGTTCAATTGCTGCTGCTCTGGCCGTTCCCATTTTTGCCTTGATTCAGGCTGCCATTACTGGGAAGTGGAGTTGGCCAATTCTGACTTTTTGTTTGATTGTGTGTTCTCTCGCGATTTGGAAACATCGTGGCAATATAAAGAGGTTAATAAAAGGGGAGGAGGCCCGCTTTCAAAAAAAAGAGGTAAAAAAAGCCTGACTGTTAAATCTCTCTTTTTTGCTGGCCATTTTCTAAAAATACGAATTCTGGAAAGTTCATGATCAAAAAAGCTGCTATTTTGGGGACGGGAAGCTGGGGCACTGCTTTGGGAGTGGTCCTCGCGGATCGTGGGCTGGATGTCCTGATGTATGCCAATAATCAGAATCTAGTGGACGATGTAAACAACAATTCCAAGAACAGTTATTATTTGCCTAATATGTCGCTGCCTTCGAATGTCCGTGCCACGAACAACCTAAAAGATGTGGTTGATCGGCCTTTGATCCTTCTTGTGGTCCCGTCTCAGGTCGCGCGGCAAGTACTAAATCAACTCAAGGCAGTCGGTATTCCGAAAAAAACGATTATTTTGACCTGTAACAAGGGAATTGACCCGGATTCGGGTAAATTGATGCAGGCAACCGTTCAGGAGATTTTCCCGGACAATCCGGTGGCAGTCCTGGCCGGGCCGAGCCACGCCGAAGAGGTCGCTTCCCGCAAGGCCACCGCAGCAGTGATTGGGAGCAGGGATGAGGCGATCTCTGCCAAGCTACAGGAAATTTTTACCCTGCCTTATTTTAGGACTTACACCAGTACCGATGTGGTGGGTATTGAAATTGGCGGAGTGGTCAAAAACATTTTTGCGATCGCAGCAGGAACCGCTGATGGATTAGGCTTGGGAGATAACTCAAAAGCCGCTCTGGTCACCAGGGGATTGGCGGAAATGACCCGCCTGGGCTTGGCGATGGGGGGAAGAATCGAGACTTTTCAGGGGCTCAGCGGAATTGGTGACTTGATCGTGACCTGCTACAGTGGACACAGCCGGAATAACCGAGTTGGTCGTATGCTCGGGCAGGGGAAAACCCTGCAAGAGGCGGTTGCCGCGCTAAATCAGGTGGCAGAGGGGGTGCCCAATGCAAAAAACGCTTATGAACTCGCCCGTAAACTCTCTGTTCGAACCCCGCTGATTGATGAAGCTTACGAAGTGTTGTTCAAAAATAAACCGTGCGCTCAGGCCCTAATCGAGTTGCTCAGTCGAAATCCGCGAAGTGAGAGTGAGTGATTTAAAAACAAAACTCATGAAGTTCCCTTTGGGCAAGCCTATGAAAGTGGTTCTGATATTTTTTACCATCCTCTGGTTTTTTGGTCTGTTGGCATCAGAATCCAAGGCCGCTACGTGGCGAACTTTAGATGGACAAGCTATTGAGGGGGAAGCGGTTGAGTTTGATTTTACCGCCAAGATGGTCACTCTAGAAAATAGGGGTAACATGGCCAGAGCCAACTATTACACCCGGGATCTGGATTTCAAAAGCCTTAGGCTGCTTTTGTTCTCGCCAGTGTTCCATCAGAGTTTTCCTGATTCAACGCTCTGGCCCAAGGAAAAAATCTGGTTGTGTGGTCTCGCGATTTTATCCCCGATATTCCTCCTGATTTCGGGAATGTGGCTGGCGGGACTCTTTGTGGCCGGACGCTTTAATCCTTTCAGTGCCATCGGTGCATTTCTCGGTAGCTGGATCGCCGGTGTCATTCTGGTGATCTGTTACCTGGTTTTCGCTCAGAAGGGAAACT
>JBGSJM010000051.1:0-13942 GCA_041742015.1 Verrucomicrobiales bacterium | reverse complement strand
CCACGGCCAACGGTCTTGGACGGATCATGCAGGATGTGCTGGTCCATAAACCGCACGTCGTCACGGTGATGTTTGGTCTCAATGATGTCGCTAAACTGCCCATCGAAACTTACCGAAAAAACCTCATCGAAATCGTGTCCAAATGCCGAGCCAATGGAGCTGAAGTCGTCCTCTGCACTCCCAACACCGTCTTCACGACCCCGGAACGCCCGCTCGAAAAGGTCAAGCTTTATGGCGAGGTGGTCCGCTCCGTTGCCCGGAGCTTAAATGTGCCGCTTTGCGATACCTTTGCTGCTCTCGAAGCCATCAAAATCCGTGAGCCGGATTCCTGGCGGCTGGCCATGAGTGACGAAATTCATCCAAACCTGAGTGGACACCGGCGCATCGCCGAACAACTTGGGTTGGCGATTACGGGAAAAGCTGTTGCGCTCAAAGACGGAGCACCACTGCCACCATTTCTGGGACACTCCTGGACTCGTCTCAAAGCAGGTCAGCAGGTCAACGTCCTGGCGATGCCGCCGTTTGATGTTCTTATTGGAGAAGCCCTCCGGGAAATCGTTCCCAATGCCAGCATCAGCACCATTCCCTGGCCCACACAGGGACTCAGCCGCTATCAATTGATGAAGGATGCGAGCCATCGGGTCCGACCACTCAGGCCTGATCTGGTGGTCGTTGCCGTGCCAAGGTCTGCCGCAGCAAAGGATCGGGAAGAATTTATTCGAACCCAGATGTGGATTTCTTCCAACAGTCTTAGCAGAGGGAAACGGGAGTGGGATGTTCTCATCGTCCACCCTTCCGTGACCGAACCCACGCCAAATCCATCTGCCGAGGATGATCTGATCCGCACCATTACTGCTGCCCAGGATCTACCGCTGGTTGATCGGGCCACTGGTGATCAGCGCGACGCAAAAGTGATTTTGGTTGATTTCTTGAAGAGTAAAACGGACCTGTGAAAGTTTCCCTCATTCCAGAGTGAGGATGCGACGGAGCAGCTCCACTTGCTCCAGCATGGCGCGATCCGTTTCCACTTCACCGCCGCGTCGATTGTCTGAAAGCTGACCGCCCACGCTCCAGCCGATGCACACGATGCGACCTCGCCCGATTTTTGTCTGCCATAGCAAACTGAAGTTGCCTCCACTGCCGATAATGGACTCCCCTAGCGCTGCCGCAATCGGCTGTCCTTTTGCCAGCCAGGCAGGAGAGTCGCCCTCAAGGTGGGTGAGCCAGGGATGTTTGGGTTGCAGGATCACAGGTGCCTCTAGTTTCGAGCGCGGAGGTGTACCGAAATGCCTGGAGAGGAATGTTTTACCGGCATCAGACTTGAAGACATCAGTCCGCTGCGGGCCGAGCACCAGGGTGCCGCCATTTTCCAACCAGTCGCTCAGAGCTGAGATGTCACTTTCACCAAAGACGTCCGGCGTCATTTTGGCACGGGTGAAACTGCCGTCGATGACGAGCCATTTTTTGTCCTTTAGCAATGCAGGGGTGAGTGGAATGAACTCTTTTTCGTGGCTCTCAACTATCGCACCGCTGCGGCGCAGGAGGTATTCGAAGATGGGAGCGTCAAATGCTGGATACCCCTGCAAACTGAGAGCTTTCGCCGCGCCCGTGCGGGGTGAATGATTCGGATGGTCGTCAGTAAAAGTCCATTCGAAACTTGGTGCGGGACCGTTGGATGCAACCGCCCGACCAAACACATCCAGACGGCCATGAATCCCGATCCGCCAGGGTTCTTCCCCGGTGGAAACAGCACCGATACCTTTGCCCTTAAGCGGATCAAACCAATCCTGCGGCACAGCGACGCCTTCCATACTTAGAGATGGCGTCAAATCGACATCGCTTTTCCAATCACTTTCATATTTGGCAAATGAGGGATTGATTAGATGATTCGTTGCGGCGGCGGAAGCTGAGGAGCTGGTCATTTTGGTTTTCCAGGCAGCGACATCCTGCTTCGCTGGATCGAAGGACCAGAGCACGTTGCCCTGGGCATGGAAGCGCTCAGCTTCTTTGGGCATGGTGACGCCGGTCTCGCCGATGTCCGAGCAAAGAATATTATTGAGCACGTGGCGCGTGGTGCCTTTTCCCATCCCTACGCCGAGGCCGGGGCTGCCCCAGTCGGGGCGCTCCACGTGGCTGCCCACGATGGTATTGTGATAGACCCACATCGGCTCCCAGGCGGGGCTGCCATGATCACCGGCGAAGCGCCCGCGAAAATACGGCTCCTGGATGCTCTGAGCGTCCTTCGGCCAATGATAGTGGACGGGGCGGCGGAAATCGAAGACATTTCGCGTGATCCAGAGCCCGTCGCCGGTTTGCACCCGATCAGGCAGAGTGATCTGCCGACCATGGCCGACTCCAAACGCAAGACTGGTGAGACAGCGCGAGATGCGGTTTTGCCACAGCTTCACATCGCCTCCCGCGACTTTTCCATCCCAGCCAGTCGATGCGGTGAGGAAGATGCCGTCATCAGTCATGTTATCGACGAGGTTATGATGAAAACGCAAGCCCCTCACACAGCCGAGGAAAACGCCATCCTCACTGTCGGTGAACTCGCTGTAGGCTATCTCGAAGTCGCTGCTGTCCACTCCACTTGGCATCCATGACGTGGCAGACAACAAGCGTGCCTCGACGCTGCGATACTTCAGCGCTCCACGATACATCCATGGTGCGGATACGCCGCGACAGGCGCTGTTCACCATGCGGAAACCAGCCGTGTCCTTGATTTGAATCGCCTTGGCACCGCCATAGACGGTCACATTGTCGAGAGTGACGTCGGCACAGTTCTCGATAAACAGCGTGGCCACCGCACTGCCTCGGATGGAGAGCCCACGCAACGTCACATGCCGTGCTCCCTTTAGCGTGAGCACGGGACCGGCGGCCGCAGTGGCAATGCAAAGCTGTGTTTTTTGGACATCGGTGATACCTCGATAATTGTCCTCACCGAGACCGGGGAGCCGGGTATGGGTGAGGCGGCAGTGGATATGGCCACTGCGTCCATCCTGCCAGACGGCAGGGCCGCAAGAGACGAAGGAATTATCGGCGGACTTTGAAGTGATGTTCCACCAGGGATTATCGGATTGCAGATCACCCCGAAAACGTGCGCCATGTAGCGGAATCATGGAGTCGATGAAACGGCCCATCACGAGAACTTCGCCATCGCCATCTTCTTCACTGCTGGCCGGTTTGGTTAAGGGATAAGCCTTTACGGAACGAAACTCACCATTCACTCCACCGGGGCATGGCACCCAGGCCGTGCCGGGAGAACTGGCAAATTCAGGCTCGCCACCGTCTAGGATGACCAATTCACCTGGCCAGGAGCAGATGATAAGCGGCTGCTCTTTGCTTACGAGTGTAGTCACTATGGCGTGCGAGTAAAAGACACCTCCACGGAGCGCGATAACACCCTGGCTAACTTTCGATAAAGCATGTTGCAAGGTTTTCCACGGTGCGACTTCGGTTCCAGTACTGGTGTCGCTGCCGCGCGTCGCATCAACGACATGAGCATCACTCGGAATATGAGTTTGCTGGGGCACCGGGAGCGGCCTCATTGGCGGATGGCTTTCGAACACTTCGGCAGCGCCAAGCTGGCCCAAACAAAAAATGAGGATGGCTGCGAGCTTCATGTAGGGATCACTACTCCATTTTCATAAAAGCTGCAATATCCGCCACATCCCGAGTGGTTTAGTCCAGCCCACGTCGATACCGCCGCCGACATTGACGTGGGCGTTACGCCCATACCGATACCGCCGCCGACATTGACGTGGGCGTGACGCCCATGCCGATACCGCCGCCGACATTGATGTGGGCGTCACGCCCATAACGATACCGCCGCCGACTTTGATGTGGGCGTGACGCCCATGGCGATACCGCCGCCGACATTGATGTGGGGGATGCGGATTTTACAACCATGCTCGCACGGACCACGCCGACGAAGGCGGCCTAGGATGCAGCCTACGACGCGTGGCTCTGGCCCCTTTCTTCCCCCCAAGTGCCCTCAAATTCGTCGAAAAACCTATCTGCGGCAGCGATCCCCTCCTCCAACCAGACCGGTGGATCCTGGACCCGTGAACAGGGGTACTCGTCCTTGCCTTCGATGATGACCAGATTGCCATCATCAAAGCGATATGACCGGGTCCACCCCTTGCTTCCATCCTGAGGAAAAAACTCGATTAGGTTGTTTCCAATATCCCCAACCAACATCCGACCGACCTCAAAAGTCCCGTTTTTGATGTTATAAAACTGGGCGATGCGGTTTCCCTTCGAGAAATGGAGATAATTCCACCCATCCACTTCCTTTTCGTTTTTAAAGCGCCAAGTACCGTCGAAGCCAAGTTTTAAGGGAGAAATCATTGTATTGGTTTGCGGACAGACAGAAAAGCTAGTTTGGATGTCGCACTGTACCCTGTTAGATGGCGGATTGTACCCTGTTTGATTTTACTTCAATTCATTCCACTTGTTGACAAGACCTTCTCTGACCCCGCCGATCTGATAGAGCTTGGCCTTGTCATGGACCATTTCTTTACGAGTGGTGCCGACGATCGCGTAATCTTTGCGAAGGAAGATGGCCTGCTCGGGGCAGACTTCTTCACAAAGACCGCAATAAATACAGCGAATCATATCGATTTCGAAAACTTTGGGGCGCTTTTCAACTTTAGCCCACTTGTCATCCGATGGAATCTCCTCGGACAGAATCGTGATCGCCCGGGGTGGACAGATAAATTCACAGAGCTGACAGGCCACGCAACGTTCCCGTTCATGTTCATCTGTCACCAAAGCCGGTGCTCCTCGGTAGTGATCGGGTAAACTGGCATCCCACTTTTCTTCGGGATATTGCATGGTCACCTTTTTTCGCCCCAGCAAGGTATTGAAAAAGTGTTTCGCCGTGACGACGAGTCCTTTGGCTATTCCCGGTAGGTAAAGTTGTTCCCACCAACGCAGTTTTGGACGCTTTACGATTATGGCCATGTTGATTTCCCTTGAATTATTTTCTATTTTCCAAAGACCCGAAGAACATCTTCCCACAGTACTGGACCACTGAGGATCAACGCGGTCAGAATAATGTTGGCCAGGGCAATTTCAAAGAAGAAAACCCAGCCAAGTCTCATCAGTTGATCATAGCGGAAACGAGGCAATGACCAACGGATCCACATGAAGAAAAGGATAAATCCAATCACCTTGGCAAAGAAAACTCCGATATGGATGAGCCCATGCCAGAAAGGAACTTCGTCCGTGGCGCTCGCAGGCGTCAGCCAGCCGAAAGGCAAACTCCAGCCCCCCAGAAACAAGGTCACCGCCAGTCCTGAACCAATGATCATCGCCGCGTACTCACCGAGGAAAAACAGGGCGAATTTCATGGAACTGTACTCGGTATGGTAGCCAGCCACCAACTCAGTCTCGCACTCGGGAAGATCAAAAGGAAGGCGGTTGGTCTCGGCAAACATCGATGTGGTAAAGATGATAAAGGAGATAAAAACCGGTATCGCCAAAAGGAATCCCCTCACACTGAGGCCTTCCCCCCAAAGTGGCAGCAAAGCCCAGCCGTTTTGAGCCTGCTCCTGAACGATGCGACCGAGATTAAGCTCCCCAAAAATCATGATTAACGGAATCACCGACAACCCCATACAGATTTCGTACGAAATCATCTGGCTGGTTGAGCGAACCCCGCCGAGGAATGGATACTTAGAGTTTGATGCCCACCCTGCCAAAACAATGCCGTAAACCGTGAGCGAGGCGATCGCAAAGACAAAGAGCGGCCCGACATTCAGGTCAGCAATGACCATTTTCTCTCCAAAAAGCCGACTACCAAAGGGTAGCACTGCACAGGTCAGCAAAGAGGGAATCATCACCAGAGCCGGTGCCAACCAGAAGTAGCCTTTCCGAACGTGATTGGGCGTAAAGTCCTCTTTTAACAAAAACTTGATTCCGTCAGCCAGGGGTTGAAAAAGCCCGAATGGGCCAACCCGGTTCGGCCCAACCCGATCCTGAATCGCAGCGCTGACCCGTCTCTCCGCCCAGGTACAAAGGGCCACAAGCGGCAGAATCATCATAAAAGCAAATACGACGATCTTTACAGTGGAAGCAATAACAAACGGCCAGTCCATAGTCTCTTAAAAGTATTACCCAACAATTTTTCCCTCTTTGATTCGCTGTTTTTCCCTTTCGAGCAGCGGAATGGTGATTCCAGTTTTCAGGAGCGGAATTCCCTGAGGACCCACATCGCTCCACTTGAGGCCGGCAAAATCCGGAACCTCACGGGTGATTTGGCTGAAGATATCCATCGATGAATAAAACCCGGTTTTGCCTCCAAATGCCTGAATTAGATCCCGAATGATTTCCCACGGTTTCAGGGTCTGGCCCGGTGCCTCGATCACCTGGTGAAGCCGCTGTAGCCTGCCGGTCACATTAATCATCGTCCCATTTTTCTCCGCCCAGCAGGCAGCCGGAAAAATTACATTGGCCAAATCCGCCGTGGGATTGGCCAGCGGATAGGTGCTGACTAGGAAGTCAAGCGATTCAAGGTCAACAGTCTTAAACAGCCCCCCTGTGATCAGGTCTTCCTGAAACACAATCAACGCCTTGATTTTGCGACTGCGAATGTCTTTTTTTATGTTTTCCAAGCTCGCTCCCGGATCTTTTAAGCCCAGCACCGATTTTGCTCCATGGGTGTTGGGATTAAGATCAGCCGAAATCAAATACCCATCAGGCTTGCCCAGGCGTGGAATAATGTCGACGTCTTTTACGCCAATCTGCTGCTTGAGAAGACGCACCATCATCAGCTCTTCGTTTGTCATCCGTCCAGAGGCAATGATCGCAATCTCTTCAGGCTTAAACTTCCTCAACTTGTCAACCGCAGTGATAATCGCATCCTGGTGGCTGGCAATTCGATGTTTACCGCGATCTTTGATCATCGGGTCAGTGAGCCGTTTATCACTGTGAATCCAATGGAAATTCAAACGATGCGAATCCGGCAACCAATCGGAATTGACCTCGTTGTTTCTTCTCGGGGTGATCCGGTAAATTTTACCCTGCCGGGTTGAGACCGTGATATTGGAACCCGTTCCACAATTGGTGTCGATGGTATCGGTTTCCTTCATGAACCAGGCGCGCATCCGAAATCTAAAGTCATTGGATGTCAACGCCCCAACCGGACAGATATCGACGGTATTGATGGAGTAATTGTTGCTCAAATCCCGCCCCGGATGAACCGCCAGAGTCGTGTGACTGCCCCGATCCGTAAATCCGAGCACCGGATCGTCGACTATTTCGTCCATAAACCGGATACAACGACTACACATGATACAGCGCTCATCATCCAAGCGAACCCTCGGGCCAACCTGCACATTCTTGGGTTTCTTGACCTTTTGATCGCGGAAGCGGGACTCTCCCTTGCCGTGTTCCACGCTAAATTCCTGAAGCGAGCACTCCCCAGCTTGGTCGCAAATCGGGCAGTCCAGTGGGTGGTTGGCGAGAAGAAATTCCATCACTCCCTGCCGACAGCTTTCCGTCACCTCGCCGGTGGTGCGAATTCCCATATTCGGACTGATCGTGTTGGCACAGGCGATTACCGCACGCGGCATCCAGGAAATTGGAAGATGCCCATCCGCATCCGTCACCGGGGTTTCTCCGGGATTGGGACGGGGAGGCATTCCCATCTGAACTAAACACATCCGGCAATTTCCCGGAGAAGAAAGCTTGGGGTGATAACAATAATGCGGCACCTCCACACCCGCCAGCCGACAGGCCTCGATCATACGGGTGCCTTTCGGGAACTTGTGCCATTTCCCGTCTATCTGGACATCTATGAGATCTTGTGACATTTGAAATGGGTTGTTAGTTTAGCGGACGACCGAATGGGAGTGCAAGCTTTCCACCCCCGCTGCGGCGAGTTTGCTTTCTTGGTTGACGATGTCGCCGCTCAACTCACTTTTGGTGTCGCCAATCAGCTCCTCCCGGAATTTGGCGATAAAACTTTCGGTCGGCCAGGCGCATGCTTCCCCAAAAGCGCAAATCGTCTTGCCATCAATATTATAGGCCACGGATTCCAGAGTCTTGATATCGTCCGGCGAAGCCTGTCCGGCCACCAAACGGTCCGTTATCTTCTTCATCCACAATGAACCTTCCCGACAGGGTGTACACTGTCCGCAGGACTCGTGGGCATAAAAATTATTGATATTATTGAGCACCCAACTGATCGAGCGGCTGTCATCAATCACAATCACTCCCCCAGAGCCAGCCATCGAGCCGCAGGCCGCCAGGGAATCAAAGTCCATCGGGATGTCCCAGATCGAGATTTCCCTCGCATCCTCGCCTTTGCCGAGTTTAAATTTTTCGTCTGCCCGCAGAACTTTGGCTGATGAGCCCCCAGGAATCACCGCCTTCAAACTGCGACCTTCCTTGAGTCCGCCGCAAAAGTCATTGATCAATTCCCCCATCGTGACATGACCAACCTGCACTTCGTAATAACCAGGCTTTTTGACATCGCCACTGACGCACAAAATCCGGGTGCCGGTGTTGTTCGGCTTACCAGTTTTGGCCCACTCCACACCGCCCACTTCGAGGATATGTTTCACATGGCAAAGGGTTTCGACGTTGTTGACGATAGTCGGGCAGAGATAGAGTCCCATCGCCGCAGGGAAATAAGGCGGTTTGATCCGCGGATAAGGCCGCTTGCCTTCCAGAGACTCAATCAATCCCGTCTCTTCCCCACAAATATAGGCACCCGCCCCACGGTGGACATAAATTTCGAGGTCGAAACCGCTGCCGAGAATGTTTTTACCCAGGAAATGGTTGGCGCGGGCTTCTTCGATTGCTTTTTCCAGAATGATCGCCCCTTCTGGAAACTCTTCACGAATGTAAATGTAAGCCAGATGAGCCCCCACCGAGTAACAAGCGAGTACCATTCCCTCGATCAGTTGGTGCGGGTCTTGATGAATAATGTAACGATCTTTGAAAGTGCCCGGCTCGGATTCATCAGCGTTGCAAATCAGATAGACTGGTTTTTCGTTTGTCGGCGGGATAAAGCCCCACTTTACTCCTGCCGGGAAGCCCGCTCCACCGCGACCACGCAACCCTGCCGTTTTGACTTCTTCCCTAATCTCAACCGGGGTCATCTTTAGCCCCTTTTTGAGCATTTCATAACCGCCATCTTTGATGTAACAGCCAATCGACTGATCCCAACCTACCCGGTCGACGTTTTTGAAAATAATCCGGGTTTCCCTTGGATGCGGTTCTTTTCCTGGAAGGTATTGAATGTTGCTCATCAAACTTTCTTTTCCGGCCTTAAATGTATTTTTTAACAAGTCCTTCCACATCCTTCACCCCTTCATGAAAATCATCGTTAACCATGCACACCGGAGCGGTCCCGCAACTGGCGAGGCACTCAGCAAACTCGATACTGTATTTGCCATCAGCGCTCACCGCGATGGGATGATGGTGATCCACCCCAGAGCGATCTATCCCGGTGATTTGACAAAGAGATTCCATCAACTCATAGCTCCCAGCCATGGCGCAACTTAAAGTCCTGCAGACCCGAATGTGATATTTTCCGGGCGCAGACTGCCGGAACCCCGGGTAAAAAGTCACCACCTCCAGCACCTTGATCGGCTCGATCTCCAACTTTTGAGCGGTCCACTCCACCGCTTCTTCAGTGATGTAGCCAAAGTGATGCTGCAAAGCATGCAACACCGGCAGGACGGCAGATCGACGGCTCACCGGATAGTGCGTGATTCGCTCATCGATTTCTTTTTCAAGTTCAGTTGGGACTACCAGGGACATGGGTGATAAAATTTGGACTTAACAGGGTACAGTCATCGACTTAACAGGGTACAATTTGGATCAAGTTGTTCATTTTACTTACCTGTCACATTCTCCCATTACGAAATCCAAGCTCCCCAAAATGGCTACCGTGTCGCTCATCAACCGACCCTGGAGAATTTTCGGAAGGATGCTCAGATTAACAAATGACGGAGCCCGGATTTTCAAGCGATAAGGAACCCCGCCCCCCTTCGAATGAATGTAAAAGCCAAGCTCACCCTTCGGATTTTCCGCCCCGAAGTAGACTTCGCCCGCGGGTGCATCGAGACCTTCCGTCACCAGGATAAAATGGTGGATCAACTCCTCCATGCTCATCAGCACCTTATTTTTTCCGGGCAGGCGCTGCTTGGCGTCCTCCACGTTGATCGCACCATCCGGCAGATTTTTCATCACCTGGCGGAGGATGCTTACGCTCTGGCGCATCTCTTCCATCCGCACCGCATAACGATCATAACAATCACCATATTCCCCAATCGGGATATCAAAATCGTAATTTTGGTAATCGAGATAGGGCTGTTTTTTCCGCAGATCGTGGTCAACACCTGAGCCTCGTAAATTTGGTCCGCTCAAACCGTAGGAAATCGCTTCCGCAGCGGTGATGACACCGATGTCCTTGGTTCGATCAAGGAAAATCTTGTTACGGGACAACAGAGTGTCGATCTCAGCGAGCGCTACGAGGAACTCATTGCAAAACTTGTCGAGCAAAGGAAGAAACCCATCCGGCAAATCACGAATTTGTCCACCAACCCGGGTGTAACTGGTGGTGAAGCGAGCTCCGGTCAGCAACTCGCACAAATCGTAGATTTTTTCACGCTCCGTAAAGGTGTAAAGGAACACCGTCATGGCCCCCACATCCATGGCGTAGGCGCCCAAGCCAAGGAGGTGAGCAGAGATGCGAGCCATCTCACAACAAATCACCCGAATCGCCTTACCACGCGGGGGCAATTCCCAGCCCATCAGTTTTTCGACTGCACAGGCGTAAGCCACATTGTTGGCAAGTGGTGCCAGGTAGTCGAGGCGGTCCGTGTAGGGGATAAATTGATTGTATTGCATGTTCTCTGCAATCTTTTCATCTCCCCGGTGAAGGAAGCCCACATCGGGATCAGCCTTGGTAATCACCTCCCCATCCAGCTCCAAAATCAGCCTCAAAACCCCATGGGTCGCCGGGTGAGACGGACCCATGTTCAACACCAACTTCTCCCCGACCAGATCTTCCGTAGTCTGTTGATAGCCATCCAACTCCTGTTGGAAGCGAGTGGCTGAGTCAGCGATTTCAAGTTCTTGAGTGGTGCCTGGCATCCCTTTTAACGAGGTAAAATTACACTTCGAAGCGCTGACTATCATACGCACCATCTGGAGAATCAAGGTGACTTTGTGAAAAATTTCACAAAGTCAGCCGAAGGTGGGGACACCCAGTTGACACCTTCATTCTGCAATCAATTGGCATTTCGGCAGCATCGTTCCAACCGGTCGCGGCAATTTCATCGATTTTCGATGTGTCAAGATTTAGAGCAGCTTAGCCGGATTTGAGGGAAATGGCTAGTTCACCGGGCTAAAACAATTCGGTTAAAGCACGGCCCTCCGCGAGCAGATTAACGGGGCGACCGGAACGATCCATCGCATCCAAATCAGTTACGCCCATGGCATGATAGACGGTTTTGGTGATGTCCTCTGGACCAACCGTTTTCTCGACGGGATACTCTCCGAATCGATCCGTTTTTCCAAAGGTTTGTCCTCCCCGAACACCACCTCCGGCCATGACGATGCTCTGACAGGCGGTCCAATGATCCCGGCCCGCTCCAGAGACCCCACCGGACCTGCGATCCCCGATTTTTGGTTTCCGCCCCATTTCGCTGGAGACAACGACGAGGGTCTGATCCAACATTCCGCGAAAAGAGAGGTCTTCGATCAGGGCTGAGTAAGCCCGGTCAAATTCCGGTAACAGATCATTGGCCAGACAGGCGAAATTACTGCCGTGGGTGTCCCAGCCGCCCGCACTGCGGCACTTGGCCTTTAGTTCCAGATTTTCCCGCCAAAAAACGGTAATAAATGGTACCCCAGCTTCTGCCAAACGACGGGCCATCAGAAGACTCATTCCATTGATGGTCTTGCCGTAACGCTCGATAGTAGCTTCCGACTCGTTGGCCAGGTCAAATGCGGAGGTGGTGGAGGCTGATGAAAGCAGAGAAAATGCCTGATTTTGGTATTCGCCGAGATTTCGGATCGAAGCATCAAAATCGAGATTGGTCCGGGCTTGATTTATGGAGGCGAGCAGGGCTTTGCGGTCTTCGAGGCGGCCCTTGCCCATTTCCAACCGGAGCGAGGGTGCGGTGATTTTCATGGGCTCCGGTCGGTCGCCAATCAGGTATAACGGATCATGAAGCGGCCCAAGCAGTCCAGAAAACTGCCCCGGTCTCGTGTAAGGCGGGCGACTTGGTTTGTGAGGCAACGATATGACCTGAGGCAAATCAGGGTGAGGTGAGCGACGGGATCCAACCACACTGCCCATAAAAGGCCAGTCATCCGGCTGGGGACGGCGGTCATTTCCCTGGGTCTTGAAAGTTTGGTCCGGGACGTGGCCGGTGAGATTGTAGTAATAACCCGCATGGTGATCGCCCGTAGCCCGGCCATAATCAGTCACGGAACGGACGATGGCCAGTTTATCAGCGACTTTGGCGGTCATCGGCAGGTGTTCGCACAACTGAATTTCAGGAGCGGAAGTGGAGATCGGCGAAAACAAACTCCGATAGTCGGAAGGCGCATCGGGTTTTAGATCCCACATATCCACGTGGGAAGAACCTCCACACAGGAAAAACAGAATGGTGGTTTTTGCGGAGGCGGAAGTGGGTGTCGGAACTGCTTTCTCAGTCGCGCCCAAGCCGGAAGTTCCAAACCGGAAACCTGCCAGCCCGGTGGTTGAGGCGATAAGAAAATCCCGTCGGGATTTATGGTAACTTCCAATTTCGTCCATACTGGCCGCAAGTTATCGGTGGATAATGGGTTTTTCAAGTTCACCGGGTGACGTTATCGGGGTTGGCGCAATCAAGGAGTCCCCTACCACCCCAGTGCCGAATGTTTTTTTCCATTTTTTGTCCAAAATCCACCATCACCGGACCTATGTTATCTGAATGGAGGATTCTGACACGGAAGAATTTTTGAGATTACTCGCTCAATATGAGCGGGTAATCGTCAGGTATATCCATGGCTTGGTGCCCCACTGGACCGATGCGGATGAAGTGATGCAGGAAACCAAGGTGACGATGTGGAAGAAATATGGTGACTTTGAGAAAGGGACTAATTTTGCTGCCTGGGGCAAGAAAATTGCCCTGGGTCTGATTTTGAATTATAGGCGCTCCAACAAACGAAAGATGACCACTCCCACCGAGATTGCCTTTATTGAAGCGGTGGCGAATGAGATGGATCACCTCGACTTGGGAGCCGACCACCGAACTGAAGCCCTGCAACGTTGCCTGAAAAAGCTGCCCGAGACTCACCGTAAATTGATTCTGTGGCGCTACTACGAAGAGCAGGAAGTCGCTCAAATTGCCGGAAAAGCCAGCCGGACCGAGACGGCGGTGTATCGCATGCTCAGCAGGATTCGGAAAATGCTCCAGGAATGTATCGAGAATGAAGCAGTGATGGGAGGTTCCAAAATATGAGTCCGGAAGATAAAATACAAGCCGCCATCAATGGTGAGTTGGATCACGATGAACTGGAGGCTTTTCAGAAAGAGGCTCTCGCGAATCCTGCGCTGCTGGCCCAATACTCCAAATCCGCCTGGCTAAACGGCCAGTTGAGAGCGCTTGGGGCGGAACTGCCGTCACTGTTCGCGAGCAGAGATGCGGCTCCATCTCCAATCTACCGCTTCCGTTTGATGCCCTTTGTGTTATCCAGCGCGGCTGCTGCATTGCTAGGTGTTTTTTTGACATTGTTGATATCTCGCGAAGCACCTTATGTGGCGACGATTGTGGAATCGGAGGGCTGCCAGTGGGCAGGCTCGGAGTTGCCAACTTCCAAAGGTTCGCGCCTCCGTGCCGGAACGCTAAATCTCATGGGCGGCATGGCCACCCTGGAGTTCGAAAGCGGTGCCCGGATCGTGGTGGAAGCACCGGCGGTTCGTGTAGTAAGT
>JBGSJM010000050.1:0-2741 GCA_041742015.1 Verrucomicrobiales bacterium | reverse complement strand
CGTGGTGAAGGGCTCCGCGAAAAAAACCACGCTGCAAATCGTGATGACGAGCGGGACGGTGATCTGGAAGGCTCCACCGATGGCGACAGGCAGGTAGCGGAAACCTTCGGTCATACCGAGTTGGCCAAAAGTGGCGCAGAGGGCCGCAGCGCCAAGTAGCAGTGCGTCAGTGCTGGTGATGCTACTAAAATGACTCCAGGCGATGGGGATGCCGAGCAGGAGGCCATAGACGCACTGAGAGACAAAGATGGTGGCACTGCTTTCCGTGAGCGTGAGCTGTCGGATGACGATGACGACGGCAGCAGCGAGCAGGGCCCCGACCAGAGCGATGGTTTCATGTTTGCCAAAAACAATCAGCGAGCCCGGTGTGAGTCCCGTCAGTAACGCAAGCCCGCTTATGGCAAGCAGGATACCGATGAGCTTCCAAGGGCCAAGTTTTTCATTCAAAACGAAGGCGGCCATGATGGCAGCAAACACACACCAGGTGTTCCCGATGAGAGTGGCCTTCCCCGCGCCGAGTGGACCGATGGTAATGTAATAGGCTGCTGTGCCGAGAGCGCCGAGAATCCCGCGTGAAGCAAGCAGCCAGCTCAGAAAACCACGCCGAATGCTGAGTGTGCCTTTGGATGCAAAGAGCAAATAGGTGAAAACCAGACCAATCGCCGCGCGAAAGACGAGGGCCAGCCACGGATCCACCTGCCGATCTGCAGTCAGGACTTTAAGTATCAGAGCATTGGCCGTGAAGAATACCACCGACACGACCATGCACCATGCGCCCCGCACAGGATGGTGAAGGAGGAGCGGGAAAGGCCGTTTTTCGAAAGTGGACAAAAGGAATATCGTCTATGGGTTATGGAAAAAAGGTGGCAGGTGACACCAGAGAAAAAACCGAGGGGGCGTGGAGATTACCCGTTAAGACTAAAAAGCGTCGAATTTTGAGTGATTTTTACTCTGGATCAAGCCTTTTTTCACTTTGTTCTTTGGAAAGAATCAAGCCGCTGTTTTCCGTGTTGGTCCACGCTTCAGACCAAAGTGCTTACGTGCCTCCCATACCAAAAGCCCCCCAAACCAGATCATGAACCACCTTCGGATGCTCTAGCAATACCCGATGCCCGCAATTCGGGACCGCCACCAACTCGCAGTGAGGTATTAGAACTCGCATCTCAACGGCTAGGGCGAGAAATTTCAGGTCGTTTTGCCCGACGACCCAGGTGACTTTGCCGGGATACGTTTCCAGGTGGGGGCGCAGGTCTTCCTGCTGGCCGAGGGACCAGTTTTCAAAGGCCCGGGCCACATTTTCCCGGCGGCTTGCTAATCGTTGATGGTTGATAGTTGATGGTTGATGGTCAGAGGTAAAAACACTTTGGGCGTTCCATTTTGCGAGGAAATCGGACCAGGGGGCAGTGCGGGCGAGATGGGCCCATTCCTGGTCGCTGGCCCGGCGCTGAGCCCGCTCCGGCTCGGACTTGAGACCGGGGTGAGCGGAGATGATCACGGCATGGGTCCAAAAATCGGGATCATCAGCCAGGGCTTGCAGGGCGATGCGCCCACCCATGGAGTAGCCGAGAAGTTTGTGGCATTGGCAGAGTTCGGCACGGCGCTTTAGTTCGGCGGCGACTTCTTTGAGGGAAAGGTGGGAGAGGGGCCAGAGGTCAATGGGCTGGATGCCCAACCGGCGGCTGGAAGCCACCGCTACGTCGGGCTGGAGAAAGGCAAAGTCCTCTGCGGAGCCCAGGTTGCCGTGTAGAGCGAAGATCATAAGGATTTATCAGCCCAGAAGGCTTCGGACTTTTCCTGGTCGATTTTGATCTCGATGATGATGGCACCTTTGGTCTGTGGCAGGATCCAGGATTCGGGTTGATCACTCCACTCCACGTAATCTAGCCCCCACAGATCGGCCCAACCGGAAAAATGGGTCTGGTGGTGGTTCTCGGTCTGGGCCATGGCGGCAGGGCCGAGTTTTTGCATGGCGGGGAGGCGGGAAAAAATGCGCCCCCCGCCGTTGTTGAGGACCACGATCCGCCGTTTTCCACCGGGCGGAAGCTGGCTGACGACCCAGGGAGCATTCAAATCGTAAAGGGCGGTCAAATCCCCGAAGATCCCCCAGGCTTCGTCAAAACCGGCGCTGATTCCCAGAAAAGTAGAGACCTCGCCATCGATCCCGTTGGCCCCGCGATTGGCAAAACAGTGGGGGTGCTGCACGGCGAAGCTGGCGGCCAGATTCCACTCGCGAATAGGCAGGCTGTTCCCGAGAAAAACCGCCGCTGCTGACGGGATGATCTCCGATAAAGCCGCCACCAAAGCTGGCTCGGAGGCGGGGTGGCGGGCCAGTTTGGAGCTGATTGTACCCTCTTTAATGGGCGACTGTACCCTGTTGAATGGGGGACTGTACCCTGTTAAGTCGGTTAGAGCGAGAGTTTCCACGTTTTCCTTCCGGGCGAGGCCGGGAAAGGGATTTCGCGAGAAATTAATGACCGGAATCTCGCTTGGCGTTTCCAAATCCCGCCAAAAACGCAGACTCGGCACCCCGCCGATGCGGATGATGCTGGTCGGTTGATAGTTGGTGGTTGATAGTTGATTGTCCTGGGTGATTCGGAGCTGCTCCAGGTCGGCGTCCTCCCGCAGGCCGCTGGTGGCCTCGAACCAGGCCGGGATTCCGGTCCGGAGCAAAAAATCTTTCACCGCCGCGCGCTCACTTTCCTGCCATTCACCGATGATGGCGACGGGGTGGATTCCTGGAG
>JBGSJM010000049.1:0-51168 GCA_041742015.1 Verrucomicrobiales bacterium | reverse complement strand
AAGCCGTGCCCATGGCGTAGGGATCAGTTTTTCCCCACTCTGGAAGTAAGGAAAGGCCTATCGAAATCAGTTGATTACTGCCGTCGATGCGAATCACCGAGGCATCTTGCGGGGCGTCACCGGAGGCTCCCGCCAGCGGTTTGAGCACGGTATTGCCCTGAACCTCATGGTCGTATTCCCGAATAATTGGCTCGCGGGAAACAATTGCAAAGTCGGAAAGCACACTTTTCAAAACGAACCCAAGGGGATCTTCGATTTTGAAAAGAAGCGAATCACGTTTGGTCTTGGTGTTCCAAATCGAACTTAGATGGCGGGTGGGCGCGCTGTGCAATTTGGAGCAGTCTAATTCGCAAACCATCTCTCCATGGTGGGTCACTTTCAGAATCCCGGAACCATCGGAATCGCCTAGAACCGTGAGCCCGGTTTCGCAGATGTCCGCGAGCTTCTGCAGCTCTGGAAGATTAGACTCCTTCACTGCCAGCACCATGCGTTCCTGGCTTTCCGAGATAAAAATCTCCCAGCTCACCATGCCGCTTTCCTTGAGTTGCACATTGTCGAGATTGATGAGGCCGCCAACTTCTTCGAGCATTTCGCCACAGGCACTCGAATACCCCCCGGCACCGCAGTCGGTGATAAAAACAATTAGACCTTTCTCCCGGGCGGCAAGCACAAAATCAGCCGCTTTTTTCTCTTCGATGGGATTTCCTATCTGCACAGCCTGTTGATCCTGCTCATGGCTTTCGGTATCGAGAGCTGCGGAGGAAAAAGTGGCTCCATGGAGGCCATCCCGACCTGTTTTGGCTCCGATCGATATAATTTTCAGCCCGGCGGACATTTCTTTGTGGATGTCCGGAATCGGGATAACCCCGGCGGTTCCGCAATAAACCAGAGGATTGTAGATGTAGGCGTCATCAAATTGAATCGCACCGCTCACTGTAGGAATGCCCATCCGGTTCCCGTAGTCCCGGACCCCGCGAACCACGCCGCGCATCACCCCGAGCGGGTGAATCACGTCTTCTGCTTTCAGCTTTTCTGGTTTGGTGTTGGGCGGGCCAAAACAAAACACATCAAGCGAGGCTATCGGCTTGGCCCCTTTGCCCGCGCCTAAAATATCGCGAATCACTCCACCGAGTCCTGTGTTGGCTCCGGCATACGGTTCGATAGCGGAGGGATGATTGTGGGTCTCCGCCTTTAAACAAATCGCCAGATTTTCATCCAATTTGATAAAGCCAGCGTTGTCATGGAAGGCTGAGAGGACGAAATCAGGCTTTTTCGCCATGATTTTCTTCGACACATCGTAAATGTAGGTCTTAAACAGCGAGTAAATGGTTTCCTTTACGCCGTCCACCTCGTGTTCGATGGTGGCTCCGAAGATGCGGTGTTTACAATGTTCACTCCAGGTCTGGGCGATGACTTCGAGTTCAACATCGGTTGGTTCGCGCTCCCATTCTTGATAAATCTTCTGAATCTCCAGCATGTCCACTTGAGACAGGGATAGTTTCATGATTTGGCTGAGTTCAAGGAGTTCCTCGCCATTCAAACCGGAGATTTTTAGGCGACGGTAAAAGTCAGCCGGGACCTCGGTGATACGCTCTAACAAAGCTTCCATGGTTTTAAAGATTAAAAGGACGGTGGTAATTGCACCCTGTTAAATCGCCGACCGTACCCTGTTGAATGCGGGATTGTACCCTGTTAAATCTGGAAAATGAACGTATCATAGAATACCCTCAGACAATGGTCCAATTGTGAACTGCCGCGTTGCAAATATCGCGAACAAAAGCCTGGGGATCGGCTTTTTTGCCATTTTTATCGGGGAAAAGGTAAATACGCTGACGAATTTTCAGGCTATTCAGCTCGAAACCGGGATTTTCCAGGCCTCTGTAATAAGAGACAATCGCCTCCTTCTCCAGATCAAGCGCGCCCGGCTTCATCCCGTAGTCGAGGGTAAATTGGGAACCGTCAAAGGCTGAATCAACGCCGCAGAGCATGGTCTGGCTAATTTGGTCAACCAGGGTGTCAGCCACAAAATTTTTTAACTTCACCTCGGCTCCATTAAAATCGAATTCGTAGCGACGCGTCCTCCGATAGGAGTATTTCCCCGGAGGCGGAGAATAGAGCAAGTCTCCAGCATCGCCAGGCTCGATGAATCGATCAGTTATTTCGAAATCAGCTTTCATGAAAGGATACAACACCCGGCAAGGGCGAGCAACAATCATGATCGTTAGGCAGAGCGGGGAAAAGATCAAGGCCGATTTTAGCGGCTGACTGGATGACCCCAAAAAAACACACTGCTTCACGGCCAAAGAAGCACAATGCCAAGCCCGGCAAGCAGCGCGGCTCCAAAGCCCCCGAGCATAATTTTCACGTAGGTTCCCGTACCGAGAATACTCACCAACACGCCTTTGAAAACAATATTGGCCATGCCGCCGACGAGGATCATGCGCCAGGCGGTATCAGCATCGAGATTTCCGGAGCTTACCAGCCGGGATGTTGATAAAGTGATGGCATCCATGTCAGTCAGACCGGAGATGGCTGCTGCGACATAAAGGCCACTCTGGCCAAAATGCTCTTTTGCCGTCGCCACCAAAAGCAAAACCACGGCATAAAGCAAGGCGAAGAGGACCGCGCTCTTTAGTTCAGAGTGCGGTGCATCCATCGCCTCGCCACTTTTTCCGCTCCGGGTAAAACGCCACTGGGTCCACACGGCCACCAGCGCAAATCCAAACGTCATTACGACCAGTGGTGGCAACATCTCCCATAGGTGCGCGGGCGCGATCAGAATTACCTCGACCATGACGCGAAGAAAGACCACTGCTGATGCCGTCAGAGCAATAGCCGCCAAATACTTGCCGCTAGCACCTTGATCCTTGCTGCGCCGCGAAAGACTCGCGGTTGTCGCCGTGCTGGAAACGAGACCACCGAGCAAGCCCGCCAGCACAGAGCCTTTCGAATCCCCCAGAAATTTCTGCGCCAGATACGCCGCCAGGCTGATTCCGACGATCAGCACCACCATCAACCAGATGGAAAACGGATTAAAAACCCCGAGATAACCCATCTCCCGATTGGGCAACAGCGGAAGAATGACCAGCCCCGACAGCACCAGCCGGGCAATTTCCCTCAAATCCGCTTCACCGATACGGCGGACCATGCCGTGCAACGGATCCTTGATTTGTAGCAGGAACATGACCCCGCCAGCGGTTACAACCGCCTCAAGCCGGTACCCCAGAACCGTAAGGACGCCAATCGCGAAAATGACCAGGAGAGCCATTTCCGTAGTGAGTCCCGCATCAGGCTCCTCGGACTTCATCGCTGCCAAATTTCCCAGGATCACCATGCTGGCGAAGGCAACCAGCCCCGCCGCGATGACCCAGCCACCGTAAGCAAGACCCAACAAACCGCTGAGGGCACCGAAAATTGCCCCCAAAGCAAAAGTACGAATCCCAGCGACCTGGCTCCCCACCCATTCCCGCTGCAAACCCACCAACAACCCCAACCCCAGCGCAACGCCCAGGGATTGAAGAACCTCAATAGATGGTGGGACAGACTGCATAAGACTTGGTTGATTCTATCACAGATCGATCCCAGAAATCCCGCAAAACTTGTGATTTTATGGATTTTTTTCATTAGTTCTGGAACCCAGGAAAGGAGACCTCTTTACTTGATGATGCGTCTGGAAATTTTGCTGTTCTAGCCCAACCTGATTCTTAGAAAAGCTAACATGAATCCAGCTATCGAATATCACAATCACATGACCCGTCGCCGCTTTTTCGAAGGTGCCGGGCTCAAAGTTGGCGGTCTGGCTTTGTCCGCGTTAATGGGTCGGAGCGCCTTGGGAATGCCCACTACCGGCAGCCAGATCCAAAAACCGCTCCCCGGTTTCCCAAACTTCGCCCCAAAAGCGAAGCGGCTCATCTACCTGCACATGAATGGAGCACCTTCGCAGTTGGATCTCTTTGACTACAAACCGCAATTGGAGAAATATTTTGATGTTGAACTGCCCGATTCAATTCGCAACGGCCAGCGCATCACCGGGATGACGAGCGGGCAGTCCCGGTTTCCCTGCGCGCCGAGCAAGTTTGTCTTCAAACCGTGCGGCCAGAGTGGGATCATGATGAGCGAGTTGGTTCCCCACTTGCAGGGAATTGCAGATGAAATCACCATGATCAAGACGGTGCATACCGAAGCGATCAACCACGATCCCGCCTGCACTTTCGTCATGACCGGTAGCGAAGTCCCTGGTAAACCGAGCTTGGGGTCATGGATCAGCTACGGTCACGGCAGTGAAAGCAATGATCTCCCTGCTTTTGTGGTTTTTACCCCGAGCTTCCCGAAGGATAGCCAGGCCCAGGCCTTGTTCACCCGGATGTGGAGTAGCGGCTTTTTACCATCCCGATACGATGGAGTGGCTCTGCGAGGTCAGGGCGATCCGGTGCTTTATGTCAAAAACCCTCCCGGAGTTAATCCCAATGATCGGCGCACGATGCTGGATGCTCTGAACCAGCTCAATCAAAAAAACTACGAGCGCTTTGGCGATCCTGAAACCCAGACCCGGATTTCCCAATACGAGATGGCTTTCCGCATGCAGACCAGCGTTCCAGAATTGACCGATCTCAGCGGGGAATCGCCCGCCACCCTGGAAATGTATGGTCCCGAGGTAAAGAATCCAGGCACGTTTGCCCAGAGCGCGATTCTAGCCCGCCGCCTCATCGAGCGAGGCACCCGGGTAGTCCAGATTCTGCATCGAGGCTGGGATCAGCACGGAAGTCTCCCAAGGCTAATCAAAGGACAGTGTATGGATGTCGATCAACCGACCGCTGCCCTGATTCGGGATCTAAAATCGCGAGGGCTATTGGAAGATACTCTAGTGGTTTTCGGGGGCGAATTCGGCCGAACCGTCTATTCACAGGGCACTCTGACCAAGGAAAACTACGGTCGCGATCACCACCCGCGAAACTTTTGCATGTGGATGGCTGGAGGCGGAATAAAAAAGGGACTAACCTACGGCGAAACAGACGATTTCAGCTATAACATCACCGAGAATCCCGTGCATCTGAATGACCTCAACGCCACGATCCTCCACTGTATGGGAATTAATCACAGCCGCTTCACCCATTCCTTTCAGGGACTGGAGCAGCGCCTTACCGGCGTAAAAGAAGCGCATGTGGTGAAGGGAATTTTGATGTAACCATTTACTCAGGCAAAGGCTCAGCCAGTAGCGCCTTTATCGCCACACCAACCCGGGCGACGATAGCAGGAAACAGAGCGGCTCCTTTTTCGGCGCTGGCCAGATCGGGGCGACCAGTGCAACCGTGTAGAGTGCGCTGTTTCATATCCCGACTCACGAAGACGCCCTCGATCACATCGGGCAACCAGAGCCCGGCGTGGGCACGGTCCTCTTCAACAACAAGATCGGGGCGGAGATGTTGAATCATCGATGTCTCAAACTCACAGGCATGACCGACGAACTTATCCTCGCCTTCGAGACCGGCAGCGATTACGGCTTCGGCAATTGACCAGTAGGAGGCACCAGATAGAATGGCATGGGGGAATTCCAATTGCAGCTCGCGGAGAGCTATTTTCATCGGATCGATATTGCCTCCATGACCGTTGAGGAACAGAACGCGGCAGAAACCATCCTCCAGCGGAGCCCCGGCCATTTCACAGAGAGTGGCTATGTAGGTGTCCAGGGCCGTCGTCATGGACGCTCCGAATGGCAGATGGTGAGCGCTGGCTCCGAGCCAGTTAACCGGCAGGAGCAGAATTTCACCCGGATTTTGGGCTTCAACAGCTTCAGCAATGGCGCTGCAAATGATCGTATCCGTCCCGGTGGGGAGATGGGGGCCGTGTTGCTCAACCGCCGCAATCGGCAGGAGTACGATGGTCTTTTCACGGTCGACGGCTCCAATCGCCGCCGCTGTCATTTCGTGGTATTTCATGATTTAGAACTCTGTCCATGATTTGTTTCCAGGTCAATGATGAACCGGTGTCTTTTTGTGCGAAGTAGTCTCATCCGCCCAAGGAGCCCGTTTGCCCTGGACTTCTACCAACCTATTCTCAGTGGGTTACAGTCACTTTCGGGACAGAACCTCGGGCCAGCGGGGTCTTCCGCGGACGAAATGCGGATGACCCCGCACAAAATGGGGACGACCCCGCACAAAATGGGGACGACTCCGGACGGAGTTCCGTATGGCAGTAATCGCAGAGCGTCTCTTGCCATGAATCGAAAATCCGCCGAATAATCACGATGTTAACGCAGGAATCACGCCTTCTCGATTTCCCTTCTCTGAAAGACCGGATCTACCTCAATACCGCCGCTGAAAGCATCCCTCCACTGGTGGTGCGGGAGGCAATCCTGACCTACTGGGAACACAAGTCGATGGGAATGAAGGGGCGCGACTTCCACTTCGCCGAACTGGCCAAAGCCCGCGCCACAGCAGCCCGGCTTCTTGAACGCACTGCCGAGGAGGTGGCTTTTTGTTCGTGCACATCGGAGGCCTACAATTTATTGGCCACGGCTCTGGATCTGCAACCCGGGGACGAAGTTATGGTGACGGATTTGGAATTTCCCTCGGGTGCCACGCCCTGGCTGCAGTGCCCGGGTAAAGAAGGAGTCCACCTCTGGGAGCATCGTGACGGCGTGCTCCACCTCGAAGACCTACTGCCTTTGCTGAGCGAAAAAACCAGGCTGGTCCAGGTCTCGCTGGTAAGTTTTTTGACTGGTTACCGGATCAACTGGGCACCGTTCCGCGATCTGGTCCGGGCCAACGCACCAAACGCCGTCCTCTCAGTCGATGTCACCCAGGCTTTTGGCCGGGTGGTGCTGGATTGTCTCGATGCGGATTGCATCATTGGTAGTTCGTACAAATGGCTCCTCGGCATTCACGGGGGTTGTGTGGTCTCGATCCCGGAGCGCTGCGCTGCAAAACTGACGACCCGTGCGGGTGGCTGGTATCACCTGGCCAATGCCTTTGCCGCCGACCGGTTTATCCGTGCCGAACCGCTCCGGGGTGCAGCCAGTTTCGCGGTGGGAATGCCGAATTTTGCCGCCATCTATGCGCTCCAGGCCTCGATGACTTATCTGGAAGGCATCGGGATCGGAAATCTCGCCGCTCACGCTGATCCTCTGGTTACACGATTGCACGAAGGCTTGCGGAATCTCGACATCACCACCATGGCCCCATCGCAGCCTGGCAACGGATCGGGAATCGTTGCCTTTCGCCATGAAGAAGACACCCGGATCAACGAAGCTCTCTTGGCGGAGAATATCCACGTTATGCACCAAGGCGGGCGGCTCCGCATCGCGGTACACGGCTACAATCAAGCCGGGGATGTTGAACGCGTCCTCATTGCCCTGGAAAAAGCACTCCGTTAGACTTTATTAGCGAGCCGTAAAAGAATTCACACACCCGGGCAATTCACTGGCCGTTTCGATGCAAATCGTGGCTCCCTGAGTGATCATCGCCTCACGTTCGTTGAGCCCCCAGCACACCGCTATCATTGAAACGTCAGACTTTCTGGTGGCTTCCAGATCCCGAGTCTCATCTCCGATGTAAATCACCTCTTTCGGAGAAACTTTCTGCTTTTTAAGCACTTGATTAAGTCGCTTTGATTTCCCGAAAAGACTGACCCCGGATTCGATGAACTCAAAGCAATGCAGAAGGTCGAATCGTTTGATAAATGTCCGGATGTTATCCGCGCTGTTGGAACTAAGAATTCCCATCCGAAAGCCGGACTCATGGAGTTTGGCCACCGCTTCCGCAACCCCGGGGAAAATGTCCACCTCGTCCATGCGATCATGGATTTCTTTTCGAATCCGATTGGCAATCCGGATCGCTGTGAAATTGTTAATCCCCAACTTTCCCAAGACCGCCCGAATGTTCAGTTTCCGAAAATACAGGACATCTTCTGGCGTAAATGGCTTCAACCCATAATCGGGAGCGATTTCATTGAAAATGGAAATTCCGGTATCTATCGTGTTTGCGAGGGTACCATCAAAATCAAAAATCAATAACGGTTTTGCAGCCTCAGTCATTCCGTTGAAATGAAGTAGCCTTGCCATAAAATAGCAAGCATAATTATGGAACAAAAACTTTGCTTGGCATTGTTTTAAGACGCAAAACGGTACTTTTCGATGGTCGTTTTCATGCGAAAGTGCCCTCTTTTATGAAAACCAGAGTCTTAGATTTCCTTCTTGCCGCAGCCTTGTTTTTGCCGTGTCATGCGCAAGAAGGCGAATACAAATCCGTGAACAAAGACCTTTTCGTTGTGCCAGAGGGACTGGAGGTCACGGTCTGGGCCAAATCGCCGTTGTTTTTTAATCCAACCAATATGGACATCGACAAGGACGGGCGCATCTGGGTGGCGGAAGGCGTTCGCTATCGCAAAGAATTCGCCCGCCAACCCGAGGGTGACAAGATCGTCGTGGTGGAGGACACCGATCACGATGGTATCGCCGACAAGTCCCACACCTTCGTCCAGGAGCCGCTTTTGGTGGCTCCCCTTGGAGTCGCCGTGATCGACAACCAGATTGTGGTCTCCCAGCCGCCCCACCTTCTTGTTTACACCGACGAAAACCGCGATTTGAAGTTTGATCCCGCCGTGGACAAACGGGAAATCCTTCTCACCGGGTTCATGGGGCAGAATCACGATCATTCCCTCCATTCCGTCACCGTCGGTCCTGATGGAAAGTGGTATTTTAATTCCGGAAACTGCGGTGCCATGTTCACCGACAAAAGTGGTAAGACATTCCGAATCTGCGGAGATTACCAGCCCAAACCCATCGGCCCGTTCGAGTTTCCCCACCAGGCTTCCGAAATTGCAGGGAAACCAAGTGACGACGGCCACATTTACGTGGGTGGTTTCACCGTAAGAATGAATCCCGATGGAACCAATGCTGAAATCATCGGACATAATTACCGCAATTCCTATGAACAATCGGTGACTTCCCTCGGCGATGTTTTTCAAAACGACAACGATGATCCACCTGCCTGCCGGGTCAGTTGGGTTATGGAATACGCCAATTTTGGGTTTTGTTCCCCCGACGGCCAGCGCTCCTGGAGGGCAGATGTTCGCCCTGGCCAGCCCACCGCCGTGGCCGAGTGGCGACAGGATGATCCTGGTAGTACACCGGCAGGCGATGTTTATGGAGGCGGCTCCCCCACTGGTAATGTGTTTTACGAAAACGGAGCCCTTGGCGAACAATGGGAAGGAACCTTTTTCGCCTGCGAGCCAGGTCGAAACGTTGTTTTCGCCTATCAACCCAGACTCAAAGAAGGAGCCGGTTTCGAATTAGTGAGGAGCGATTTTTTGACCTCCAATCCGGGTAAAGCCTTTGCCGGTTCAGACTTTCTGGGTGGCTCCGACAGCGTGCGGGATGAGGAAATGACCCTTTTTCGACCTTCCGACATCGCAGTAGGACCAGATGGCGCGCTCTATGTCTCCGATTGGTTCGATGGCCGGGTCGGCGGCCACCAGACCCTCGATAATTCCCTTTCGGGCACCATTTATCGCATCGCTCCCAAAAGTTTTAAGCCTACTGTCCCAAAACTGGATCTCGCCACCACTGAAAGCCAGATCGAAGCCCTCAAGTCACCCGCTGTAAACGTGCGCAGTCTTGGTTTTAACTCGTTAAAAGCCAGGGGCAGAACCTCGCTCGATGCCGTCTCTGCCCTGCTTGATGATAAAAACCCCTACATCAAAGGCCGTGCGATTCATTTGCTTTATCAACTGGGAATCAGCGGACCGCGCCGGGCTGGATACCCCGAGTCCCACGCCGAACCGGAATTGCGGATCGCGGCCTTCCGGGCGATGCGCCGCGCTGGGCTCGATTGGACCGGTAGCGCTATCCAAATGGCTCACGACGAGCACCCTGCGGTCCGTCGAGAGGTGGCCCTCGCTATGCGTGATCAACCCTTCGACTTCGCCCGTGACATCCTCATTGCCATCGCAAAGGGTTATGATGGAAAAGACCGCAGCTACCTCGAAGCCTTTGGCACTGGTGCCACCGGCAAAGAGGCCGAAATCTATGCTGCGGTAAAAAAAGAAATCGGAACCGACGATCCGCGCGGCTGGTCAGAGCCCTTTGCCAACATCGCCTGGCGATTACACCCCGCAGTAGCCGTGGAGGACTTTGGAGTGCGCGCCCGGGTCGATTATATCACTCTTCCTCAACGGAAAAAAGCCATGGATGCGATCGCCTTCATCAAGACCAAGCCTGCGGCTGACAAAATGCTCGATATAGCCCAGTACGACGGCCCTCTGAAGAGCGATGCCACCTGGTGGCTCATCAATCGCGCTTCCAACGACTGGCAGTCCTTCGATTTGATGGATCAATTGAAAATCCGGGGCATTTACGATCCTGATAAAGTCGAGGTACAGGAAATCATTACTCCGGACCCATCCCAAGTGATTACCCAACTGCCACCAGTGGAAGAGATCATGAAACTGACTGGAAATCCGGACAAAGGGAAGGCCACCGCCCAGCGCTGTATCATGTGTCACCAAGTCGGAGCAGTGGGAGCCAATTTGGGGCCCCCGCTTGATGGATGGGGTAAAACCCAAACTACCGAAGTAATCATCCGGTCCATGGTGGAACCCAGTGCCGACATAGCCCATGGCTTCGCCGGGACAGAATTAAAAATGAAAGACGGCAAGATCGTAAACGGTCTGGTATTGACCACTCATGATCCAGTTATGATCACCAGTATGGGTGGCATCACCCAGACCATACCCAACCAGAAAATCGCCCGGAAAACCAAAATGACACAATCTTTGATGATGAGCGCCGGCCAACTCGGCCTAACCGCCCAGGACGTAGCGGATATCGCTGCGTTTATGAAAACCAATTAAGTCCTGTAGAGGAATCCGTGAGGATTTCGTCAATCTCAATCCAGCCCCACCCAAATCAGGGCGGAGCTTGCCGCCTTCCGACCTTCAGCGTTTTCCAACTCAACAATTGTATCCTGTACCTTCCGAATTCCCTTCTGCCCATGGGAGATCAGATAACTCGAAACCTGCCCAGGACGATCTTCCGGCAGGTGCGTTCCAATTAAAGGGCTGCAAAGCAGGAAACACTCATCCCCTTCCAAAGGGATCGACTTGAGGGCAGGCTCTATAAAACCATCTTCACCGGGGGAGGTTTCAGGCGGTAAATCCGTGGTTTGCCAGACAACTTCGGTGCCTCGCAAAAAGTAGAAGCGGCTCGACCCGAAGTGCGCCACGGTGACCCGATCGTCTTCGATATAGGCCAGGACCAAGTCCGCTTTCAAGGGGGAACTCAACGTGCCACTGGCTTTGATTAACTCTTCGTGGATCGAAAGGGACAGAAGTTTGAGCCATTTATCGGTTCTGTGGATTGGGTGTTTGGTATGCTCAAAAAATGCCTGGGATAATCCGCGAACCACTTCCGCGGCGACCGTGCCGGAGGGACTACCGGCCTCTCCATCTCCCAGAACGCATAGGGCCGCGTTTCGGTTCGGGGTGATAAAAAAATCCGCCGAGTTACTTAACTCAGTCTGGCTCCCTAGATGGAGATTTTTTAGGATGGGGCGATTCATGCTACCTGATTAGACGGATAACAGCCTGGTTCAGTTCGAAAAAATCACATCCCCAACATGGGAGCTGGCAACAAAAAGGCGTGTTGTTCGAAGAGGCTATAGCTGCCATGCCAGCTTAGATATTGAGATATCCAAACCACAAAAACATAAACCACCACTGAGGGGAACATCCCGAGCCGACCGAAGATGCGCCAGACCCAGTGGCTTCTATCCTCCCGCCGAATCGCCCGTGAATTGGCCCAACCCAGCAGAAGCCGGGCTGGATACATAAATAGAACAAAAACCAGATTCGGAATCCAGGCCACTTCACGGGGAGTGAGTTCGATTTTTAGGATGTAAAGTGGCAAAGCGAACAAAAGCGTGACAAAAAGCGCCAGCCAGAGAGCCAGCGGGGCTTTTCTAAACTCTTCCCGCACCACGCGCCAGTTTTTGAATTCTAAAAAACGGCGGCTCACGGCGTATCGGGTTTGGAGAAAAGGAACATACAGCGCCACGATCCCCAGAAGGATTGTTCCCAATAAGGACACCAGCGCGGACAGGACAGGACTCGAAATCAAGGGAGCCAGAAAAAGAATCAAAACCGGTATCAGCAGCCAGATGGCACCACCGACAAATCCAAAAAAACCGAGTTTAAAGTAGCCGAAGAATAGCCGGATGATTTTGGTTGGAGAAAACTTCGGGACAAAAGAGATGAAACTTTTTGGGGCTCCCATCCAGCGAATCAGCCGTGCCGGGGCGGGCCACGTAAAGTTTCGCAGTCGACCACCGCGGAGGATAGCCCAAAGGATGAAAAGGGTAACTGTCACGATCCAAATGATCAGCAAAGATGCCAGATTTTTTACCGAACCGGAATTGGGATCAATAATTTGCGCGTCATACCAATAGCTGTGGAGCAATCGGACCGGAACGAAAAGCAGCCAGGCGGCCAGTAGGATTTTGCCAATCCTGGCGGCGGTTTTTAGACCAATCAAACCATCCCTAATTCTCCCGGACTTTGCAACCCGGGCCGAGGCTGCCAAAAAATATCCCAGAGTCAAAAAATGAAGAACAGGGACCGCCGACAGCGCTCCGAGACTCAGCCAAATGATGAGCAATCCGAATAGGTAATCAAAAAAGCGGCTGATGAGTGACTCCATTTGGTTCCGCTAGGAAAGACGCCGCTATTCGAGAGGGGTTACAGTGAAATCGTTAAGTTTTGGAGTGGTTGAGTGGTTCAGGGCAGGGTTTGAGCTTTACGGGAGTCTTGATCGGAGGCACAGTATAAAACCAACTCCATAACTCCATTGATGTTTTCTCGGCGCTATCTCCTAAAAAAAAGTGTCCTCGGACTCGGTGCTGTAGCGGCGACTGATTTGATGGCCCGTGAGGGGATGGGGTTCCCAGGCTCTCACTGGCCGCCGAGAGCAAAGCGCGTCATCTACATTTTCCTGGAAGGGGGGCTGTCTCAGATGGATTCATACGACTACAAACCGGCCCTGTTAAAGTATGCAGGCCAGCCTCTGCCGCAGTCAATTGATCAGCCAAAATTCACGTTTGCACCCCAGGGCGCAGTCATCCCCTCCCCCTTTTCGTGGAAGCACTACGGCGCATCCGGCGCTTACGCAAGCGACCTTTTTCCAGTGGTAAATTCGCGCTACATCGATGATCTTTGTTTTGTTCATTCACTCCATCATGAGAGCAATGATCATGTGACCGCGAAAACCGTTTTACACACCGGCGTGCCCATCGAAGTGCGACCCACACTCGGCAGTTGGCTGATTTATGGTCTGGGCTCGGAGAATGAGAATTTGCCGGGATACATTGATATCGCTCCGACCAACGCCAACCGCTCCACCGGTTTTCTGCCCAGCCAATTCATTGGAACATCAGTGACACGTCTAGATCATAAAAAGAGGGATTTGATCTGGGAAAACCTTAGACCTCGTTTTCCGGAACAGCGCAGGCACCTCGAATTTATCGATGCCCTGAATCATCCTTCCAACCCAGTTGATCAACAGATCAGCGTGATGGAAATGGCTTTCCGCATGCAGACCGAAGCTCCAGATTTAATGGATCTCAATCGCGAGTCAGGGTCGACCAAAAAGCTCTACGGAATCGGTGGTGAGCATACCGATGAATTTGGGAAAGCTCTGTTGTTGGCGAGGAGGTTTTCCGAAGCAGGAGTACGTTATGTGACAGTCAATCACGCGACAACCCGTTATGGCAATCATTGGGACCAGCATTCAGAACTGGAGAAGGGCCATCGGGGAAATGCACGAGCCGTGGACCAACCCATCGCCGGGTTACTTCATGATCTGAAGAGGCGGGGCATGCTCGATGACACCCTGGTGATGTGTGGCAGCGAGTTTGGTCGAACCCCGACTTTTGAGTTTTTCGATGGAGCCACTGGTCGTCATCAAAATGGACGTGATCATAATCCCCACGGTTTTACGATGTGGTTTGCAGGTGGAGGAACCAGGCCAGGATATCACCACGGTGCCACCGACGACTTCGGTTATCGTGCGATTGCGGGCAAGGTTTCAATTCACGATCTCCATGCCACCATTCTCAAGATCATGGGGATCGATCACGAAGAGTTGACTTTTCGGAATGGAGGAAGGGATTTCCGATTAACCGACGTTTATGGGAATGCGGTCGATGAGATTATATCTTGATCGAGACGTATCCAATCTTACATGCGCGACTGCGCTATTGTAGTGAATCCAAGGTGGGCCTACGTTTCTCACCGCTTGTTATGAGGAAATTCTGCTGCTGTATTTTTGTTCTATCCATCATTAGCTGGTCCCGAGCGGCTGAGAAACCGGAGTCTCTGCCGGAAGTGGTTTCTTATTATCACAATGTGCGCCCGGTCCTCCAAGCCAGTTGCCAAGGGTGTCACCAGCCAGCTAAAAATAAAGCAGGATATGTCATGACCGATGTGGCGGGCCTGATTAAGGGTGGTGAGTCTGGTGCGGCAGTGGTCCCTGGAAAATCTGCGGAATCATATTTGATTGAATTGATTACTACTCAACCTGGTGAGAAGCGCCCTGAAATGCCCCCAAAAGATGAACCGCTGTCTGATTATCAACGGGCACTGATCGCAAAGTGGATTGAGCAGGGGGCCGTGGACGACACCCCGGAAAACGCCAAACACCGCTACACCACTAATAATCCACCAAAATATTCAGTGGCACCGGTGGCAATATCTTTGGATTTCTCCCCGGATGACCAGCTAATCGCCATTTCTGGCTTCCACGAGGTGCTGCTTCATAAAGCAGATGGCTCGGGGGCTGTGGCCCGACTGGTCGGTCTGTCAGAACGCATTGAAAGCGTGAGGTTTTCTCCCGATGGCAAGTGGCTGGCGGTGGCTGGTGGACTTCCCGGAAGGATGGGCGAAATCCAAGTCTGGGACGTCGCCAAACGCGAGCTGAAGCTCTCCAAACCAGTTGGTTACGATACAGCTTACGGAGCCAGTTGGTCGCCAGATGGAACCATGATTGCTTTTGGGCTTCCAGACAACACGATGCGGGCGATCAAAGCTGAAAACGGTGAACAGGTTTTGTTCATGGGCAGCCATAACGATTGGGTGCTGGATACGGATTGGGGAATCAATGGGGAGTTTCTCGTCTCGGTGGGTAGGGACATGACCACAAAATTAACTGAGGTAAAAACGGAACGTTTTGTTGACAATCTTTCCTCTATCACACCGGGAGCGCTGAATGGAGGAGTTAATGCAGTATCTCGTCATCCCAAAGAGAATCATGTCTTGGTAGGTGGGTCGGATGGGGTTCCTCAAATTTACCGAATGAAGCGGGAGACGGCTCGCAAAATCGGAGACAATGCGAATTTGATTCGCAAGTATTCGGCCATGAAAGGCAGGATCTGGGATGTGGAGTTTCGCCCCGATGGCAAACAGTTCGCCGCCGTGTCTTCGTACAATGGAAAGGGGCAGGTTAACATTTACCAGTCAGAATATGACGCCACGATCTCACCGGAATTAAAAAAACTCTTCGAAACCGCTCAAAGGGCATCCAAGCCCGGTGATCCAAATGATCCCGTCGAGAAATTTCACACCGATGGGGCGATTCTGCTCAAGAGTATCGATATCGGTCCGGCGGTCTTTTCGCTCGCCTACTCCCCCGACGGTAAAACCCTCGCGGTCGGGGCTGAAGATGGCAAAATTAGGCTGTTAAATGCGGCCGACCTCACCGAAAAACTTGCCTTTGCCCCGGTAAAAGTCGAACCAGAGGGAATGGCCGCGAAGACCGGGGATACAACCAATCTCGCCAAAGGAAAACGCCATGATCTCGGCTCGGAAGACAAAGTCGAGGAGAGCAGGGTGGTAAGTCTGTCGATCTTCCCTTCCGAAGTCGCATTAGGCTCACCAGGTGCCTACAACCAAGTGATCGTGACCGCAAAACTCGATAACGGTGACAGTGCAGATGTTACCCGAAGTGTGCAATGGTCTCTCGATCAGCCAGTCGCGAAAGTCGGTGAAACGGGTATCATCAAACCACTGCAGGAGGGAGCAGGAACAATCACAGCAAAGTTGGGAGACAAGTCGGGTAGCGCCTCTATCATGGTTTCAGGACTGACCGCTGCTTTTCATCCCGATTTTGTTCGCGATGTTAATCCTGTCATCTCGCGGCTGGGATGCAACATGGGAACCTGTCATGGAGCCAAAGATGGGAAAAATGGCTTTAAACTAAGTCTGCGAGGCTACGATCCGCTTTTTGATGTGCGGGCCTTTGGAGACGATCACGCAGGACGGCGCATCAATTATTCTTCACCAGACGATTCTTTGATGCTTTTAAAAGCCACCGGAGCGGTGCCTCATGAAGGCGGGAAACTTACCGGGATCGGTTCTGATTATTACCAGACCATCCGCCGTTGGATCAGCGAGGGTGGTCGGCTTAAAACCGACACTCCCCGGGTAGTTGGCATTGAACTGTTTCCTCATAACCCAGTGGTCCAAGCCATCGGAAGTATGCAGCAGCTCAGAGTAGTGGCTCGTTGGGCGGATGGCTCCAGCCGGGATGTGACTCACGAATCCTTTATCGAATCGGGAAATACCGATGTGGCCCAGCACGATGACTTTGGTTTGATCTCTACGATCCGCCGTGGCGAGGCACCCATCCTCGCCCGTTATGAGGGAGCTTATGCGGCAACCACGCTAACGGTGATGGGAGATCGCTCCGGGTTTACCTGGGAAACACCCGAGGTGTGGGGAGAAATCGATAAACTCGTGGCAGCCAAGCTCGAACGCATGAAAATCAAAGCCGGGGAAACTTGTACCGACGCTGAGTTTATCCGTCGAATTTATCTCGATTTAACTGGGTTGCCGCCATCCGCCGATAAAACCAAAAGTTTCGTCGCGGATCAATCCCCGATGAAAGACAAACGATCCAAGGTCATCAACGAGTTGATTGGGTCCCCGGAGTTTATCGACTACTGGACCAACAAGTGGGCCGACATGCTTCAGGTGAACTCAAAGTTTCTCGGGCCGGAAGGAGCTAGAATGTTCCGTGATTGGATCAGAAATGAAGTCGCCAACAACACTCCCTACGACGAGTTTGCGTATAAGATTTTAACGGCGTCGGGTTCGAACAAGGACAATCCTGCCGCCTCCTACTACAAGATTCTACGCGAACCGGCGGAGATCATGGAAAACACCACCCATCTCTTCCTGGCGACCCGGTTTAATTGCATCAAAGGTCATGATCACCCATTTGAGCGGTGGACTCAGGATCAGTATTACGAGACCGCCGCCTATTTTTCCCAGGTGAATCTGGCCCGGGATTCGAAAAATGCCCCCAATCAGAATCTCGGTGGAACGGCGGTTGAGGGTGCCAAGCCACTGTATGAGGTCGTTTCCGATAAAGGGACTGTCGAAATGATTCATGATCGCACCAAGGCAACCCAACCACCTGCCTTTCCCTTCCAACACAAGTTGGCCCAAGTTTCCTTCCAAGTGCCAGAAAAACCGAGTCGCCGGGAATTGCTGGGGGCCTGGATCACCAGCCCGGAGAATCAGTTTTTCGCGACCAGTTACGCCAACCGGATGTGGGGCTACTTGATGGGAACCGGCATCATCGAGCCACTTGACGATATCCGGGCCGGGAACCCACCCACCAATCCGCAATTGCTGAATTACCTGACCACTCAATTTATCGGGTCTGGATTTAATATTCGAGATTTGATTCGCGAGATCTGCCAATCACGGACCTATCAACTGTCGATCAAAACCAATGAATGGAACGAAACCGATGAGATCAATTTCTCTCACGCCAAAGCCCGGCGTCTCCCTGCAGAGGTTCTTTACGATGCAATTTATCGCGTCACGGGAGCGACTCCCGAGATCCCCGGGGCAGGAAAAGGGGTTCGCGCAAGCCAGCTCTACGATTCGAAACTCGATTTGAAATCGGGATTCCTTGCAAACCTGGGTCGCCCGGTCCGTGAAAGCTCCTGTGAATGTGAGCGATCCTCGGAAATGCAAATGAGTGCGGTGATGGCGTTTCTATCTGGACCAGCCATTGCGGATGCCGTGGGCGCAGAAAATAGTGAATTGGCGCAATTGGTTTATCTGCAATCTGATGACCGAAAACTGATCGAGGAAATCTATTATCGTGTTTTGAGTCGTGCACCTAGAGAGCAAGAAATCTCGGTGGCCCTGGCCAGTTTTGCGGAAATTGAAAAGGATCATCAGCTACTGGTCAAGCAACTCGCCAGCGCAGAGAGCGAGTGGGTTTCCCAGCAATCAACCCTCGAAATCGAACGGTTTAAGAGAATCAATCAAGCCCGGTTCGCCCATGCTCAATACCTGCCGGAACACGGTGCTCTCGTCAAAAAAGCCCAGGCGGATCAGATGTTGAAAATCGCCGAGGCGGAGAAGCAGATCAAATCACGGGAAAGCAAAATTCCTGAACTGGCGGAAGCTTTTGTGAAGAATGTGAAGCCTGCGGACCTGTGGACGAAGTGGCATTTGCTTCCCGTAAAGGAGGTCACCGCCTCGGATAAATCCAAGTTGGAAAGGCTCGCGGATGGCTCGGTGCGGTCGATTGACGGCAACAAGAACCGCAACCTGGATTTTGAATTGACTGCTCAATTAAAGAATCAATCCATTACCGGGTTTATGATCGAGTCAATACCCGATGAAACATTTGAGGGTTTTGGGGCTGGTTTAAATACCAATGGCAACTTTGTGATTACCGAAGTCAAGGCTAGGTGGCATGCCCCGGCTGATCCCAAAAAGCAGATCGATCTGGCTTTTTCCGACGCCAAAGCCGACTTCAACCAAAATGGATTCGATGTAAAGAACGTGTTCAATGGCAACCTGGACCGGGCCGACAAGGGTTGGGCACTGTCAGGTGCGAACCCGATGGAACCCCACCGGGCGATGTTGAAATTGAAGGAACCATTTAAGGTCGATGCAAGTGGAGCTGATTTGGCTCTGACCATTTTTAATCGGTATGGAGATGGGGAATATCCCCTAGGGCGCTTCAGGATTTGGTACACCACCGATCCCGAGCCACTGGAAAAGGGACTACCCGGTGAAATCGCGGCACTTGTTGCCATTGCCCCGGCAGCTCGGAGCGAAGCTCAGAAAACCGTTTTGATTAACCACATAAAAGCCAACGATGCAGAACTGTTGAAACTGAAATTCGAACACCTCCGTTTGAAGAGGCCTTTGCCCAAAGATCCAAAACTAATCGCCTCGGAAAACGCGATCAAGGTCGCCGAAGAACCCATCATGACCGACCTCAAAGTGAGTCAGTTACGTCAGGACATGGGTTTTTCCAATCAACAGGCGGCAAACCGGAGGCTCACTGCCGCTCAGGACCTGACCTGGGCATTGATCAATAATCCATCATTTTTGTTTAATCGATAAAACACTAAAAATCCCTCAATCTCAACCACACTCGAAAATATGATAAGACTACCTGGCGAAATCGGAAAAGACCTCTGTGATCCACATCTCAAGCCCGGGCGGAGGGATTTCCTGCGTTTTGGCGGAGCGGGCATGTTGGGGATGACTCTGAATAACATCTTTGCCGTTCAGAATGCCAGTGCGGCATCAGTTCTGTCCGGTCGACCGGGCTGGGGAAAGGCCAAATCCGTGATCATGATTTATCTGCAGGGCGGGCCGAGCCATCTCGACATGTGGGATCCCAAGCCCGATGCTCCGGATACGGTCAGGTCGATCTTTAAACCAATTAACACCAAGGTGGATGGATGCCAATATACTGAAATTCTACCAAAACTGGCCAAAGTGAACGACAAATTCACCACCATCCATTCGATGAGCTACACCCCGAATGGATTATTTAATCACACTGCTGCGATCTATCAGATCATGACAGGTTATACCACGGACAAGGTCAGTCCGTCCGGACAACTTGAGCCCCCCTCTCCGAAAGATTTTCCGAATTTCGGTTCAAACATCATCCGGCTCAAGCCAACTGATGAGCCCATGCTTCCTTTTGTGGTAATGCCCCGGCCACTCCAGGAATCAAATGTAGTCAACAAAGGCGGCACCGCCGGTTTCCTCGGTAAAGCTTACGATCCCTATTACCTGTTTCCGGATGGCGACGATATGAGCATGACCAAGTTGGATTCGATCAAGGTCGATGACTTGCAACTCCGTCCCGATGTGTTTTCTCTCCGCCTGCAAAGGCGTGCCAAACTGCGGGATGCTCTAAATGCCCAGATGCCGGTCATCGACAAGGCGGTGGCAGGTTACAATCTCGACGAATATTATGATAAAGCGCTTAACCTGATCGTCTCGGGACGAGCACGCGATGCGTTTAATATCGAGGCCGAGTCAGAAAAGACTCGCGACATGTATGGCCGCAATACCTTTGGGCAGAGTTGCCTCCTGGCCCGTCGTCTCGTTGAAGCTGGCACCAAGGTGGTTGAGGTAATCTGGCCAAAAGTGGCCAACTCCAGCAATCACAGTTGGGATCACCATGTGGGATTGCCCAAGCGGATGAAAGATGAATCCGGTCCGATGCTGGACGCCGGCTTGTCGGCTTTGTTTCAGGATCTCGATGATCGTGGCTTGCTGGATGAAACACTGGTTGTGGCGATTGGAGAATTTGGACGGAGCCCCGAAAAAGGTGTCTCCACCTCTGGTAATGGAAACAGTGCAGATGGTCGTGACCACTGGCCCTATTGTTACACCGCTGTAGTGGGTGGTGCCGGAACCAAGCGGGGATATGTCCATGGCAAGTCCGATAAAACCGGCAGTGCTCCGGTGGAAGATCCAGTCCATCCCATGGAAATTCTTGCCACGATTTACCACAGCATGGCCATTGACCCGCAAACCATCGTTTACAACCACCTCAACCAACCGCGTGAGTTGGTGAAGGCGGAATATGTCGAAAAACTGTTTGCTTGATCCGCCAAATGCTTTCTAGAACTTGGAAATTGGAACCGGACGCTTTGGTTGAAATCCGGTCCAATTTATCCTTTCTGAGAGCGGGGGCTTAGATTAAACAGGGTAAAGTCGGCGATCCCACAGGGTACAATGAGTGCCCTTGTCGGCTAACCCGCAAAAATAATCAGGCCCTTTTCAGGATCGAGTGCTTTCTCGACGGCCGTTACCAAGCGGCTAAAAGGCACCGTGATCGGGGTTCCGTGTTCGGAAACGCATTTGTCCAGGGCCTCGGGATCGATTTTTTTCAGATGGTCGAGCACACTTTTGACTGCTTCCTGAGAGAGGGCTCCAAAAAGCACCTCAGTCTCTTCCTCGGTGGTCAATTCATTGATCGGGTCGAAATGATACTCCCGGCTTTCCATGAGGCCAAGTTGTCTCCAGGCGGAGCAGAAATGGCTCCAATCCGCAGACTCCGCAAAGGTGCGTCCCCGAATCCAATCGCTTAATTCCTCAATAATTTCCCAACTGGCGAGATAAGGATGCACCTTGTCATCAAACCAGACTTCTTCGGTGGTTGGTTGATTGAAAAACTGATCAGCAAAATCGTCCTCGGTTTCGGACGAGTTCCAAAGCTGAATCGTGTTGGCCCAATCGCAGAGGCAAAAAGAATTTTCGATCGACATAAGGTCAAAACGGAATTTCCGAAATCAAAGCCAAATATCAGGTTTTCACAACGAAAAGTTCTTAACAATTTCGGTTTAGAATGGCAGAGACGGGTTGACAAACCTTCATTGCCAGCTTACAGGTCCCGTCCTTTTTTAAAATAAATTTGCACTACTATGGCAGCTACAGAAGTAATCCTAAGGCAAAAAGTCGATGGCCTCGGCTCTGAGTCAGACATCGTGAAAGTGAAGCGTGGTTTTGCTCGCAACTATCTGTTGCCGCAAGGGATGGCTTATGAAGCGACTCGCAGCAATTTGCGTCACATCACCCACCTGAAAAAGGTCCGCGCCGAACGCGAAAAAACCGAACTGGCCGAAGCGGAGAGAATTGCCGAAAAGCTTGGAAAATTGCGTCTTACTCTTGAACTGTCTATCGGGCAGGGTGGCAAAGCTTTCGGTTCTATCACTTCCAATGACATCGCTCTTTTGATCAATGAGAAAGCCAAGTCGCTCAACATTGATCGTCATCAGATTTTGCTCGATAAGCCCATCAAAACACTGGGCACCTACGAGATTGAAGTGAAAATCCACCCTACACTGGTCGGGAAAATTTCTGTTCGTGTTATCGCTCCTGATGAGAAAGGCGACAAAGCAGAAAAATCAGAGAAGCGGGAAAAAGACGGTGAGGCTTAACATTTGAGTCATCGAAAAAAGTAATTTTTACTGAATATTCGTTGCACTTTACAGGCGGCTCGCTTAACTGACGAGCCGCCTTTTTGTTTGGATTTTTTCCGCCGGGAAATAGTTTCCAACAAGGTCATTGGGGGGCTCTCCGCAGATCGGCGAGCTTCAACCGTAAACACGCATCTGCTAATCAACATGCCAAATTCTACTTCTACCAATACTTCACATCAGGAACATGCGCATCATGAGCCACATTACGTTTCAGATGGAAATTCCTTGAAAAACGGCCCATCCAAATGGAAAGGAAAGACCGGGAAAAAAGATGGTATCAAGCCAGGCAGTGCCGAAGACGTGCTTCGATCCATGCCGGTCGATAAAGATGCGGAGCGGGCCGTGCTGAGTTGCATGTTGAAGGACCCGACCAATATTATCCCACTGGCCGAAAACGAACTGAAGAATTCTGGCTTTTTCTATATTCCCGCTCACCGGATTATTTTTGAAACGATTATCAGTTTGTATCGCTTCAAAAAGGGCGGCCAGTTGGATGTGATTTTGCTAAATTCCGAGCTGCAGGACAAGGAATTGATGGAACGGGTCGGTGGTCCCAAATTTGTAGCTGACCTTCTCGACGACGTGCCAACCACAGCTATGTTTCAGCCTTATGTGGAGGTGCTAAAAAAGAAATTCATCCTGCGCCGGGTAATTTCGGATTGTACCCGGTGTGTTGCTGAAGCCTATGATCACCCGGAGAACCCAGCCAACTTTCTCGATGGAGTGGAGAAGACGGTTCTGAAGATTCGTGATGAAACTGAGAACCAAAGCGAAATCAAAGACATGAAAACCAGCGTCATGAGCGTGGTCCAGACTCTGGAACAAATCATGAATGGCGGGGTGTCGCTGGGCTTGATGACTGGTTTCAAGGACATCGACAAAATCACCAATGGTCTTCACGGCGGGGAAATGATTGTGGTTGCTGCCCGCCCCGCGATGGGTAAAACCTCGTTCGTTATGAACATTATCGAAAACATCAGCATCAGGGAAAATCCAGTGCCCTCAGCGATTTTTAGCCTTGAGATGTCGTCAGATTCACTGGTCCAACGGATGCTCTGTTCGCGGGCTCGCGTCCACATGTCCAAACTGCGGGGAGGTTTTCTGACCAAGCAGGACTTCCCAAAATTGATGAAAGTAGCCGGCGAAATGGCGGAAGCGCCGATCTGGATTGACGACACTCCAGGTCTTTCGATCAATGAGTTGCGGGCCAAGGCACGCCGGCTCAAGCAGCAGCATAACATCGGTTTGATTGCGATCGACTACCTTCAGCTTTTGAAGTCGCCCGACACCGCAGCGCGGGATGGACGGGAAAAGGAAGTGGCCGATATTTCTGGAGGAATTAAGGGAATCGCCAAGGAACTCAACATTCCGATCATCGTTCTCGCCCAGTTAAACCGCAACCCTGATGGCCGAGGTGGTAAACCCAAGATGAGTGACTTGCGGGAATCCGGCTCAATCGAGCAAGATGCCGACTTGGTTGGTCTCTTGATGCGTCCGGAATATTACGCAGAAAATCAGGAGCAACGAGATGAACAATCCGGTGAAGCGGAGTTCATTATCGCCAAACAGCGAAATGGTGGAGTCGGTGAGATCCCTCTGACTTTCGACAAGGAATTTATGAGATTTGGGAACGCCGCCCTGGATCACCAAAAAGATTAGGTGGAATCCTCACGGATTCCTCTACGAGAAGGGATATTGTTGTCTGATGAAAAAGACGCGTCTTCATTATGATTTTCAGATTCTGGGGCGTTCTGTCCACGGTGCGCCGGTGTTGTGGCTTCCCTCTCAAGAAGATTGTGACCTACTCATCATCTCTGGAATCCATGGTGAGGAACCGGAGACAACTGTGTCTCTATCCCGGGCGATGCGGTGTTTGCCATCGGTTCATGATTCCATCAGCATTGTGCTTTGTGCAAATCCAGACGGAGTTGCTCTCGGGACCCGAGGAAATGCCAATGGTGTGGATTTGAACCGGAATTTCCCCACCAGCAATTGGCAGGCAGAGCCCACCACTTGTAGGTGGCACTTTGACGAGCAAGAAGCCATCCCGATTTTGACAGGATCAGGACCGGGCTCCGAGCCTGAAACCCAATTGCTGCTCGAATTGATCGAACGAACCAAGCCCTTTACGATTTTGGCGCTTCACGGACCACTGGGCTGTATCGATGACCCTGTTTTTTCCCTGGCTGGGCGCTGGCTGGAAAAAGCGACAGGCCTTCCTATGGTGGCAGATGTGGGTTATGAGACACCCGGCTCGCTGGGAACCTGGTCCGATGAAAACGGGATCGACATCATTACTTGGGAATTCCCCTGCGAATCCATCGAGACTCTAAGTCGCAGCCAAGTTCCGGTGCTGATGCACATCCTTCATGGCAAAAGCCCGCTGACCATGGGACGGAAAAAATGACCCATCTATGAATGAGTTTCGCCTCTGCTGTCGGTGTGCCCTTCAATGAGATGAGTTGAGGACAGCGCTCGCCATTGTTCCTCAATCGGACTGGGACTCGGCTCGCTTTGGGCCTGGCTCATGGCCTCCGCGATTTCACCCTGGATGCGGGTTATCATTTTTTCGATCTTGGCGGTGGATATCCACCCGGTTTCTTGGAGTTGCGCTTTGGCAACCTCGATACAATCACGTCCGTAGTGACCGGCTTTTGCCACCTGGGGTATATAACGGGCGTCATCATGCTCGCCATGACCGGCCAGGCGGAGCAGTTTGCCGACCACCATTTGTGGTCCCTCTCCGGCCCTGGCTCTTTCAATGGCCTCTGCAAAAGTGGTAACGCACTGCATGGGGTCGGTCCCATCTATCGAATAACCGGCGATACCGTATCCTTTGGCGCGGTCTGCGAGGTCTTCACAGGCAAACTGCCGTTGATTCGGAGTCGAGTAGGCAAATTGGTTGTTCGCCACTGCGATGACCAGCGGAAGCTTTTCCACGGCGGCCTGGTTGATTGCCTCGTGAAAAGCACCGGTCGAGGTTCCGCCGTCCCCAATGGTGGCTCCACCAACGACCTGGTGTTGTCCCTTAAAACGCTTAGCCATAAGCATCCCGTTGACCACGGAAATCAGAGAGCCAAGGTGGGAAATCATTGCTGGCATTCCTGCGAGGGGAAGCCCCCGGTGAATGTTACCGTCCCGACCTTTCATCGGTCCCAAAGCTGATCCCAGATAGGTGCGGGCGGATTCAATGATTGGTTCACCAAAAGCCATTCGCCCAGCCTGATCTCTAATTAATCCTGCAAAAATGTCTCCTTTGGCCTGGTCCAGTTGAGCCCCCAGAGCAGCACTAAAAGCCTCCTGCCCCCTGCCCAGGTAAACACCCCCCACGATTTTACCGGCCCGGTAAAGCGCTGCGATCTTCTCCTCGAACAAACGACCATAGATCATCCATTCGAAGGTCTTCAAATAAGCGTCTTTCAAATTGGTGGTTGGTTTCTGGCTTGCCAAGGACATGACTTCTAGACTAAAACACGATTTATGATTTTGAAAGCCAGTAATCTTTGAGCTTTCCAGGATTGTTTTGGTGGTTTAATCGCAGGTGACCTAAAAGGGTATCATCCGAGTACGGTCCCTGATTCAACAGGGTATGATTTTAAATAAGAAAAATATTTTCAATAATTATTGTAAGACTTTCCCTTGTTGACTATATTCGGGCATGAAATGTCTCTGGTTGACCAGAAAATACCCCAGACCTGTAAACAGTGGCGAATTGATCTATTCAGATGGTCTGATTCGTTCCTTTGCCGCTACCGGTGCTGACTTGACGGTCATTGCACATGATAATGATGAAGCACCGGTGGGAAAAACGAGATCCAATGAATTCAGATTTAGCGACAGCCAGGGAGTCAAATGGTGGCTGGGCAGCCCGACCCTCGGTGGTCGTATCGGCAGCCTTTTCTCCAAATATCCCAGTGACGCCTGGAGACTCAAAAACGGTGGCCCCGAAAATTTCCTGGTCAGAGCGCTATGCTCAGAGGAATGGGATGCCATCATCATAGACCATGCCGCCATTGGCTGGGCTGCGGCCACGATCAGAGATTTTAGCTGCGGCTTGGATTCGCACCCGTTACTTGTCTATATCTCTCACAACCACGAAGCAAAAATCCGGCGGGAAATTGCCCGCAATTCCCCCGAGCCATTCCCAAAATCTGCCGTTTTGCGATATGATGCCTGGAAATACGCCAGACTCGAATATCTCTTGTGTCAGACCTGCGATCTGGTAACAGCGATCACTGAAACTGAGGTTGCAGCCTATCGCGAAAACTTTCCCGATCAAGAGTATCTGTGCCTAACCCCGGGGTATGATGGGTTTCGCGATAAGAACCGGGTGATCACCGCTCAAACTCCCCGCCGAGCGGTCATGTCTGGCTCATTTGAATGGATCGCCAAACGAATTAATCTGGAACTTTTTCTCTCTCAGACTGCGGAAGAATTTCTCAGGTCGGGAATCGAACTGCAAATCGTTGGAAAGGCGGACGAGGAATACAAAAACGCCATCTCGCAAAAATACCCCAGTGTCTCGATGGTCGGCAGGGTTCCAGAGGTCTCGCCCTACCTCAGCAATTCGCGGATGGGCCTAATCGTGGAAGAACATGGCGGTGGGTTCAAATTAAAATCACTCGAGTATATCTTTCACGGACTTCCGCTCGCAGGGCTGGAAAAAGCAGTCGACGGTTTACCACTTTCGTCTCCCGAGCACATACTCTTGACAGCGAATCTTAAAGAACTGGTCCAGCAAATTACCGAGACAATCGATGATCTCGACAGACTCAATAGGATGAAGGAGGACTCATTCCGAATATGCGAATCCTCCTTCCGTTGGGAGGATCGCGGAAGACAACTCCTCAGAAAGTTGGAAAGTCTTCGCAGAGAATCCCTTCCCCGATAATTGCTCAGATCCTGAAACTATCTTCTCTGGGAGTGGCTCCCAAATTCCGCGTGCAGCCCCCCACCCCAGCGAGGTAGTTCAGACAATGGTAAACTTTTTCCACATCTCTCTCTCCTACCTTACCCGCCAAGGCATCAGCCGTGACAGTTTCATCCCTGTTTTCAGAGAGGTAATTCTTCACTTTCTCCAAAAGATTCAGGTAGACGGTAGCAGCCGCCTTACCTGATTCGACCCCGGGTTGGTGATAGGCATTTACGTTAATAAGACTGGCATAAAATGACACCGCCCTTTCATACAGAGCGATCAAACAACCCAGGGTGTAGGCATTAAGTTCGGTCAGGGTGATGGTGATGGACTGGCGACCATTATCGTAAAGAGCATCCCGTGTTCCACGTAAGAAACCCTGCAGGAAATCCCCCGAAGTGGAAGTCCCATCCACCAAAATGGAATCACCTTTGCGGGTTTTTTGCACTTCAATAAAAGTGACAAAGAAATTATTTAATCCATCGCGGAGTTGTTGAATGTAAGCGTGCTGATCAGTTGAACCTTTGTTTCCATAAACCGCGATGCCCTGATTTACAACCTTTTGGTTACCCAGTTCATACTGCTTACCAAGCGATTCCATCACGAGTTGTTGCAAATATTTGCTCATCAGTTCCAGACGATCACAATAGGGGATAATCACCATATCTTTTCGCCCTTTCCCATCCCCTGCATGGTGCCACATCAGGGCGAGCTGCAAAGATGCATTGGTCCGAATATTTGTAGATCGGGTTTTGGCGTCAAAATCGGATGCTCCGGCAAGAAACTGATCGATATCAATTCCAGTCAATGCAGCGGGCAACAGGCCAACCGCACTCATCACTGAAGTTCGGCCCCCAACCCAATCACACATCTCAAATCGGCGAAGCCAGCCTTTGGATTGGGCATATTGATCAAGTTTACTCCCCAACCCAGTTACTGCTACTGCATGTTTTGGGAAATCCAGCTTCAAAGATTTGAACTTAGCCTCTGTTTCCAGCATACCGTTCCGGGTTTCTGGGGTTCCACCCGATTTTGAAATGACAACCACCAACGTTTCGGCAAGACCATCCGCCAGCCGGGCCAGAGTATCATCCATCCCACCGGGGTCGGTGTTATCGAGGAAATGCAAATCGATCGGTGAGTTAACATCTTTTACTGCTTTATCAACCAGCTGAGGTCCAAGTGCCGAGCCCCCAATCCCGATTAGCAGGACGTGATGAAAAGCATTTCCATTTGGAGCACGCAACACGCCGCTGCGTATGAATTTGGCGAATTCAGAGACCTGTTTTTTTACCTCACGAATCCATTTTCCTTCGGTCGCTGGTGCAATGTCTGGATTCCTCAACCAGTAATGCCCAACCATCCGCCCTTCATCAGGATTTACGATTTCCCCGCTTTCGGTTTTGATGAGGTCATCCAGTGCTCGTTTGATTTCCACTTCTAGACGGGACTCCAAATCAGCCGGCACATTCATCCGGCTAAAATCAATGGCGAATCCAAGCTCTGGATAACGGATGACTGAATTTAGATACTTTTCCCACTGGCTCATGATTGAATTTTTGGTAAAAGAAGGCTCACGCATTGACGCGTTGAATTACGTTCGACAGAACCGCCCAATTGGCAAAGAGTTTTGGTTATGAAATCAGTTATTTTAGGAATATTTGCCGTACTCACTTTGTCCAATTTGAGTTTAGCCGGGGCATCGGGAAAAAAAATCGAAGCTTTTCGACATGTCGTGTGTTTCAAATTCAAAGATGGAACCAGTGCCACAGAAATCTCCGAAATCGAAAAGGCTTTTGCTGCACTCAAAGGCAAAATCGAGACGATCACCGATTTCGAATGGGGCCCAACGGATAATATTGAGCCTCTCAACGATGGATTTACCCACTGCTTTATCGTGTCATTCAAGAACAAAGCAGGATTGGAAGTCTACCTTCCCCACCCAGAACACACGAATTTCGTCGAATTACTCAAGCCTAAACTCGATAAAGTCTTTGTTTTCGACTTCTCAGCTAGATAGCGAATTCGCCCTAGAAATCAAACCCCTTTGGCTTGTCGATCACCTCCTTGATGATGATCGCGTTTCTCATTTGATCGCGACTTGAAAACAATTTTGTTATCCGACTGACCTGAACTTGGGCCCCCTGAGGCCGCACCGGTCGTAAAGGCTGGCTCCTTTTGGATAATGGCTGGCTCTTAATCGCCGGCGATTGCTTTGCCTTGTTTTGAACCGGAGTTTTAGCCAAAACTGGCTCCACCGATTTTTCAACCACAATCGGTGGCGAAGTCATCCTCCGCTGGGCCTCGGCGATTTCCTGCCGCTTCTGCTCAAACAATTCTTGGAGGGTTTGAGGCTGGGACGGCAACTTGGGGGGAAGAGGAGGCGGAACATGATTCGACTTGGTCGGTTGATAAGTACTCGGTGCCGGGCTTGATTCCTCCCAACTGCGTCGCAAACTACGCCGTTGCGCCTCCCTTTTTTCGGAAGCCACTTTAAACTGATTTAGCAACCATCTGACGAAGATGATCGCCACCATCGCCAGGTAAATCCAGATCTTTTCCGGCACATCCATTATTTGGTTTCATTGTGCCCGGGCTTAACCTCACCAGCGATGCTGGCACGCATTTCGGTGTCAGCAACGATGTTACGGTACTTCACGTAGTCCATCACTCCAAAGTTGCCATTGCGCAATGCTTCGGCCATGGCCAAAGGAACCTGAGCTTCGGCTTCCACCAGCCGGGCTTTCATTTCCTGAGTTTTTGACAACATTTCCTGTTCAGTAGCCACAGCGGCGGCACGGCGAACTTCTGCTAGAGCCTGCGCGACCTGTTTGTCGGCTTCGGCCTGACTGATTTGTAGGTTTGCTCCGATGTTGTCACCAACATCGACATCGGCTATATCAATCGAAATTAACTCAAAAGCCGTATTGGAATCTAGTCCACGCGCCAGAACCCTCTTGGAAATGGCATCGGGATTCTCCAGCACATCTTTGTGAGAATTGGATGACCCAATCGAAGTTACAATTCCTTCGTTTACCCGAGCAATGATCGTTTCTTCGGTTGCTCCGCCTACAAAACGGTCAAGATTTGTCCGCACCGTCACTTTGGCCCGCGCCCGGAGCTGAATCCCGTCACGGGCAACCGCGTCGATTTTTCCTCCACCACCTGGGCAGTCAATTACTGCCGGATTAATTGAGGTACGAACCGCTTCCAGAACTGTTTTCCCAGTCCCTTTTACCGCAAGGTCAATTGCACAAGCACGTTGAAATGTCAGGGGAATTTGTGCCTTGTCCGCCGCAATCATCGCCAGCACAACCTGATCAACTTGACCACCCGCAAGATAGTGGGCCTCCAATTCATCAGCATTAAAGGGCAGTCCCGCTTTCACTCCTCTGATTCTGCTGTCAACAATAAGAGCCGCAGGCACTTTTCGCAGCCACATGCCGACGAGATGAAACATGCTAACCGGAGCATTCGAAACCAGTGCCCGAATCCAAAGTCCAAAGAATCGACTCAGCACAAGCAAAAGGATAAAGGCAATCAGCAAGGCGCCGACTATCACAAACATAGGTAAGTTTCTCAGATCCATAAATCAGTGTGTTTTCTGTTTTAAACTTTGCATCCTTTTCCTACAAACCAAGCGCTCTTTTCAAAATCGGCTCAAATGCGTCTGCCTGTCTCATAAATCCAAGATCATTGGGGTGTGAACCATCGGTAGTCCCCTCATCATCATCTCCCAAAAGGGTTTTCCCTTCCAAATAATACAAATTCTTTACGCCTGCGGAAACAAGCTCGTCAAAATTTTTCAATAACATGCTGCGACTTCCCTCGTGACGAAGTCGTTTGGATATTTGAATCCAGGCATTCCCATAGGTCCGGTCTTCAACCAGAATAATGGGTGTTTCCGGCCGAGCCTCGCGAAGGCTGCGGACCAGGGTCCCAGCATTTTCGGCGACTTCTTTTTGGTCCATATTGGGCAGACAATCAATTACATAGACCGAAGCGTCTATCTCGGCGAGAAGAACTCCAACTTCCGGTTCCATTCTCCCATTACCCGAAAAGCCCAGGTTTATAACAGGAAGATTGAGTCGCCGCCCCAGAATGGCGGGATGAGTCATTCCCGGGCGGGAGGCACAGGCACCGTGGGTGATTGATGTCCCATAAAACACAACCGGCTTTTCGGGGCGGGGAGCAATTGTCTCAAACCAACTCCCTGAAGGCACCCCAATACTCAGACTAGCCACTGAATTATACAAAGGAAGATAGGCAAGGTAAGTGCGCTTGCCTTTATCCAGGCCCTCGACCTTAAACTCAACTTCTTTTCCAGCAGGTCGGCTTACCTCCACCCACGCCATTTTCCCTTTTCATCCAGGGCGTAGAGATCAATGCCACTCACTCCAGTTGCTGGCATGTGCGGCATGGCAACCTTGTCGCTGCCCAGGGTGTATTTGATGGTGATTGAGGTCGCATCCGTTACAAACCGGAAACTCAGCCCTGCGCTCTGGCGGCTCAAATTCCAGACCGCCCCACGCACTACATCTTGGGCTTTGGCAGGAAGTCGATCATAGGTCGCTGCCAATTCAGTCACAGGCCAGGCCCGACCTTCCATCCCAATATCCTTGCCATCATACCACACCATGGTGCTGGGCGGAGCCGTTTGTTGTGCTGATAACCCACTGGACAGCAAAAGAAGACTAAAAACTGATGCGCAAAAACTAAGATATTTCATAAATTTACGCCCCAATCTGGCGGATAAGCCAGCGAATGTCAAAAAAGGCAACCACATCAAGTCCCGAAGAACGCATTTCACCTTTGATTAACCATGACCAGCCTTTTATCCAACCAACTCAGACATTCTTCCCGGCAGGCAAAATTGCCCTCAATCTGCAAATCGTGCGCCTCCGTGAGAATTACCCCAATTCCGGGTCCAGGCGGAATTCCTCTCGCCAGTAGATCATGCCCATTCAAAAAAGGCTTTGGAATCAGCGGTTGATGGGCGAACTCCTCCCTCTTTCGCAGTAAAAATTCGTAATTTTCCAGACAACCATCACCACACAGGCAATTGACCCAGTGTAGTTCCAACTCTTCATCAAATGTCTGGCGTGCCATCAATCGTTTTAGCGAGGCCTGCCGCATCCACTTCACCTGTCGAAACGACATATGCTGAAGTACTTGTTGAGTAACCGTCTCGATTACCACATTGGAGTACTTCAGACGTTTCAAGATCATCTCCACCAACACCGCTCCAACCATTTCATGCTCTGGAAACAAAACAAAATCGCTTTCAACCTTCCGAGTCGCAGGTTTCCCGATATCATGAAAAATCACCGAAAGAACCAGTGTCAAGCTCGCCTCTGGACGCAACTGGTTCAACATGTCCCGGATATGCTGGAAGACATCACCCGCGGGATGCCTTGGCGTCCACTGACCGCAGCCCTGCAAAGCACTCACCTCGGGAAGAATAACTGCCATCAACCCGGATTCGACCAGCAAATCAAATCCAGCACCCCGATTGGAATGCCGCCAAATTTTATCCAATTCCTCCCGAATCCTCTCTGGAGCAATTTGGGCAATGTTCCTCGCGCCATCCTGGATGGCCAGCCACGTTCGAACGTCAATTTTGAAATCCAGGACCGCCGCGAAGCGAACCGCCCGGAGGAGACGCAAATAATCTTCGGCGAAACGTTGTGAAGGCTCTCCGATAGCCCGCAACACCTGATCCGCCAGATCTTCCCTCCCGCCCACAAAATCGACAATTTCACCCGTGATCGGGTCCTCAAACAGACCGTTGATCGTAAAGTCCCGCCGCAAAGCATCGTTTTCTGCATCAGAGAACCTCACCGAATCCGGCCTGCGTCCATCCGAATACTCCCCATCCTGTCGAAAGGTGGCGATTTCAAAATGGAACCCACCCCTTTTTACCAGGATCACTCCAAAATGAGCCCCGATCGTATCACCATCCGGAAAAAGAGTTTTTACCTGATCCGGAGTTGCGCTTGTCGCGATATCATAATCCTTCGGCTCTCGGCCCATAAGAGAATCCCGAACGCAACCACCCGCAAAATAGGCGGTATGCCCTGCATTACGGATCGTTTCGAGCAGCTTGATAGCCATTTTTCGCATCAGAAACTCGAATATACGGCAACTTGAAGAAAAATCGAACCCCGCCCTATCCCAAACGAGCCGTTGTGATTACTTCGAAAAAGTCGGAATCGTATCTTCCAAAATCTCCGTGATTCGCACTTTTTCAGAATCACTCAAATGTTGGTATTTGGAATCTCCCCTCGCCGGAACAGCCAGCGCAGCGCTTAATTTGGCCCATACCCGAATTTTCAGCTCCTGCGGCAGGTGGTGGAACGCCTCTGAATCAATCAGATAGCTGCACCGATATTTGAACAATCGTTCGTAAAGCCGCAGGTCTTTCAATGAACGCCGGTCCCGATTAAAACGCGCGTTTCTTGCAAATGCCTGCTGAAACGCTACCGCTCCCTCCACCCCGGCGTCTTTCATGATTTGTTCATCGGCAAAGAGTAACTTCCCTGCGATTCTTTCTGCCTGAGAGTCCAGCACACTTTGATTGGATTCTGACATGGGAGAATCTGGAGCCTCGCCAAAGACCTCTTTCATCTTGATATGACGGTATAGCGTTTGTCTCGCCGCCAGATTACCCTCGACCAGAGCATTGTGGACACTGACCTGGTGTTCCAGAATCATCAATGCAACCATGTCGCTCGACCCACCAGCGAGATAAGGTTCGGTTGGGAATAGCCCGTCCAGCGATTTGACAGCAGCCAGAGCCATTGGTTGATAGGTCACCTTGCGTGTTCCAGCGTCTTCCTGAGCGAGGATATTGCCGAGATGGGATTGTTTGCCGGAGTCTCCCGTCACATACCAGCCGCCCCATCGCTCTTCCAACGGACTGCTGTGATCGGTTCGATACGTCCCTGCGTGATAAAGCGGTTGTCCATTTTTTTGCGGAAAAACCGAGCGCACCATAATCCCGGGCCAGTTATTGGTTGATGATTCGCCATGACAATTTAGACAGGATTGATCCCGAATAAACTTCACCTTGTTTCCCTGCGTAATATCCAACAGATGAAACACCATGCCCAGCTTTTTATCAAAGGTGATTACCTCGATGTTTCCGTTCTGAACCCAGCCGACATAGGCATTGTCAGAAAAATAGATCGCACGGGGATGTTCCGGAGCGATCAAACTGTTTTGAGCGCTCGTTTTTGAATAGACCAGTACCTGCGACTCCAATGGTACCTCTAGCAGCGTGAGCAACTTGCCAAGTTTCTCCTGACCAGTTGCGCCGGACAAAAGATCTTCCCCCTGCTCGATTCGATCCCGGATCTTGGTGAGCCGGGTTACTGGCTCGGATTCGGAATATAAGATGGGAGCCTGCTCGTAGGCAGGCTCCTGGGAATATACACCAGGTAGATTCAGATAAACAATAAACACCAGAAGTGGAAATTTTTTCACAATACCCCTACTCTTTTCCGACTGGCTTCGGTTTATTTAATACATCGTCCTTGGTCGAACCCACCAGGGCCATAATCTCTGCGGTCAGACCCTCATCCACTTTCAAATCCTTCAAGGTCGAAGCAAGATGACCTACAATTGCTCCGAAATGTTCTTCGGTTAGAGCAAGGTTTTTGTGGGCGTCCCTCATATTCTTACCCTTCCAAGCCACCGGTCCTCCGAACGCAGCACCAAGAAACTCTTTCTGTTTCCGAATCTGGGCGGACATACTTACGCCCTCAAACAAATAATTGACCCGCTCGTCTGCGAGCACTTTCTTGTAGAAAATATCAACAGCTGCGTCAATGGATGCCTGCCCTCCCAACCGTGCATAGATGCTTTTCGGATCAACTAGTTTTTCCTGGGCAAAGAGTCCAGCAGCGGCAGAACCAATTAAAAATAAAAGACAGGCAACGATTTTCTTGTGTGTTTTCATTCAATTTTTTAAACAATACAGTAAACATGTATTTGAAATACATGTTAAAATCAAACGGAAATTCTGCGATTTTTGTGGACGCTACTTTTTAAATCGATCGTGGAGTTCACGTTCATTGGTAATCAAGTCAGCCAGCGTGAGCTTGTCCAATTCCCCCAGAAAGGCTTCGGTGGCCCGGCGCAGAGCACCCTGCAGTTTGCAAACCCCGGCGATGCAGCAATTTCCGCCTTGGCGACGGAGACACTCCACGACCGCGATGCCCTCCAATTCACGGACAACTTTTCCGATGCCTATTTCTCCTGGCTCTTTGCCCAGTTTAAACCCGCCGCCCCGGCCCCGAAACGTTTCCAGATAGCCCGCTTTCGAGAGTCCGTGCACCACCTTGTTCAGGGTGTTTCTGGAAATCGAGTAAGCATGGGAAATCTCCTTGATCGATGCCAATTCGCCCTTTTTGAGAGCTACAAAGATTAGGGTTCGGAGCGAGTAGTCGGTAAATTGAGTCAGTTCCATGGAACGCGGTCACGATAGTCGGTGAAAGGCGCTGACGCAGGACAAAATATCGCTTTTTTAACTTCACTTTTCACCTCCCGGCATCGAATCTCCTCCCAAATGGCAACCGATTCTTTGATCTCTCAGGCATTTATCCTCGGGGCCGGGTTAGGTACCCGATTACGTCCCCTGACCAACTTTCTACCGAAACCGCTGGTTCCGGTTTGGAATGCGCCTCTGATTTCCTTCGCCTTTGATCATTTGCTCCATGATCTGGGGACCAGACACTTTATGGTCAACACCCACCATGCCGCTGGGAAATACGACGAGCTTTTTCCTGATAAAACCTACCGGGGTTGCCGCCTCGAATTCCGGCATGAGGAGGTGCTCCTCGATACCGCCGGCGGACTCGACAACATTCGCGACTGGCTCCCGGAGAATGCCCCTTTTCTCGTCTACAACGGCGATATCCTCACGGATTTACCGCTCGCTACGGCAGTTGAAGCTCATCACCGATCAGGTAATCTTGTCACCCTTATCCTCCGTTCCGGCGGGGCCAACAGCAATGTGGCCTTCGATACCCGGACCGGAAAAGTCACCGATATGCGAAATGCGCTCCAGACTCAATCCACCGAACTTTTTCAGTTCACCGGTATCTACATCGTCGAGCCGCGCTTTCTGTCTTACCTTAAACCAGGCAAGATCGAATCAGTTGTTCTTCCCTTTCTTAAAGCAATCCAAAATGAGCAGAAAGTCGGCGGCGTAGTCATTGATACCGGGCGTTGGAGCGACCTCGGTGACATTCCCTCCTACCTTGCCGCTCTGGAACTCCTCGCGCACACGAATTTCCCTTCCTTCGGCTTGGAACCAAACAAATGCCGTATTCACCCCAGCGCAAAAATCCATGAAACAGCCGTGATCGATTCCACATCATCGATCGGAGCAGAAGCCACTATCGGTGCCGGGACGGAGGTAACCCGTTCTGTGATCTGGCCCCAGTCTGTGGTAGGAGCCAACGAAAAAATCGTAGATCGGGTAGTACTGCCTTTTTGAGCGAGCATTCGGTTCAACAGGGTACCGTAACAAATTAAACAGGGTACAGTCGATGATTGCACAGGGTACGGTCAGCAGGCCCCCCATAACCGGCAAGGTTCGAAAATTGCGCACTTGCATTAATTTACTTGATGCTGCAATTGACATAAATCCGCCTCCTTACCATCATCCAAAGCATGAAAAATTTAATCGCAGCATTTAGCACGAGCCTTTTAATTCAAATTTCAGGAGCGATGGATCCTGTCATCTATGATGAAGCGAAGGTGCCATCCTTTACCCTCCCAGATCCGTTGGTTTTTGAAAGCGGCATCCCAGTAAAGTCTCCTGCCGATTGGATTAAACGGCGCAAAGAGATTCTAGACCTCTTCACCGATCACATTTACGGCAGCGTACCTCAAAATGTGACCAATGAAATTTTTCCCAAAGTTATAAAGGAGGTAGATTTTCTGGAGGGCAAAGCGGTGCTCAAAGAAATCCGAATTCATTTTGCCAAAGCTGATGGACCCTCCATGAATCTGCTCCTGATTGCTCCTAAAGGCGCTGAAGGTGGCTCCCCAACTTTTCTTGGTTACAACTTTGGTGGAAATCACACCATCCACCCCACCACTGAAATCTCCCTGCCCGATTCCTGGGTGCCTGACCGAAAAAGGGACGGCACCGTGGTCAACAACCAAGCAACCGACAAAGGGCGCGGAACCTCAACCCGCTGGCCGGTGGAAAAATTCGTAGCCAACGGCATCACCCTCGGGACGATTTATTACGGAGATGTGGATCCCGATTTTGATGATGGCTTCGAAAACGGTGTTCACTCCCTTTTCGGAAGACCCAAGGGATCAGAATGGGGCACAATCGCGACATGGGCCTGGGCCTTGAGCCGGGCGCTTGATTATCTGGAAACGGATCCACTTTGCGACGCCAAAAAAGTGGCCGTTTTTGGTCACTCCCGGCTCGGAAAGACCTCTCTCTGGGCGGGGGCCACTGATGAACGATTCGCCATGGTTATATCCAACAACTCAGGCTGCGGAGGAGCGGCCTTAAACCGCCGCCGCTTTGGGGAGCGGGTTGAAAGAATCAACACAACTTTTCCCCACTGGTTTAATGATCGCTTCCCCGAATACAACGAAAATGAAAATGCACTCCCGATTGATCAACACCAATTGATGGCACTGATGGCTCCCCGCCCCCTGCATATTGGTTCCGCCTCCGAAGATCTATGGGCTGATCCGAAGGGCGAATACCTCTCTGGACTACTCGCCAGTCCTGTTTACGAACTTCTCGGAAGGCAGGGCATGGGTAAGGATATTCGATACCATCTGCGCACTGGGAAACACGATGTCACTGATTTTGACTGGGATCAATATATCAACACTTTTAAGGCAGAGGTTATCTTAAAGAAGGATATCTAAACCTTTCGACACCATGATTCTCAATTATATCTGGATCGGGCTTTTTTCCTTCGGTTTTTTGGTGGCATTGCTGAAGCTGTTTCAGGGGGACCTTTCAATCTTTCCGGCGATGGTTAATTCGCTCAACGAATCCGCCAAAGTTTCGGTTAATCTTTGCCTGGGTTTGATTGGAGTCATGGCTCTGTGGCTGGGAATCATGAAAATCGGGGAGCACGGCGGTGCCATCCAAATCCTCACCAGACTGGTTTCACCCTTTTTCAGCCGGCTTTTCCCCGAAATCCCAAAAAATCACCCGGCAATGGGCTTGATGATGATGAACTTCTCGGCAAACATGCTCGGCCTCGACAATGCGGCGACGCCTTTGGGATTAAAGGCAATGAATCAACTGCAGGAGTTAAATCCTGAAAAAGGCACCGCCACCAATGCCCAAATTATGTTTCTCGTGCTGAACACTTCGGGCCTGACTCTAATACCGGTTTCGATCATCGCCTTGCGGGTCGCCAATGGTGCCGCCAATCCAACCGATATTTTTATCCCGATCCTCGCTGCCACCTATTTTTCAACACTGGTTGGGCTTATTGCAGTCTGCCTGATCCAAAAAATTAATCTGTTTCAACCTGTGCTCCTCGCCTATCTCGGAGCCGTAACGCTAGTAATTGGAGGTATCGTGGCATACTTTCGGAAAATTGACCTTGAATGGATTCCGCTAAGGGAACTTCTGCTTTCTGAGCTAAAGGAACTCCAGTCCCTCGGATCTGCGGCCACTTCAATACAAAACAGCCGAATCACCGAATTAACCAGTCAAATTCCCGGACCGATGGCAGACCAGTCATCTCTTCTGGGTGCCTCTATTATTTTTGGGGTCATCATTTCTTTCATTCTGCTTGCGGCCTTCCGGAAAATTAACGTGTTTGAATCGTTCATTGAAGGAGCAAGAGAGGGATTTGATGTGGCAGTGAAGATCATTCCCTACCTGGTCGCCATGCTTGCCGCGATTGGAGTTTTTCGGGCCTCCGGAGCCATGAATTACCTGATTTCGGCCTTTCGTTTCGTTTTCAGTCCTTTCGGTGATTCCCGCTGGGTGGATGCTCTCCCGGTTGCCTTAATGAAGCCACTGAGCGGTTCTGGAGCCCGCGGGGCAGCGGTAGATGCCATGCAGACACACGGAGTTGACTCGTTTGTCGGGTCCCTTGCCTGCACCATTCAGGGCTCCACAGAAACCACTTTTTACGTCCTGGCAGTTTATTTCGGGGCTGTTGGAGTGGTTCGGACGCGCTACACCCTGGTGGCAGGTTTGATTGCTGATCTGGCGGGAATCATCGGAGCAATTGCCATGGCCTATCTTTTTTTCGGTAACCGATAACCTGAGATCAGAGCATATCTTCCCGTGATTTCTTCAGTCGTTCCTCCTGCTCCTGCAAAATGGCTTCCGACTGCCAATACTCGACAAATTCAGGCGCTTTGGCCGCATCACCACGGGAGATTTTTTCCACAAAAAGCACGACCTGCTCAACTTCTGCGCCGGGAAAATTTTTTAATTTGTCCGTTCCACGGGTTCGAAATCTAAGAGTCTTTGGACCGAGAAGTTTCGAGTTCCAGGTTAACTTTTCCACCTCGGAATATGAAAATCTAATCACCACGGGATCGATCTTTCGAAATGCACGATCCTTTAGTTTGAAGCGGAGGGTCACTCCATCCCTATCAAAGAGAATCTTCCCCTCAACACAATCATAACCGAGTGGATCAGTGGCCGGATTGGAGAAAAATATGGAAATCTCGTCTCTCAAAATCCTCTAAATTTCAGGCTGGTTCTGGGCGCAAAACTTCATTGAGCAGTTCGACCAAAACATAAATTTCAGGGCGGTCAAGGGGAGCTGGCAGCAAGCCTTTCAGGAGAAACTTGTCGCTAATTTCGCCATCTGTCGAGATGATGCAGAGCCATTTGCCATTCTCAACCGCCAATTGCGAGCAGGTATGGTGGCGCGCCTCCGCTCCAGAATCATAAACCGTCTGAATGGATTTCAAAAAAGTCCCGACATTCTGCCGAACAGCATCACAGGGATCACTAGCGAACAAAGCAAAACCATCACGATCGACCACCAGCATTTCCTCCATGCCAACGTAAGCATTCAAAATTTCAAAGAGCGAGCGGAGCCGCCCCTTCAGAGAAAGGTGAGAATCCACCACCACATCAAGAGGAATTCGATCCTGAGGACGGATTTTCCCATGAGGCTCCTTTCCCACGGGGGGGGCTGAAACCTGAATATGGGTCCGCTCTTTGGTCGTTGCTTGAACGACCAAACCATTCACATCAGCCCGATGTCGGATTTCCTGAAGGGCTTGTAAAGCTTTGGACGTTTCGGAAGCAAGATGCTCAATTTGGGTTTCGATCTCATTGAATTCATCTTCATCTTCATCTTCATCTTCATCTTCATCTTCATCCAAAGCAAAAGGTGATGCGATTTTCTTTAGACCATCCGCAGGTGAAGTCTGAGGAAAACTGTCTGGACGAGACCTTTTCACGAGCACTTGGAGAGGGGAATTTGATGACTGCGAGGGATTTACCGGCGGCTGTTGGACAACTGGAAATTGTGTTTCGAATGGCGCATAAATCGGATGTTGATGGTAGATTTGAGCGGGCTGTTGCGCCGGAAAACTCGCTGCCTGGTTATAGCCCCTCGGCATGTGAAGCGATGGGATATCTTCGAAAATATCCTCTGGCGAATGCCGGGACACCAGCCCACTTCCCGGAGCAAGTCCCGAGACCAGATCATTTAACTCCTTTTTGTCTATCCACGAATCACTCATCTTTACACCCTATCAACTACCCGGATAATGGCTCCGATACCCCAAACCAATCCGGGGCTCCAGCTCCGCTGCCAGTTGATCAAAAAACGAGGCCGGGCCACCGGGCCTTTGATCTAGCATTCCCACAGGCACTCCGATTCTGGTAGCTTCCATCACATCCGGGTGCTTGGGAATTACCGTATCTAAAACTAGTTCACGGGGCAATAATTGCCTGAAATGTCGTTGTTCCTCAAATGAAATCGCATCATTCCTATCCGCCATCGAAAAAACAAAACCAGCGATTTCGGGTTTTTGATTACCTCCCATTTGCCTGGAACAAGATAACATCCGCAGCATTTGTGGCAAGCTCCTCGTGCAAAGTGGACTCGGATGCTCTGGAACCAGAACCATATCCATCGCCCCACAGACGCTCATTCCCAGTTTGCTAATTCCAGATGAGGTATCGAAAATAATGATATCATGTCCCAGTGAATTGATCGCACTGCGGCAAACCCGCATCCGGGGTAGGGACGACCACCCCCCGTCCATATCAAAGAGGACTTTATCAAGACTATCCCGGGTCCCCCGGGTAATGAGTTCCATTTGGTTCATACAAGTTGAAATCGGGAACTGGGCAATCGACTGCTCCCAACCAGGATTCAACAGCACATCGAACAGACCGTAACAATCCTTAGCCTTTTCATTCAAAGAAAAGCCAAGTCCACCCTGAAGATCAGCGTCCACCAAAAGAATTCGCCAACCCCGCTGGGCCAGCGAAAACCCTAAATTGACGGCCATTGTCGTTTTTCCAACACCACCCTTTTGGCTGGCTATTCCTAAAAAGATCCCCATTGCAAAAAAAAGCCGATCTCATCCACAATATTTCAACGTGAATCAATCTCAATTCATGGCGGCTTTCACAAATTATCATCTCAAAAATAATTGTCTTACCCGTCCCATCTTGGTATGATTAGTTCTATTACCTATTCCTAAATCAAAGTCATGCACAAAAATCACTTATTGTTTCTACTAACCGTCCTGTTTCTTCCGGGGATGAATGCGATTCTAGCCGACACGGTAAAACTAAAGTCAGGTACTCAATACGATGGGAAAATCACCCTGCAAACCCCTGACATGGTCAAAATCGAAGTGACCATCACCGATAAGATCAAGGAGACCAAAACCGTGGCGATGGCAGATGTGGCTGAAATCGTAAAATCTGCTCCTGATGATGTTCTTTTCTCGAAAGTCCAAGTGATGGTTCCAACTGGCTCGCTAATCACGGCCGATCAATACCGCTCCATGATCACCACTGGGCCGGAAGCCTTTCTGAGCCTACACCCCTCCAGCCGACACAAGGAAAAAGTTGAAGCAATCAAAAAAACGCTCGAGGAAGAACTGGACAAAGTCGAACGGGGGAACATCAAATTGGACAATGAATGGTTCACTCCCCAGGACAGAAACGACTTTCCCGAACATATTGAATCGAAAATTGGTCTTTTTAGAATGAGAAGTAACCAGAGTGGGGGCCGCTATCTCAACAACATTTCGGCGATGAGGGACTTCGAAACCCTTGAAAATAACTATTTTGGCACCCCAGCCTTTGCCGAAGCTGTCAGCCTGGCGCAACAAGTTCTCCCAAATCTGGGTCGCCAACTTCAAGGGATGCGAAGAGACGTCGATGTAAAAAATGCCGAATGGGAAGCCAGTAAAAACGCACTAGATGTGGTTGCCCGCCAAAGCGTCGAAAACGCCCGGGCCCGCGAAGAGGCGGATTACAGCGCGCAGGTGGAAGCTGACAAAAAAGCCAAAATCAAATGGACTCGGGTCAACCCGAGATCAGCCCCAAATCTCGACAGCTACATTCAGTTCACCCTTGGTGAATACAACCGAATTCAACGCTACGAAGCGGCTGCCATCAAAGCCCGCGCTGATGCACTTCTGGAAGTCGATAAACTAATCAAACTTGGAAAACTGGCCGAGGCGAAAATTCAACTAGCTAGCGCAACTTCCATGCCCACTGAAGTGAGAGCTGCTCCAACCGCGCCCGGCAAAGCTCGGCCCAGCTCCTCTCCCAAAGGTGGTCGCACTAACTATGCCAGTGCTCTCCTCGCCAAAGTTAATGCCAAGGAGGCGGAACAAAAAGCCATCGCCAAAGCCGCAGCGGATTCCCAAAAATCCAACAAACTAGCAGCGGACTTAAAAGAAAATGAGAGCCCGGCAGTTTCGACGGATTTGACTGCAACCACGCCTACAACAGATGGCCAACCTCTTCCAACCGAAGAACCCAAAGCCGCTGCGGTTGATGATTTCGATTTGCTCGCCACTGCCAAAAAGCCAGAAAAACCGGTGAAAGAGGAGAGCAAAGATGAAAAGAAACCCAAAAAGACAGTCAGTAAAACGAAGTCCACAGCATCATCCCGCCCTCCAGTCGAGGAAAAGTCGTTCCCCTTTTATATTATTCCTATTGCATTGGGGGTCCTGGCCGGTGGCGCAGTTATCGCAATGAAAGTGCTGGGAATTGGAGGGGCAAAGAAGGAAAGCGAATAACCCAGAATCTTTGACAAATCGGTGCGGATTAAGGCAATCCGTATCGAAAGTTAACTATCTGAGCTACCTTTCCGAAAACTTCGGTATTCCAAGGAACCGCAGGCGCGGTTGGCAAATACCATAGCCGTAAGACATGCAATACTGGATGCAGCTAAAAAGCCGTACCCATGCCAGGCCTCATCGGTACGCAGCGTGAAATAGCTCAATGTGGTATTGGTCGAAAAGAAGACTGCGGTGGATATTAAACTGCCTTTGATGTCGTTCAGATAAAAAAGAATTGTGAGAACAAAAAGGAAAATCAAAAGCAGGCAGGTTCCAATGATCGTAACGCTAAAAACGCCCTGCTGAAGTGCCCCAATTCCCAGCCTCTCCGCCAAACGAGCTGCGCAAAGCAGAAGTGACACCGTGGTAATTCCCTGAACCGTGATCAACTGTTTGAGCCCCTCCTGAATCGACTTCATTAACTTCAGTTTGGCATCCTCAAGTTGAGAAAGTGCCCCCCCGCGATCAACCTGATCAAAAAAATGAAGGAAGGACTTGGTGAAATCTGTTTCCATGAAGAAAAACATGGTTGCAAATCCCGGAATTATCGACAACAGGCTCAGGTAAATCGCCACATCGTAGTTTGGAGAAGCCCGGAGAATCCCATCGACCGAGATACTGTGATTACTAAGCCACCAGAAAAGGAATTTATCGCTCCAAATTCCGAGGTTGTAGAAAAGTCCCGTTAACGCAAGTGCCGGAATCTTGACTAAAAGGGCCATAAATCCCCAGCTTGGAAAGCCTACCTTCGATTCTCGGGCCAGGCCAATCAATAGAATCGACATGATAACCAGGTGTCCCAGAGTAAACGCACCTATGATTCCTGGCACCCCGAAACGTGGAGCCACTGCCACGGCCCCAATCGAGCCTACGGCATACCCCAAGGCAAACGCAGTAAGGATCAAATGAAATTTCCGAAGCGCTCCGAGAAACACCACTGAAACAATCACCATGGCGACCTGCACCGTCAAAGACACAGAAGCAAACTTATAGACCAACGATCCAGAAGTATACCAGCCAAAGACCAAAGCAGCACCGAGCATTGCGACGACTCCGGCAAGGGTAAGCGCAGCTATCGCCGATGAAAAAAGCCCGCCAGATTTGCCATTTGCAATCAAATTACCAGCATATCGGGCGACGATGAGTTGTAAGGGCCCGGTCAAAATAAGCGAAAGAGCATAAGCATAAGTTGTCGTAGTCGAAAACAAATCCCGTTGCTCGATGGGAAGGATGTCACGAATCAGAGTATTCGTAATCGCAAGCGCCGAAATTGAAATCACCCAAGGGCCGCAACTGATCAGCCCAGCGTATCCGTAGGCACTTAGCCAGGCTGTTATACTGTTTGGCTTGAGAAGAGTTCCCAGTCGATTGGCGATTTCGGTCATAGGGAGGAATTAGCAATAATTTTGAGTGTAAAGAGTTTTGTAGGCAGATACGACATCACTCTCCAGATAATGAGCCTCGACCCGTTTCCTTCCCGCACGTCCCAGTTGATCTTGAAGATTCCAATCTTTGATTAGTTTTATCAAACTGTTCGCGAGCGCGGACGAATCACCCACCGGAACGATTTCCCCAGCCGGCCCTATTTCTGTAGCTTCATCGTTTCTGCCGAAAACTAACTCATGGCAGGCACCGACATCTGTCGAAACAACCGGCATTTCCATGGCAAATGCTTCGATAATAGCGAAAGGCAGCCCCTCGCTCACACTCGATAAAACCATGATATCAAATTCTTGAAGAATCTCGTGCGGATTTGAAACGCCACCCGGCATCTTCACCTGTGCACCGATACCCAGCTCAACAATCAAGGCGTCACAGCCCGCGGCGTATTCGATATCTTCGTCCTTGGGACCCACCAGCAAAAACTCAACCTCCCGGCACTCACGGCACACCTGAGCCGCTGCCCTAATCAGCATCCGGACATCTTTGATCGCAACAATCCTCCCCAAAAATCCCACAACCACTTTCTCCCGGTTGCTCCACCGCCGTTCGCGACGACGATTTAGCGGTCCCTGAAACATTTCCAGACTGATTCCATTGGGTATAATTTGAATTCGCTCCTCCTTCGCACCGAAACTTACCTGAATATCCTTATTTTTTTGGAAAAGGGACACAATTTGCCCTGCAGAATCATAGGCAATCCTTCCGGTCACCAGAAAAAATTCCATCCAAAGGCGAGTAAGCGGACTGATCCCGGGATCAGTCGGATATAAATGCAAAGTCTGCCCTTTGGGAGTCCATTCCCTCTTCAAGAGATCTTTAACCCGCTCCCGCACATAAACGCCGTGCTCCGAAAGCAGAAAAGGCCGACTCTGGCGGTTTGCGGCCAGCGCCCCGATCATCCCTGCATAGCCGGTGCACACACTGTGGATCACCCTCGCCTTAGGCACCTCTAAGACGCATTTCAGCGCAGACCAGAACGGATGCGCCATGTTTTTTACCGCCCAAAAGAAATCAACAAAGGAATGCCCATCAAATCTCCGGTCATAGAAATCCATAAGACTCGCCCAGGCACGTTCACTTCCCCAGGCCGATTCAAAAGTTCGTCCCTCTGCCACTTCAGCAAGAGATTGAAGCAATTTGGTGATTTCTCCCGATTCTACCAGCCCCCCGTTTGAAAGTTGATCAAGTTGGTCTAGCGCCTCGTTATATTTTTTATTCGAGAACGACTTGCCACGACCAGCCCCATAGTCACAAAGGTAAGCCTCTTTCACCTCCAGCAAATTTTCCGGGAGAGGATCATATTGATAACGCACCCCCGGCTCTTTTTCCCAGCCGATGTAAAAAACCGAGAAACTCAATTCCGGCAGGGCGGTGATGATTTGGTGCACCCAGGTTGACACCCCACCACGCACGTAAGGGTAAGTTCCCTCGAGAATTAAACAAACGTCGACTTCTTTCGCTTTTTTCCCGACCATGATTATGAAATGAATGAGCTACTCTGCCCCGGAGATTTGCCACTCCAAAATCCAGCCACCGCCAATGGTACCTCCCCACCGAGTTTTTCAATTACACTTTCCCAATCACCCTTGTGGATCAACTGATCGGCCGCCCTCATCGCCATCATCAATTCCAGTTTCGCACTCGAAATACCCAGACTTGCAAGGATGGACTCCGCTTCTTTCATTGTTTTGGAACCCTCTCCCGTTTCCACTTTGGGGTCAATCAACCCCAATTGATTGATCAAAGCTTCGGCGAGAAGTCGCTTGCCTCGGAGATCTTCTGGAAAAGTCTTCACCTGATTTCGCAACTGGGAAATGCGATTTTCCATGTATCCCATCTGCGTTTCCAGCGCACCACTGGCATATAAACTGGTAAACGGGTCGGGTTCAGACCTCATCCTTTGAAGATTTAATACCGCCTCTCGCGATTCAACATGCCTCAACCTCAGCGTGGCCAGTCGCCCTTCATCCGTCCCTGCCTCAATTGGTTGCCCTGGAGAATCCGGTGCGGTTCGATAGCGAGAGGGATTTCCCACGATAAAAGGTTGCTCAATTGACTTAACAGTCTCTCCCCTGCGAATGAAAAACAGAAACAAGGCAGTCGCAAAAAAACCAGCGACGGGGACAAGGAATCCAACCAAACCACTGAAATTCGCCAGCGTCCCACCGCCCCGAAAAACCAGCACCAAAAAAACTCCCGCCAAGACCGCGCCCAAGTGAAAGATCGCAAATTCCTTGATGGCACCTTCTCCCGTTTCATTTACCACCCGGAAAATAGCATACAGATCTACTCCGCCCACCAAACATAGGGCCAGGGCCAAACTAATCGAAAAAACACGGGAACTATTCATGACGGTGCCAATGTTTTCTTGTTTACCGAACCAGCGATCACATAATCGAAAATGGCTTCCATTCTCGCAAAGTTTTCCCATGTGATATTTTCAAACTCCATGTCTCGAATTAACAACACACAATTGGGAACTCCGGTTTTCTCTTCTGATCCGACGTAGCGGTGGCTTCCAGCCGCCGTCCGGTCCTTTCCTGGTAAAGCCGCCAGGAAAGGTTGTGAATTCATCGATTCCCCTGCATCAGGCCACAAACTGCGACAGGTCACCAACTCCCCTCGTTCTACGGCGGTTCGCATCAACACCGGAGCATTTGACAGGTCAAATGAATCAGCAAAAACTCCGGCCTCCGGCCCGAGCACACTCACCCGCTCAAAACGTTCCGATCCAGAAACCGACCGATAGAGCGCTGCTGAACGCAAACCGAAGCGCTCCTGAATCAAAGGTAAGAGACCCTCCTCGACTGGTTGGGGAGATTGTAGGACCAGATCAGCAGCCCGAGTCATGGAACAAAACGCGATTTGGTGAGAGGCCAAAGCGCTTTGCAGTTGAGCTTCGTTTTCGCGATAAAGCAGATTGTTGGCGGACAATAGATCACGCTCCCTCGACAAATCCAAAATTTGCCCTTCCAGATCCGACCGGCTCCCCTCTACCATGCGGTGAGTTAGTCCGGTAAGAGCCCCAGTGACCAGCAGGGCCACATAATATCCCGGATTATCGCTCAGCAAATGGTGGTAATTTGCACCGGAGAAATAGACCTGGGCAACCGTCGCCGCCACCCCGGAAAAAGCACTGGCCAACAACCCGCCGACAAAACCATACCGCCCCCCGGCCAGTAATGGAATAATCAACCAGATCGAAGCCTGCTGAAACTGAAACCAGCCGGGATCAGCTCTCCGGAAAACCCAACTCACCAGCAATATCAAACCGGAGAGTATCAGAATATCAAAAATATAGCGCTTCGTGCCCATCTACCGAATCTAACTGGCCCTATCATAACACCGCCGGCAAGTCCAAATAATTCTAAATTTTAGGTTCCTTAACTATTTTCTAAAACCTCTTTTGCAGCAGCGTCTGGAGCCGCAAATGGGAGCCATCATCCTGGGTGAAAAAACTTCCGTCAGAATAATAACCCGCATCAAACCCAACCGTAAGTGACTCACAGGAAAAACAATGTGCTCCAACTAAAGCAAAAAAATCAACTTCTTCGTCCTCAAAATCCCTCAAAGCTCCAACACTGCCCGTAAACTGTAAGCCAGTTCCACACGATTGCCGATAGGACCAAGCCAGTCCCTGCTGGTTGATGTTCTGCAAAAAAAACTCATTCCCATCAACCCCACCGATCCCCGTCATACCCAATGAAGATTGGAGCGATGCCGGAATACTCTCGCCATCAAACCTCGAATATGTTCCCAAATAAGACACCCGCATCTCCGCCTGGGAATCTTCCTTTTCCCAAATCAATTGACTCAACGACCAAGCCGCCAACTGCCCGGAGCCAATATCCTGACCTCTTAGATCCACCGTCCGGGCTTCGCCGCGCAGCAAAAATTCCAGCCCCTCTCGCCTGGCATTAAATTCCAGGCGGAGGTGATCTTCGGTAGCATTTAGAGCCATCATTTGAATCGAGTCCTCCAACATCTGATTAACCTCCCCGCTAAATTTGAAACCCCAATCATTCTTCAGTTTCAAATCCCTACCCACCGTCAAACCCACCGCCCCTAAATCGTGAGATCCCGAGCCCCCGCTGATTTCCCCATACCCCTGCCCTCGATGCAGACGAAGGTAAACGACCGCATCATAGACCTCACGATCCAGTGATAACGACCGGATGTCGCTCCGGTTTTCCAGATTTATGGTATGGTGCCGGGCTCGAATCCCTGCCTCCAGACAATCCCGCAAACATTGAGAATACTCGAAGCGAAACCCATAAAGATCTCCATCCGGGTGATGCTGGTAATCAACAATACCTTTAAGACTCCGATTGAGAGATAAATCCAGTTTTTCCAGTGTATCAGGATTCATCTCTTCATGCCCCCTCCCGACTGGAATGGATTGAGAACGAGCCCGCGCGGCGCTAGCCGTCTTCGACTTTTGCATTGCAGCGGAGGGCACATCCCCATCCAGATCCACCGAAGTAGTCACCACCTCGACCGGTTTGATCCGGTCCAACTCCGCCTTCAACTCCAGAGCGGCCCCTTTTTCAAACTTTGGTGTCGCCTCAGACTCCACCAGAGTATCCACTAATTTCCGGGCTTGTTGATATCGTCCTCCCGCCAAATACGCCTCAGCTAGGACAACGGAATAAGGAAAACGCTGCGAGACGAACTTCTCAGCCTTCAGCTTTTCCAAATAAGCAATCGCCTTTTCAGGGCCATTCTCAAGTAAAAGCCGCCGAGCTTCAGCCTCTTCACCATCATCACCCTGTGGAACCCTGGAAAGGACCAACGCCTCAGCTTTTTGCGCACGAACAGGATCCCGGGTCCGCAACTCCTCCAGAATCATGGTTGCCTTATCCCTTTCACCCATCCGGACATAGATTCCATATAAGACACCAAGGTGATCCACCCGGACTGATGCCATATCCTCAACCCCATCCACCTCTGGCGTCTGGGCTTCAATTCCTTCCTGCGCCACTAATCCAGCCCAATTCAACTGACCGAAAAAGGCGACCGCAAGCAAAAAAAGATGACCGTAAAATCTACCCATGGGTTAAATACAAGGGTATTCTTCATTGATTATTGATTATTTGGCAATCAGAAATATCAACTTTCAATCCCCAACAACCACTGACTTGTCGCATCCCCCTTTTGTCCCCGCAATCGCCCCTTCGGTCATCGCAATCGCCCCTTCGGTCCCCGCAATAGCCCCTTCGGTCATCGCAATCGCCCCTTCGGTCGTCGCAATCGCCCCTTCGGCCGTCGCAATCGCGCCTTCGATCATCGCAATCGTGTCTCAGGTCTTCGCAATCGCGTCTCAGGTCTTCGCAATCGCATCTCAGGTCATCGCAATCGCCCCTTCGGTCTTCGCAATCGCGTCTCAGGCCTTCGCAATCGCATTTTCGCAAATTCCGCAAATAACGTTCTGATTCAACAGGGTACGTTATATAATTCAACAGGGTACGATGGCTGATTGAACAGGGTACGATGGCTATTTGAACAGAACACAGGCTACTCAGCATTTCGTGGCGAAAACGTCTCTCGCACACTTAAAATGCCGTGTTTACCATCTTATCTGTCACCTATAACCAAAAACAAATATGACCAACGAGTTTGCCAACCGCCAGAACATGCACCTTGCCATTGTCGCCCTGCTTGCTAATCCAGACCACCAGTCGGCCTGGAAAGACCAGTCGCCCGTCGCCTTCACCAAACGCGCCACCGCCCTGGTGCCGCTGGTGAGCGCCCTTACCGACACCATCGCCGCCCAGCAGGCCACCATCACCGGCCACGCTCTCGACAAGGAGCGCGAGGAACAGGAACTCGAAACCGCAGCCCACGAAATCTCCGAAACCCTGGCCGACTGGTTTGAGGACCAAGGCCGCGAGGCTGACGCCGCCCGGGTCTCCCTCTCGCTGTCCGACTGGCAGCGCCTCCGCGACGTGGAACTCATCGCCCAGGCCCGGCTCCTCCACCAATCCCTCACCGCCGCGCTGGCGGATGACGCCGTATCCCTTGAAGAGCATGGTCTCACTCCGGCGGATGCCACCCTCCTCGCCAAGGAAACCGCTGATTTTGAAGCCCTCGTCGCCAACCCCGCCGCCGCCATTTCCGAGCGCAAAGCCCTCACCGCCGCCCTGCGCCCGAAATTCCGGGATATCAGTGACCTCCTCGCCAAGATGGATCGCCTCGTCCTCCGCTTCCGCAGAACCG
>JBGSJM010000048.1:0-5635 GCA_041742015.1 Verrucomicrobiales bacterium | reverse complement strand
TCCCCCCACCGCTGCCAGCGGCTGACGGGGCCATCCCCGCCGTGGTGCCGCGCCCGGCTGGTGCGCTGAACCGCATTTTCGACGCGGTGCAGGAAATGAAGCTCGCCGCGGGCTACACCGATGCCATCGGGATGGACTTGGGCATCGAAGGACCGACGGACGGGGGCCAGGACCTGGCGACGGTGCAACCGGCGCTAACGGCGAAGCTGAGCGGATCGTCCGTGTTGATCGGCTGGGGCTGGGAAGGGAATGCCAAATACCTGGACCAGTGTGAGATCCAGGTGGACCGTGGCAACGGCTGGACTCTGGTCACCATCGACACCACGCCGGGTTACACGGACAGTGCCGTGCACCCGACCAATCCAGCGCGGTGGAAATACAGGGCTATCTATCGGGTGGGGGACCAACAGGTAGGCCTTTGGAGCGCGGAAGTCAGCGTGATGGTCGGTGCCTGAGGGCTGCCGAATCTGAAAAAATCTTCATCCCACTCGGGCGGTACCCAGCCTGAGGGGATGAAGAACGGCCTCCAAAAAGGCTACTTCTATAATTTCCTAATTTAACTCCGTCTCCTATTGGATGGACAACTTTCTGGGCGATGGGAAAGGAAGCGAATGATCATCAAACGATTTAGAGCCCTTCGCTGAGAGCGCTGGAGCATTGTCGCAGACAAAAACATCCGGCAACAAAAAAGCGATTAGGCTTTCCTCAAACGCATTAAGCGCGGCGGCGAGGAGATGAATGTTGCGCTTGGCGAGTTCCAGGTCGCTGACATAAGAGTCTGCGTTGGATTTGTTGGCAAACTGTTTGGTCATGTAGATCGATTAATAAAGGTTCCTCGCCCTGGCAGTGACACGCCTTCTTTCAGCAAACTCCGCTTCACGTGCCGCACGGCATATCGAAATGAATTGGAGCGCAATACCTGCGAGGCAAAGGGCGAGTGGGGCGCTTAAAAGGATAACAAGAGTGTCCATTGTATTTTAACTTAGTTGTTTGATTTAGTTGTTTATTATAACCAAACAAGATTACGGTACAAACTTCAAACCGGGTCACATTTGTTTGATTTAAATAAACAAACTTCATTGTATTGACTGAATCCGCAGATCCAGCCATTCGTGCGCAGGTGTCACTGCGGCGAAAAAAAGGAGAAGAAGCGATGCCCACAGGACAGGATCCCATTCTCCGATCGCAAACCAGCCGAGCAGAGCGTAGAGCACGATCGTCGGGATCATGAGAGGCAGCGACCGAAGCCCAAGGCCGGTTGCGCTTTCCAGCCTTCCCCAAGGGCTTTTCGCCGGAGGAAATTCTGCCGCCACTTGTCTGAAGCTGTGCCAGCAAACAAACCAGAGGCCCACCGCGAAGAGCGGATCGAGAAGGGAGAAGGCTGCGGCCATGACGGCTGTTTCCACGACCTCGGCAAACGCGAACTTTTCATCACCATTGGTTGCCAGAAAAATGACGTTGCCAAGCCAGACCAGACCTGCCGTGGCAGTAGCCAAATAAAAGAAATCGAGGATTGAAGGCCAGTTTTGCTCCAAATCCCGGAGCGTCCCCTCCCCATAAGCCAGCAAACCCAGCCAACTATGGCAAATCGCAAAGACGGCCTCGGGCGAAGCCACCAAGGGAATCCCCACGACGAAAATGCCACGACAAATGGAAAGAACCCTCGCGGAGGGTTGTTTTAATCTTTCGTAATCACCCCTTCCAAAATGGCGCATGGAGATCAGGGCAAAGGCACCCAGCGAGGCCAAGGGAAAAAGAAAGAGAAGAGCGACGGTGCTCCCGATAATAAGAAGGTAAAAAAAGAATTGAGTCCAAACCCTGGTTGCTCCGAATGTTTCCCGAATCCTCGAAAAATCCGCCGCTCCATGGGGCATGCCGAGAACAAAAAGAGAAATGAGAAAAGGGAATGCCCGAAACTTTTCTGAAAAACCAGTGATCGCGAATTCAAGCAGTACAAAGATAAACAATACCGCAGGCGAGAAGATAAATTTGCGCCGACTATTTTTCTCACATTTGTTCATGCCGTTACCAAAGAAAAAAGGGGGTGCAATCTTCAACCACCCCCTTTCGGTTTACATGCTATACTTTTCGAGATGCTTGTTAGGCGATTTGATTTTTCCGGGAGTTTGCACTTTCGGCCTCCAAGTCGCCCATCGCCTTGATCCCCGCGTAGGCCACCAAGCCGAAGCCCACTTTGTTGATCACGTCGGCTATGTTGTAGAATATTTCGCGAAGGCTTTCTCCCATCGGTCCGGCTAGTGCCATCAGAAATCCGATGGGATAGATTAACCATCCGACGAAGATGAACATTCTCATCAACCGCAGCGACTTAGCGATGGGCGCGGGAGCAGCCCCGATCGATGCCCTCATTTTGTTGAAGAGTAGATAAACAATTCCCAACTCGAACAAACAAGCGATAAGGAAGAACGCCCACCAGGTGACTCCGCCAATCGGGGATATCTCTGCAATGTAGGCGGTGACGACCATGAGAACATCCAATACGAGGAGGGGTATAAGGAACTTTTTCCCGTCTTTTCCCAAACCGAGGAGGAGAGGGAATTTTAGCAATAATAGCGGAGTGGTGATGATCCAGTCGATATAGCGGTACTCCGTGGGAAAATCCCCCTGGGAGTATATCCCCGCCATCCGAAAATAGTGGAAACAGGCAACCCCTGTCACCAGACCGGCCACGGTCATGGTACTTTGGTATTTCTTGGCAACGCTATTTCTTTCCAACCAAAAGAATGCCGTTCCGCATCCCATGGCCACAGTTCCAATCCAAAACAGGTATTGGGTGACTGCTTCAATTGATAGACCACCTTCAATGGCGGTCGCTGCTGATATAATAGTCATTTTATTGTTTGATTTTGGTTAACAGATACAACGTCTGTTTAGTCTAGATACGGCTGCTGTGTAATTTTTGTTGCAGAAAAATGATCATTTCGGTTGCGTTTCGGGAACTTTCCCAGAAAATGCGTGAGTTAACTTAAACAGTCATGACAAAGGAAATCCAAGAAGCTCTCTTCGACATCAGCACCGTCGCTCGACTCACCGGTCTAAGCACCGCAAACATAAGGATGTGGGAAAAGCGTCATGACGTCGTCACGCCGGACCGAACCGACTCAGGTCGCCGTCTTTATACCGACGAGGACGTGCGGCGCCTCACCCTCCTCAAGAGCCTCTGCGAACACGGACATCCCATTCGGTCAACAGCGTTGCTCGACAGTGAAAAGCTTGAAGATTTGCTTCGCCACGCGAAGGCTGATGCATCACCCGATCAGGACCATGAATCGGACTCCTCTCAAGGTGGACGATGTCGGGTCGGGTTGATCGGCCACCATCTCGTCTCCATTCTCAGCACCGAAGAAACGGCACTCGTGGGAACCACCACCGTGGCAGAATTTGGAGACCTGGAATCCGCCGAAATCGGAGCCTTCCCGACCCGGCTCGACCTAATCATAGTGGAATGTCCCGCTTTTTTTTCCGATACCGCTGAACGAGTGCGACGCCTCATTGATCGAACCGGAGCCCTCCGGGCGGTGGTGGTTTACTATTATTCGCAGCACCAGACAATCGAATTGCTGGAAAACTCTCTGAGCCGGATCACGGCGATCCGTGCTCCGGTGAGTCCGGCTGAGTTAAAGTTGGTTTGTGCAGCGGATATCGCCCTCGCCAATCGCCCCAAAGGCTCTTCATTGCATTGGGAGCTTCCCTCGAAAGATCTTGAAACCATCCCCGAGCGTTGCTTTTCCGACAAGCAAATTGCGAGATTATCGGTAGTTTCCTCAGCAATCGAGTGTGAGTGCCCGCAACATCTCGCCAGCCTGCTCTCTTTCCTGGTGAGCTTCGAGCAGTACAGCCGGGAGTGCAAAAATCGCAATGCCGCTGATGCGAAGATTCACGCCTATCTCCATAAATCCACCGCTCATGCGCGATGGGTCATCGAAGATGCCCTGCGAGTGCTGATCCAATTTGAGGGAATAGAGCTCGATGATGAATCAACTGCAATTTGATAATGAATCAGTGCCCGATGCCCAAAGAACAGACCAGATCGATGCCTAATTCCCACCATTTAAAACTTTTGGCGACGGCATCGCGGGTCGTTGACGTAATTAATATCCGATATGAATAAATCAACAGACTGCCCTTCGTCCAATTCACTTCCCGCCAGCCTCAATGACGTCCTTGCCGACTCTTACGCCTTAATGGCACTTACTCATCTGGCCCACTGGAACATCGAAGGCCCCGGTTTCTTCGCTTTGCACACGGCATTTCAAACCCAGTATGAGGAGTTGTTCCTGGCAATCGACGAAATCGCGGAGCGGGTGCGTGCGCTGGACAGTTATGCAATCGGCGGCCTCGGGGCAATGTGCCAGGCGGCGGCGATGCCGGAATTCGTTTCGCCCCTATTGCAGGAAGGCTACGTCCGGGCCCTGATCGCAGGAAATGAGAAGCTGATTGGAGACGCCGCTCGGGCCCGCGATCTGGCCAGTCAACTTAACGATGCGGAAACTCAGGATCTCATGATCGGTCGGATCACGCTCCATCAAAAGACGGTCTGGATGCTCAAGAGTTATCTAAAAGGTGACCGCCCGGGGAATGAGTAGAACCCGCAGGATTTTGGGTGCACACGGAGGTAAGCATCTGAAGGACTGATCTCAAAAATGGTATTCTTAATTCCTGGCACCGGTGGCACGGCGGAGTTGTTCAGCGACTACCGTTTCCCTTTTCCTTTTCGGAGCGTCGATTTTCCGGTCCCCAGAGTCGCTGAAATGTCGATGAAGGAATACGCGGAGCAGTTTATCGCACACCACGGGATCGTCCCAGGCGATACGCTGGTTGGTATGTCACTTGGCGGAATGTTGGCATGTGAGATCTCGAAAGCGTTGGAAATCCGACAGTTAGTCCTTATTTCCTCTGGGACGCGCAAAGAACACATCAACCCGCTGCTGCGCAAACTTGGGTTTCTCGGTCCGCGAATTCCTTTTGCATGGTTGCAAAAACTTCCACCGCCACCGGCGTCCCGATTCCGCCAGCGTTTAATCTCGATGTTTCGTCAAGTTGATCCTGCTTTCCTGAATTGGGCATGCACCGTGGCTCCGATTTGGGAGGGAATGGAAAATCATCCGAATTTAATTCAGATTCACGGAGATTTGGATCCAATCTTTCCATTGACCTATCAGCAAGAGCGCATTCATTTCCGCTTGCGAAAGGCAACTCATCTTGCCGTTTTGGAGCGGCAGAAAGACATCAACCAAATTTTGTGTGAACTTTTGATTGATGCTGAAGAGACTGAACTGACTGATAGGAAATTGCTTTTGCAAGCCCTTTTGTTTGAGGCGTCGGTCCTGCCGGGATTGAGGGGGTGCAGGGGGAGAAAGGGATAAAAATGCTTTCATTGGTTGTTTTTTATGCTTCGTGCTCATCGAAAATGAGCTGGCTTTGGGGAGAAATCAAGTTTTTCAGAGTCGTTCTCTGGATCTTTCGGGAAAAATCGTAACTTGCGGGCATGGAATCACCTTCGCTTGCTTGGGGACTCTGCAAACGATTCAAGGGACTCTGCAAACGATTCAAGGGACTCTGCCCTCAACCACCTACGAACTAATCGATCAAAAAGACCGGGAGTTCTTCGTAA
>JBGSJM010000047.1:0-14301 GCA_041742015.1 Verrucomicrobiales bacterium | reverse complement strand
CCGCATCGCCCTGGTCATCGGCAACGATGAATACCCGGAAGACTCCAGTTTACCGATTCTCAAAAACTGCGTCAACGACGCCAAACTCGTCGCAAAGACTCTCGAAGGTGTTGGCTTCGAGGTTATCGCGATCTACAACGCGGATCTTTCCTCCATGGACGAGGAACTTACCCGCTTCGAGGGGAAGATCACCAAAGGGGGCACCGCCCTGATCTACTTCGCCGGCCATGGCATCGAGTTTGAGAAAAAGAACTACCTCATGGCCAGCAACGCCAAGCTCCAGGCCCGCAGTCGACTCACCCGGGAGGCGATGGAGGCGGAGGTCTTTGCCACTGCCATGTTGCTGGCGGGTGCCAAAAGCAGTTTTCTTTTGCTGGACTGCTGCCGGGAAAAGCCACCCGCAGCGGAGTGGGCGGGCCGGGGACGGAAGGAATCCGGCCTGGCGGAAATCTCCGTGGATGGAGACCTGGTCATCAGCATGGCGGCGGCTCCCGGCAAGCAGGCCCTGGAACCTGCCGAGGCCGGTCGCAACAGCCCGTATGCTGCAGCGCTGGCCAAGTGGATCCCGAGCGGCTTGAAGCACCGGGATGTCTTTGCGGAAGTGCGCAAAGAAGTGTTTACCACGACCGAAGGCCTGCAACGCCCTTGGGACGCGGGGAGTTTTATTGATGACTTTTATTTCGCCGCGCCGCGAAATCTACCTGCGAACGTGCCCATGGTCCCGATGCCGGTGGTGCCTGAAAAACATCCCCTCCTCTCCGCCACCAAAGACTCGCCCTGGGTTAATCCCCTCGGCATGGAGTTTGTCCCCCTGCCGGGCAGTCCCGGCGTGTTTATGTGCCGCACGGAGACGCGGGTCCGGGATTTTGAGGCCTTTGTCAATGCGACCGGGCACGATGCCACCGCAGGTGCCGTCACTCTGGAGAGCAGCGGCTGGGAACAGGCCGGGGGAAGCTGGCGGGATCCCCGCTTCCCGGTCACTTGCGCGCAGACCGCAGACCACCCGGTGACCTGTGTGAGCTGGGAAGATGCCCGCGCCTTCAACGACTGGCTTTCCCGGAGCGAGAGTGGCCTGATCTATCGGCTCCCCACCGATGCGGAGTGGAGCGCTGCGGTGGGCGTGGGGAAATACCCGTGGGGCGGCGGTTTCCTACCTCCGAAAAATGCGGGGAACTACGCCGAGCGGGAGGCAAACATCGGTGCTTTCAAGAGCAATAATTACCCGATCATCGAGGGCTACGACGACGGATCACCCCGGACCGCACCGGTCGGGAGTTATGGAGCCAACCGCTTTGGGTTTTTCGACCTGGGAGGAAATGTCTGGGAGTGGTGCGAAGACAAATATCGACCTTCGATGAACGATGCGAATCTGCTCGAACAGTATTCTTTTTTGAAAAAAGAAACCTCAGACGATGGTACTCCGTATTGCGTGCAGCGTGGAGGGATGTGGGTCATGAGCACGGAGGGGGATCTCCGTTCCTCGTATCGCAGCTTCGCTCCACCGTCGACTCGTTTCGTCCGCAACGGTTTCCGTTGTGTGGTGTCTGCGGCGAGGTAAGACTTACTTCTTTTTCTTGTTCTTTCTTCTTCATCGTGCTGGCTTACCAGATATAAAAGACGGCGGAGCCTTACGAAATTATTTTTGAAAAAGTAGATTGGGCTTCAGCCCAATTCTTCAAAGCCCATTGATTTGGGCTGAAGCCCAAACTACTTTGGTTGCCTTGGTCCAGGTTCCGTTCATCGGTCCGATTTCATCGATGAGCTTGTTGACAGATTGATTAGTTAGCCTGGCAGATAAAATCTTGTAAACCTCGACAGCCACTCTTTGTTCCCTGGTGAAAGAGAAAGAAATTGCACCGAGAATTACGGCGGATCAGCCCAATTGACCTGATGATCAATTCCATATAAAAGAAAAGAAAGTAGTTTGGGCTTTAGCCCAAATGCAAAGCCCACGAAATTGGGCTAAAGCCCAAACTACTTTCTCTACAGCCGGATTCCCTTCACCGCCACGTATTCCGCACTCTTGGTGCCATACTGGGCGCGGATTGCGGATTTGATCGCTTTCATCCGCTCGCGCAGTCCGTCGGGGCCTTCGTAAATGGCATGGCGCTTCTCGCGGGCCACGGTCACATCCAGGGCGAGCGATCCCATGGCCCCGTTGAGTTCGGCGTAGTCATCTGCCAGTTCGCGGATCGCGGCGGCGGAGATGTCGTCGACGGGGGTGGTGTAGTTGTTGATTTTTTCCAGTCCGCTGGCGATGTTGGCAATGTGTTTGGCCGTTTCGGCGTGGCCCTGCTCGCCCTGATTGCGTTTTTGGGCTTTTACACCGGTTTCCCCGGTATCACCCACGGGCGGTTTGACCCGGGCCGGGCGGTAACCCCGCAGCTTGTCGTAGTGCCGCTTGATAGCGGTGAGTTCATGGCTCCACGCGGGAACGGCCTGCAGCAGGCTGATGACCCGGGAGCAGCGATCCTTCGCCCCGGCCAGCAACTCGTTGCGTTCCTCGACCTGGGCGGTGTAGTCATCGCTCGCCCCCGTCACTGCGGAATTGGCCGCGTCCACCTCCTCCACAAAGGTCGCAAAAGCCGGCGGCAGGATCTTCTCGTTGTTGGCCGGTGCAAAGACCGGGTCGAAGGATGAAATGGCGCTGCTCAGGGTAGTAGCGCGTTGATAACGGTCCACAAAAGTACGTTCAGAAATTGCCATGATAGTCAGTTGGTTAATGATTAGGTTAAATTGATTGATTATTAATTAAAATAAGAATTCATGGATAACAAATGACAATTCTGTCACTGCAAATGGCTATACTGCCGTGACAAATTGCGATACTGCCGTGGCAAATGGCTATACCGGCGTGGCAAATGGCTATACCGGCGTAACAAATGGCAATACTGGCGTGACAAATGGCTATACCGGCGTGACAAATGGCAATACTGGCGTGACAAATGGCTATACTGGCGTGACAAATGGCTATACTGGCGTGACAAAGGCCCGTGTTTGAGCAGGTTTCTTATTATACCCTGTATGGTCGCGCATTGTACCCTGTACAGTCGCGAACTATACCCTGTATGGTCTGTTCATGAGCCCGGATCAACCCGGTGGCGTTTCCCGCGCGGGCAAACTGATACCGGGGAGAAAACGGAAGCCGCAAAAGTAGTTTGGGCTTCAGCCCAAATTCGAAACCCACGAATTGCATTTGGGCTGAAGCCCAAACTACTTTGTGTTAATTTGCGTTGCGCTACTTTTGTTCATTGATTTCATCGATATAGACTTTGAAGCTTTGGGCTGAAGCCCAAACTACTTTCTTTCCGAAACCGCAGGCATAGTGGCTTTCCGGCAAACTGGCCTTGATCGGGTTTTCGGCGATGTAGCGGCGGTAGTGATGAAGTTGCGCCTCGCTGCGGACAATGTGGTCATATGGCTCGGCCTGCCAGAGAGGGCCGGTGCGACCGAGGTGCTGGTTGATGTCCCGGGCGCTGCCGCCTTTCCATTGACGAACCACCTCACCCAGCGTTTTGGTGGTGGGAATGACCAGCGCGTGGAAATGGTTTGGCATGATCGTCCACGCATCCAGCTCGCAGGAAATGCCATCGAGCGAGTGAAGGCGTTGGATCAAATATTCCCGCAGATCGGATTGGCGCAGATAACATTCGCCGTAACCGTTATCCAGCCAGTCGTGCCATCGGGTGGTGAAAGTGGCGTGGAATTGATGTCGCTCACCGTCAGGCAGGGAATCGAGCTGGTTGAAGTCACTGATGGCGTGATTCTTCAGCCATGTCTCGCGCTGTTGGTGCCACTCTTGCAGTCTTTCCTGCGACATGGAGTCGGCCAATCGGGAGGTGATGAAATACATCCTGCCCTCCTGACGCCAGTGTGGCAGATGGCCCTGGTGCCTCTGAATATCTTCATTGGGGTTAAAGAATTTGGGCATGAGAGAAAAAAGTCGAAAGTAGTTAGTCGAAAGTAAAGTAGTTTGGGCTTCAGCCCAAATTGGTGGGCTTTGAAGATTTGGGCTGAAGCCCAAACTACTTTTATTTCGTGCGGCTTCGCCGTAAAGAGGAAGAAAGTAAAAGGAAAAGAAGTAATTTTTACCTAGCCGCAGACACCACACAACGGAAACCGCTGCTGAAGTCACGACGCGCGGGAAGACCGAAGAAGCGACACGAAGAACGCAGAAAATCATCGAAATCATCGAACCACGACCCACCGCGCAACACGCGGTCGGTGTCCTGTTTTGAATACAAATCTTCACACCATTCCCTAACGTTGCCGCTCATGTCGTACAGGCCGTGTTTGCCGATGTTGTAACTTTTAGCCGGTGCGGTAAAGGAATGGGAATCGCTGTAACCCGATATCGTATCAAAATTCCCCGCGCCATTCGGTGGTGGAAAACTGCTGCCCCAGGGATAACCCGAGATCTTGCGATCTTTATCCTCCGGACTGGCAGAGCCATGCTCCTGCCCGCCAATCCCCACGGCGATGCTCCACTCGTGATCGGTGGGCAGGCGGTAGAGTTTCCCTTCTTTCGCACTGAGCCAGGCGCAGAAGGCCCGGGCGTCCTCCCAGCTCACATTGACGACAGGGTGGTCAGGGGCCTGTTTGTGGCCTTCATCTTCGTAATCTTTCCACTCCATGTCGATTCCGGGATTCTCTTTGGCATACTTGGCGTAGTCCATGACCCGGGTTTCATGCTCGCAGAAGAGGACCTCCGTCCCCGGCACCGGGAGAAAGGTCATGCCCAGGCTGTTTGTAAAGCCCCGGGTGGTGCTAAAAGATCCGGGGGCTGGTGAAACCGGTAGCGTGGGTGTTTTGCTCATGGCCAGGGCGGCGGCAGCCTGGCGTTTGGCCTCCTCCAGCTCGGCCTGCATGGCGGCCAGCTTGGCAGCGGTGTCATCCTGCGGCACCTTGTTTTTGGCGAAATAAAAGGGCTGGAGGAAGCTGCCGTTTTCCCAGGTGCGTTGCAGGCCATCGGTAATGGTGTGGACCTCCTGGCGGACGTTTTGGAACAAATTGAGGTGATCGTGCCCGGTGGGAATCCACTTGGCCAGGGCACGGGCGTAGGGTCCGTGTTTCCCGGCTTCATCCGGCTCGAGGGCGGCTTTACCGGGGGCGGCGGCCATGGCGATGACCACATCGCCCTCGATCTTGATTTCACCGAGACCGGCGCGCAGGCTGCCCTTCGTAGCCCACTCCACGGAGGGGTTCTCCCGGCAGCAATCCAGCAACAACAGGCTGCTTTTGGCCCCGGCCACCACCATGGAGGTGGCAAAGGTCTCCGCAGTGATGGCCTCCGTGCCGAGGCGGCTGCGGGCTTTGTAACGGGCGTTGCCAGCCATCAGATAATTTTTGCCCTCGAACTCGATGCCATGCCCGGCGAAATAGACCACCGCATCTCCGCCTTTGGCAATGCGGCTTTCGAAAGTGGAGAGGGCTTCATCCATCTCGTGCCAGTTGGGATCAAAGCATTCAATGACCTCGAACCCAACTTGCCGCAGGGTGGCACCGACGAGGGTGGCATCGAGCACCGCATTTTTTAGATCCTTTAAAGTGGAGTCCTCCGGGTAATCATTGATCCCGATGACTAGGGCAATACGGTCCGCGCAATGAAGCGGGAGCATGGCCGCGAACCACAGGGACACCATCGCGAGGCAAGCGGTGAAGAGACAAGATGGCTTCATGAATAAATGTCTACCGCATATTTCAGCGGGTGAAAAGGGCAAAAGAGGATGAAATGACGAGATCATAATGTGATTTGATGAGGAAAGTAGTTTGGGCTTCAGCCCAAATTCTTGGGTTTCGAATTTGGGCTGAAGCCCAAACTACTTTACTTTACTTTACTTTCGTGATGAAACGCCACTCGCTGACGCTCGCTGCCACAATCCTGCCCGCCCCTATTCCTCCAGCTTGTAAATCAACACCCGGCGATCCTGCTCCAGCGTTTTTTCTGGAGCGCCGTCGGGAAAGCGGGCCTCGTCCTCGCCGAAACCGGCCGGGAAAACCTGATTGCCGTTGACCCCGTACTTGACCAGCAGGTCGTGGATCTTGTTGGCACGCAGTTGGGAGAGGTATTTGTTGGTCACGGCGCTGCCCTCGGCGGAGGCGTGGCCCTCGATGACAAATTTATGGTCTTTCAGCACGGGATCCTTCAGCGCGGTGGCCAGGTCGTTGAGAAAAGCCATCGACTCGGTGCCGGTGCGGATTTCGGCGGTGCCCTTGTCAAAAAAGACCTCGCCTCTGAGCTGGGAGGTGGGATCAACCTTGTATTCGACCTTGTAGGCCGCCTCCCCGGCGGGAACGCCGAGGTCGCCCTTGGCTGCCGGATTGGGATTCTGGGCGGGTGCAGTAACCTCAGTGACGGTGGCGGCAGAATCACCAAAAAAGGCCTGCTTGGGCTCCGCCCCGCGTCCCCCTCGGCTCACATAGAGGGTGCGGGTTTTGACCTGTTTTTCGGCACCGCGTGCGACGAATCCCCGGGTCTTGCTGGTTGACTGTCCCTGGAGGGTTTCTTTGATGGTTTGGGCGCGGGAGCTTTCCTGCGCCATCGACGGGGATGTTCCGCCGAGCGATGAAAGGGTGATAGCGATGATGAGTAGATTGGTTTTCATGGTTCCTGGTTAGTTATTTTTTTACTTGCGCAGGACATAACCGACTTTGGTTTCGAAGATGCGGTTTTCCTGCTTGATCAAAAATTGGGAGTCTTCGGTGACTTTCGGAATTTTCGTGCCGAACCCGGCCTTGAGGGCAACGGCCCCTCGGGTACTGAAAATCTCCTCCCGTCGGTACTCAGTGAAGCCTGCTACCTGAACGCCCCGCGACTTAAATTCCAGGGGCTTGAAGGAGGCGTAGATGTGGAAATACTCGGCCCCGATCTGGCCGTCATCGTTGGCGATGGCCTCAAAGGGAATATTAAAGGCCTTGCCCCCGGATTGGGAGAAGGGCACCAGGCTCTCAGGATTGGTGGCGTTCGGGTAGAACTGCTTGATTTTGCCGTCGGCACTGAAGATGAGGATGCGCAGGTGCAGGTCGCGATCACAGACCAGGGACAGGGTGCCTTCCCCACCGATTTTGACCTCGGTATTGACGGAGGCAGCGAGACTGGAGCCGCCCGGGAGAAGCACCGAGCTGGTGGCCTGCTCAATCAGGGACGCCTCGCTTTTCCCGACCTTTTCCTTGGTGGCTTTGAAGTTCTGCTGCAACTGCGCATAGTCGGCGGCTTTGGCGGCAGCGCCCTTGCCGAATGCCTCGATAAAAAGAGGATCATTGCGGATTAGCTCGGCGAATTTTTCGCCCTCAAACTCTTCGTAACCGAGAGGCTCGAAGGGCAGGAGATGGAAATTGAGCAGGAAAGCGACGCGCAGGAATTGCTGTAGCATCTGCTCGCGCGGCTCGGCACCGCCATTTTTGAGCGAATAGTAGGTGGTGCGGAAACTATCGGAATCGAGGAGACCGTCTTCCAGGAAATCCATCATTTCCCCGTGCTCGATGCCAAACTCGGCGGCGAGGCGGCGGGAGGTGACCCGGTCGAGATGGTAGGCTTCGTAAAGCTCCGTCACCGGCTCAGCGGCACCGGTCTGGAAACCGGCGATGGCCTGCTTCTTCGCGTCCATGAAGCGCTCCGCATCCAGATTGATGAGGCGCTGGAATTCTTTCTTCTCGGCATGAAGCTTTTGGAAGCGCGCCAGTTCCTGACCGCCAAGCAGATTGGATTCCTCCACAACAGGTCGCAGCTTGTCCTCCATATCACCGAGGGCCTCGGAATAGCGCACCGCAGGCTTCATCCCCTTGTCGTGACAACCGATGCAGGCGATGCCGGTGATGATGGTGCCGTCGCCCCGGTTGGAGCGCACGACTTCCGTGGGGGCACTGTCGAGGCGTTTGCCGTCTGCGGTGGCGAGGAGGTAGCCCTGGAGGCCATTGGGCAGATTATAGATCATTTCCCCACCGTCGTGCGCGAAGACCAGCTCGGGATTGCCGGTGAGAATCGCCTCGCGGGGGCCGAGGGGAGCCTTGCGAAGATCCTGGGCGTCGCTGGCACCGCGGTGCTTAAAATCGTAACTCACCCAATAGGCACCGTAGGCGGACGCGTGCCGCTCGATAAGGCGGTTGTGATCGGAGACGCCGCTGTCGAAGAGACCCGCCCGCACCGCGTGGCCCCTCTGAAGGTTGGCGACGCGGTCAACCGCGAGGGCTTTTTCGAGCTGCTGCTGGATGTGTTCATCGTTGGGGCTGCTGATCCCGAGCAACTTGTCGAGAATGTCATCGTAGAGAGGAGGCTGGGCGGCGGCGAAGACAAACCAGTCGGCGCGGAGAAAAGCCATGCGGGAGTGGGTCTTTTCATTGATATATTTTTCGAGCCGCGAATTTGCCCCGAGGATGCCGTGGGGATAGAAATTGACGACCCGCTCCCAGTCACCGGCCTCCCACTGGTAGTCGTGCAGGTTGATGCGGTAGATGGTTTTTTCCTGATCGATGGCGAGGGGCTGGACGACCCGGCCACCCATGGAAAGGCTGTTGATGAGCAGACTGATCCCGGCGCGGAAGGTGTCCATTTTTTTATCGTCGTAGTAGGCAAATCCCTCGCCGCCGCCTTCCGTGGTCTCGGTCACGTTGTGGAGATTGGCCAGGGTGAAATAGCGATAATTTCTGGCCACGGATTCATCTTTGCGGATGTCATCGGAGATGGTTTTGAGGACATCGTTTTGGGAGATGAGTTTGCGCTGAATTTTCTCTTCCTGCTTCGAGGCAAACCAGGACTTGAGAAGGGTGATTTCTTTTTCGCTGAGTTTTTCGCCGTCCTCGGGCATAAAGCCGTCCTCGGTTTCGGGTAGTGAGACCCGTGCGATGATTTGCTCGGCGAGGCTTTTTTTACCGCCCGTTTTGGAGATGAGTTGTTCCAGGGGAAAATTGAGATCGGGCGAATGAACATCGTCCGGATTATGGCAGGACTGGCACTTCTTTTTGAAGATGAAGCGAACCTGCTCCTCCAGAGCAAGCCCCTCAGGCATGGCGTCCTGCGGCTTGGCGGCGGCAGCAAAGGTGGCGGGGCGGGGCTCTTTTTTCTCTGCGTCGGGTGTTCCGGTCAGTTTCTCCGCTGTGGTCGTAGTCGGCGCGGTCGGTGGAACCAGGGTTGCCTTGGGTGGTGCTTCTTCTTTTTGTCCTGCGATCCAGGATTTCACCAGGGAGATCTCTTCAGCGCTGAGAGGGGTGCGGTATTCCTTATCCCCTTCCTGCCCCCGGCTTCTCGGCATGCGACCACGGGAGTTGGGATTGCGGGAAATGCGCTCCATCAGCAAGGAATTTTCGATATCTCCCAGTGTCACCGCCTCGCCTTCCACCAATTCCGCCAGGGTCGTCGCGGCATGCAGGTAGGGCGTGTCATTCTTGGTCTCAGGATGATGGCATTCACGGCATTTCGCCTCGAAAAGCTTCTGGACCTGAGCGGTGAGATCGCTGTTCGCGGCTGGTGGTGCGGAATCTGCAGCGGTGGTGGCGAAGCAAAATACAACCGAAACAAGGATCGGCAGGATGCAATAAAGTGGTTTCTGGATCTTCATATCAACAAGTGAATCGTGAAGCGGAGGGATTGATTACAAAAAAGTTCAAAAAATCTCACCCTGTTTAGGATGAACGGATTTGACCTCTGAAACAAGTGAAATCTCCGAAGAGGATTTCCAACAGGCCAAAAGTGTTGAGGCGCCGTTCCGCCTGACTCGCACAAGAATTCACTAGGCACTTTCGGCTGAAACCAGAGAAGAATGAGGATTTCGAGGCACTTTTTGTCCCTCGCGTAATCCCGCTGGTTTTCTTGGGGGCAATGGCAGGGTTTCTGCCGTATTCTAAATGCTTGATGTTTTGATGGGGAACCGTAAGATCCCCGCGAGCCATTCAGGGCGTAATGATTCGTATTTGATTATGTTAAAAGCCTTTATAGCTATATCCGCAGTGATGCTGATCCCATGCCTGGGCCTGTCCAAAGACCCGGATGAGGCGATCTATGCTGCGGAAATTGAGCCCATCGTTCAGGCGCACTGTTACGACTGTCATGGCGATGGGATGGACAAAGGCGATTTTGCGATGGACAAATACCAGTCCCTTGATGCCCACTTCAAAGACATCGCCGTCTGGTACGAAATCTGGAAAAATGTGAGGGGCAATCTCATGCCCCCGGCTGATAAAAAAGCTCTTTCAGAATCGGAGAAAAAGAAGGTTCTGAGTTTTATCGAGCGGGTGGTCTTCAAGATAGACGCCAAAAACCCCGATCCAGGTCGAGTTACAATCCGGAGGCTGAATCGGGAGGAATATCGCTACACGATCAAGGATCTCTTCAATGTCGACTTTGATGTGGAAGATAATTTCCCAGCCGACGACACCGGCTACGGATTTGATACGATCGGAGATGTACTCAGCATTTCGCCGCTGCACATGGAGAAATACCTGGATGCGGCCAACACCATAGCCGCCAAGGCCGTGCCGGTGGATGGTCCCCAAATCGTGGAGTGGTGGGTCGAGAACAAGGAATTCAAGAGCGAACAGAACGAAAAACACCACATGGGTTACATTCCCATGGATGCTAACTGGACCTTCAAGTCCAATCGTTGGGTGGCACATGATGGCGAATACGAGTTATCGCTCGAGTTTACCATCAAAGGATCTAATGAAGCCACGGAGCAAACCGGGACTCTCAATTTCGGCTACGATGGCAAAGACCTCGTCCAGCGGAAAATTGGTTGGGATAACTCGAAGTCCCTGAAAGTCAAAACCAAAGCCCGTCTCCAGGCGGGCAACAAAGTCCCTTTTCACCTGACGATGGAGCCGGGCAACCCGCCTGGTGAAGGGAAGAACAAACTGATCGTGTCCATCAAATCCATCGTGATGCGGGGACCTTTGGACGGCAGCCAGAAAGACTATCCCTGGGGATTTCGCCATATTTTCTCGGAGGGCCCCCCACCCCCCGGCCAGAATGAGCGGGACATTTACCGCCGCACCATCCTCGGGCGACTCGCGACCAAGATCTTTCGCCAGCCCGCTGATGCGGTGACGGTGGATCGTCTCGTCAAGCTCGCACGGATGGTGGATGAGCAGCCTGGAAAAAACTTTGAACACGGGATCCGCCACGCCGTGATCGCCATGCTGGCCAGTCCGCGTTTCCTGATGCGGGCCGAGATTCAGGCTGAGCCGGACAACTCTGGGAAAGTGGTGCTGATCGATGAATACGCACTGGCCTCCCGGCTCTCTTACTTTTTGTGGAGTTCCACGCCGGATGAAGAGTTGATGAAACTGGCCGGAGAAAAGAAGCTCCGCGCCAATCTCCGCGCCCAGATTGATCGCATGCTGGCGCATGAAAAATCGAAACGCTTCGTAGAGAGCTTTGTGGGGCAATGGCTCCAGGCCCGCGATGTTGAGACCATCAACATTGATGCCCGGGTGGCCCTCGGCATCAAGGATCTCGAGCAAGCTCGGCGTCAATTTAACGGGCGGGTCCGCTCGGGAATGCGGGAGGAATCGGAGTTGTTTTTTGAGCATGTCCTCAAGGAAAACCGCCCCGTTTCGGAGTTGCTCACCGCCAACTATACCTTTTTAAATGAGGACCTCGCCAATTGGTATGGAATCAAAGATGTTAAAGGTCGCGAAATGAGGAAAGTGGAACTCGGTGGCGACTCGAAAAGAGGTGGCATTCTGGGACAGGGCACCTTTCACATCGTGACTTCGAACCCGACCCGAACCTCCCCAGTGAAGCGTGGACTTTTTGTTCTGGAAAACATGCTGGCCACCCCGGCCCCTCCCGCCGCTCCAGATGTACCGCCTCTGGAAGAGACTCTAAAAGGGAAAAACAAAAATCTGTCTCTCCGCGAAGCGCTGGCTCTGCACGCCCAGGATAAAGCGTGTGCGGCCTGCCACGCCCGGATGGACCCGATCGGTCTGGCCCTTGAAAACTACAACCCGGCCGGGCTGTGGATCGATCAATACAACGGCAAACCGATCCTGACCGAAGGCAAGCTCATGACAGGTGAATCTTTCAAAAATGCCAAAGAACTGTCCCACATTCTTGCCACCGCCCGGGTGGCTGATTTTCACAAAGCCCTGGCTGAAAAAATGCTTACCTATGCGGTGGGGCGGGGAGTGGAGTATTACGATGCCCCAACCATCAACCAAATCGTTGATCGTGTAGGTAAAAACCAAGGCAAATTGCGTGAACTAATCTATGGCGTAATCGAGAGCGCCCCCTTTCAAAAACGACGGGGAGATGGTAATATGTTAGCCAAGATCAAGCCGTAGCGGTGGCGTCCCGCCGCCGTTCTGAACCAAAAATAAAGTAGGAAAATGAGTATGAAAAAAGAACTTTCCGGTAGTCCATTGAATCGTCGCCACTTTTTGCGTGGCCTGGGAGCAGGGATTTCTCTTCCCGTCTTTGAAACATTTCTTCCGAAGAATGCCTTCGCTGCCAATGGGAAAGCGCTCTCCGTCACGAAATCGGGAATGCCACTCAGAACCGCTTTTATCTACAAACCCAACGGCGTAAATATGGACAAATGGACGGTTACGGGAACCGGCCGCGACTACCAGTTTAACGAAACCCAGCAGCCCTTTGCCAAATTCCGTGAAGATATCCATTTGCTCAGCAGGCTGGAACACAAAAATGGAACCGCAGGCAAAGATGGCGGGGGAGATCATGCCCGGGCCAATGCCACCTTCCTCACCGGGATGCGCCCCTATAAAACAGCAGGTGCCGACATCAAATTGGGGATGTCAGTTGATCAAATCATCGCCCGGGAGATTGGGCATCAAACCCGGTTGTCGTCGCTGGAACTGTCCTGCGACGGCGTCCGGAAAAGTGGCGTTTGTGATTCCGGATATTCCTGTGCCTACCAGTTTAATTTATCCTGGCGTTCGGATGTAACCCCGATGACGCCCGAAGCCAGTCCCCGACTGGTTTTTGAAAGGCTTTTTGGAGCAGGCTCCAAAGAGGAGCGGGCTCAGGGCTTCGAGATTCGGAATCGGGAGCAACAATCCATCCTCGACTTCGTGATGGAGGATGCCCGGCAGCTCAACAAACAACTTGGTCGCAACGACAAAATCAAGCTGGATGAATACATGACCGGGATACGAGAAATCGAAAGACGGGTCGAGAAAGCTAAAAGATTTGGCCTGCCCAAAGATCCTGGAGTTTCCGCCCCGGAAGGAACCCCATCCGAGTATGAAGAGCACATCCGCCTGATGATGGACATGATGGTGATGGCTTTCCAGACGGATTCGACCCGCGTCGCCACGTTCCTTCTCGCTCACGATGGCAGTAACCGGAGTTTCAAGGAGATCGGGGTTGCGGACGGACACCATAGCATATCCCATCACCAAAAGGACCCGGTGAACCTCGATAAACTGGCGAAAATCGACCTGTTTTATTCCATGCAACTCGCCTATTTTCTGGAGCAATTGTCCTCGAAGAAAGACGTGGATGGCAGTTCCCTGCTTCACAATTCCATGATCGTATGGGGCAGCGGCCTTTCTGATCCTGATCGTCACAGCCACAATAATTTACCCATCGTGGTGGCCGGGCACGGCGGCGGGGCCTTGAAGACCGGCGTTCACACCGATCTTGGACAGGATACCCCGATGAGCAATCTGTTTCTCAATATGCTTGATCAAATCGGCATCAAAGAGGAACGATTTGGGGATTCCACCGGAAGAATCAGTGGTTTTACAGTGTAGCGGTGGCGTCCCGCCGCCGTTTACCAAGACTCCCTTGCAGTAAAGTCCTGTTTTTTCATTCAACAGGGTACAATGCCCGATTCAACAGGGTACAATCGGCGATCAAAAGATTGGCGAATTGCGGTGTAATACCTCCCTTTGGGATAATTTTTGCTTTCACGTCGGAAAAGTCAGCGATCCCCACGAACCATGGGGAAACCGGTGCGCCATCGAGAGAACCCGGCCGTGAGGATAGAAAACGCCCAAGGCTATTTAATCGGATGGGGGCGTAGTGGCGGTCACTGCTTGGCAAACCCAACCAAATGGCGTCGCCACCAAAAAAGTCTGACATGCCATCCAATGGGCTGACAGGCCCGAAAAAGAGGCTGACAAGCTCGAAAAAACTTTTTGTTGGCAGTTCATCTCTTTTTGTTGGCACTTCATTTCTTTTTGTTGGCACTTCATTTCTTTTTGTTGGCACTTCATTTCTTTTTATTGGCACTTCATTTCTTTTTGTTGGCACTTCATCTCTTTTTGTTGGCACTTCATCTCTTTTTGTTGGCACTTCATTTCTTTTTGTTGGCACTTCATCTCTTTTTGTTGGCACTTCATTTC
>JBGSJM010000046.1:0-31409 GCA_041742015.1 Verrucomicrobiales bacterium | reverse complement strand
GCCTGCGGCGCGGGCGCGGTCGTAAGGCTGACCCGGGTGCGGCCCAACTGCTTGTTATGCCTGCCGTTGTCACTGCCGCCGTGCTTTTGCAAAAGGGTGACCTTGAGCTGATAACCCCTCGGCAAGCTGAGCGGCTTCTCGAACTGCACCACGGCCACGCCTTCCTGGTTGCGCAGGCCCGGGCCGCGATCACCACGCCATCCTGTCTCGTCTTTACCATCGATGAGATACGCCACCGGGCCGCGCACACGCTTCTTCTGCTTGTCAAAGTCCGCATCCCACATGTCCTCCAACCGGGCGTCCGATTCGGAGAAATCGGCGCTGGCATTGACGAGCTTCAGCGGCTCCCACTTGGCCCCGTTCGAGGGCCGATGATCCACACGCATCTCACTGATAGCCCAGGTGCCGAGCTTGCTCCGGCCCGGACCATTGAAGGGCATATCGAGATGGGTGAGGGCCTCCAGGCGCAAGCCGGTGACGTTTTCAAACGTGCCGTCAAAATCGAAATAGACATCGCCATTGGTCGTCGGGTGGCCTTGGGTCAGGATGGAGAGATCCTGCTGCTGGGTCGGGTGGTTCAGGCCGCTGGTGCTTTCGAGTTCAAAGGCTTTCAATGGGGTCCACTCGACTTCCCGGGCAATGACGGACTTTTCCCAGGCCGCGAGTTCCTGGGCCCATTGCGGGCGCTTTTCACGCAAAAGCTTCTCCTGTGCTTCGACCGCCTTGTTGATCGCGGAGATCTGCTCACGCTGTTCGGCGGTATAAACCCACGACTGCGCTTCGTAGCTGTTGTTCAGGAAGGCGAAAAGGCCGAAATACTCATCGTGAGTGATGGGGTCGAACTTGTGCGTGTGGCACTGGGCGCACTGGATGGAAAGTCCGATGACTGCTTTGCCGACGCAGTCGATGCGGTCGATGATCTCGTCCATGCGGAACTGCTCGGGCACGATGGCCCCCTCTTCATTGACCATGCTGTTGCGCAAAAAACCGGTCGCCACGATCTGCTCCTGGGTCGCTCCGGGCAGCAGGTCGCCCGCGATCTGCTCGATGAGAAACTGATCGTAGGGCATGTCCGTGTTGAACGCCTGAATGACCCAGTCCCTCCAGGCCCACTGCTCGCGCGGTAGATCTTTTTCATAGCCATTGCTGTCGGAGTAGCGGGCGGCGTCGAGCCAGTGACGCGCCCATTTTTCGCCGTAGTGCGGGGACTTCAGCAACTTCTCCACCAGAACGGCGACGGCGCCTAGCGGGTCTTTTCCTTGCGCCGTCTCGAACGCCGCAACCTCTGCCGGCGAAGGTGGCAGGCCGATGACATCGAGGTGAATCCGCCTGCACAGCGTGGTCGCATCCGCCGCAAGTGAAGGCTGCATTTGCAAGGTCGCGAGTTTCGCTTTCACCAGGGCATCCACCGCCTTGGAGCCAGTCGCCCCTGGCTCTTTCTTCACCGGCTTCTCAAAGGCCCAATGTTTTGTGTAGGGGGCACCACCGGCGATCCAGCGTCTCAAAACTTCCGCCTGAGCCGCACTAACGGGCTTTTTTTCCTTTGGCGGCGGCATCACTTCATCGGGATCGTGCGAGAGCACACGGGCCAGCATGGCACTGGCACCGGGATCTCCGGGCTTGATGGCGGCACCGTCAGACTTTCCGCCTTTCAGCGCCGCCTCGCGCACATCCAGCCGCAGGCCGCCTTTGCGCGAGCCTTCGTCGCTGCCGTGGCAGTGCGTGCAGTGCTCCGCCAGGATGGGCTGCACCTCGCGGCTGAAATCAGGCGTGTCCGCCCCAACCAAGGCTGCCGACAACCATCCGAAAATGCCGATGAAGAAGTGGGGTGTTTGAAAATGAGATGATGGATTCATGGAGTGGCTCTTTCAGGTTCAGTAGTTTGTTCAGGTTTGGTCTGTGACTCAGATGGGGTGAAAAGGTTTAATCTCATGCTTGGGTTCGCTTCATACGTTAATCCCGCCATCGTTCCCGTGCGATGCCAAATTTGTCCGTCTCCACGCCAAGACGCGGGAGCATCGAGACGAAAACATTTCACAACGGCGTGTTGTTCTCCGGGTTGCCGCGATAAAACCAATCTTTTTCAGGCAAAAAAACTCTTGCCATGGCATTTTTCGGATAATCGCTTCTAATGAGGCATGCCTGAAAGACCACCCATTTTGAGCCAGGGCCTGATCGAAACCATCCGGGAAGAGGGGCGGCTTTTTGATGTCAGAATGCCCAATGGATATTCAGCCATTGCCGTTCTGCCAAAGGGAGCGCCTCGTTGTCCTGAAAAAGTGATAGGGGCAAAAGTAGAAGTTGCTTTCTTCCCCTATGACATGAGTCGCTGTAAAGTGGTGCGTTGGCTGGGCGAATAAAAAACTTACGGATTCTCGTTAGTTGTCCCCCTCTGATTACTGTGGCAGAGAGGTAAATGCTAAAGACACGAAATTTTTGGAAAACCTTACTGCCTGCCACAATTCTCTTTGCGGCTCTGGGTTTGGTTTATGCTCAGGCGAAAAAAGCGCCACTCAAAGTCCTGCTCATTGCGGGAGGTTGCTGCCACGATTATGAAAAACAGACCCAGTTCCTCAAAGCTGGAATCGAGGAAAGAATCAATGCCGAGGTGACGGTTGACTTCAATCCCGATAAATCCACCAATGCAGTCTTTAAGTCCTATGAGTCAGATGATTGGGCGAAGGGTTACGACGTCATCCTGCATGATGAGTGCTCCGCCTCCGTGACTGATCGCGGTTATGTGAAGCGCATTCTCGATGCCCACAAAGCGGGAACCCCGGCGGTGAATCTCCACTGCGCGATGCACAGCTATCGATGGGATGATTTCAAAAATCCAGTAGCCAAAGGAGCTGAAAATGCCGGCTGGTATGAAATGATTGGGGTTCAGTCCACTGGACATGGTCCCCAGGCACCGATCGACATCAAATTCGAAAAAAACAACCACCCCACCACTGTCGGGCTGGCTGACTGGACCACCATCAACGAAGAACTCTACAACAATATCCAGATTTTCGAAGGCACCACGGTGCTGGCTCGCGGACATCAGGTGGTAATGCCGAAACAGAAGAAAGATCAACCCGCAGATCCCAATGCCAAACCAACTGTCGCTGAGGCAGCAGTGGTCTGGGCCAATGAATACGGACCCAACAAAACCAAAATCTTCAGCACCACGATCGGACATAACAACGAAACCGTGGCTGATGCCCGCTATCTTGACATGATCTCCCGTGGAGTTCTCTGGGCCACCGGAAACATCAAACCAGGCGGTTCTGCGGCAGAAGGATACGGCAAATAACGCCGCGAAATCCTCACGGATGAACACCGCGAAATCCTCGCGGATTCCTCTATTTGGGCGTGGGGAAGGTTGGTATTGGCGCGTGACTTTGTCGATTTAACAGGGTACAGTTATCGATTCAACAGGGTATGATCGACGACCCAACAGGGTACGATCATCCCTTTTTTGTGTCTATATCATGAAAACAAAATGGCTTTTACTCACTCTGTTTGGGGGCTTTATGGCATGTTCGCTTTTCGCGGAGGAAAAAGCCGTGCTCTTGAAAGATGATTTCTCCAGTCCCCAAAACCCGCAGCGACGGGCGACACGTGGAGATTGGAAAATTGGTGATGGCGTGGCCAGTTGCACCCAGGATGATGAACTCTATAAAAAACACAAAGATCATGGCCCCATCATTTTTTATGGACTCCCCCATGAAACCGCCACGATCTCTTTTCAAATCAAATCCGAAGAAACAAAAAACGTGGCGTTTACGGCAAACTCTGCGGATGGGCACGTTTTCCGCTTCACCCTCTCTCCAGTTGGTTTAAATTTACTCGCTTATCCCCCCAGCCCTGACCACAAACCTGTTTTCCTGGCCCGAGAAAAAAGTCCGACCTTAAAGCCCGGTGAATGGATCTCTGTTACCGTGACTTTTAAGGGGGATTCGGCAAAGGTTAAACTTGGTCCAGATTTTGAAAAATTGGTTCAGCACCCCTCCCTTGCCAAAAGCAAGTCTAATTTAAGCATCGGTTTCGCCTTTGGGACCCTAAGTATTAAGGATTGGGTGGTGACGGAGTAACCCCATCTGCCAGCGGGAAAATGCGAACCAGCGACTTTGATTTCCAACTGCCAGGAGAGTTGGTCGCTCAGCGCCCTCCGGAGCGACGGGGGGACTCCAGGATGATGGTGATTCACCGCGCCAGCGGGAACATAGAACATCGCCACTTTGCTGATTTCGAATCTTTTACCAATACTGGAGATCTTTTCGTTTTTAATAACACCAGGGTAGTTCCAGCCCGTTTTTTCTCCAATGACCACAGCAAGGAAATTCTCCGTCTCAACTCTTTAAGCGAGAACCGATGGCAATGCCTGGTAAAACCTGGAAAGAAGATGCGCACAGGTCACACCATTGAAATCGGGACATCCACTGGCACGGTAAAAGAGGTGCTGGAAAATGGGGATCGAATCATCGAGTTCGACGTTGGGCCGGATGAAAATGCCCATGGCCACCTTGCCCTGCCTCCCTATATAGATCGACCTGATGATGTCTCGGACCAGAGCCGCTACCAGACGGTTTTTGCGGAAAAGGAGGGGGCGATTGCTGCGCCGACCGCCGGATTGCATTTTTCTGAGGAAATGATGGCGCGGTTGGATCATGTATTCGTGACTCTGCATGTGGGACTCGGAACCTTCCGTCCTGTGGCGGTCGAAGAGGTCTCTGGGCATAAGATGCACAGTGAACGTTTTGCCATCACTGAGGCAGTGGCTAAACGGATCGAGGAAGCGAGCCGAGTCATCGCCATTGGCACCACGGTGGTAAGAGTGTTAGAGTCTTGCGCTGCTGAATCCAAAAGGTTTTCCGAGCGTCGCGAGGGTCTGACTGACATATTTATCCATCCTCCGCATCAATTCAAAATGGTTGATGGGCTACTCACCAATTTCCACCTGCCGAAGTCAACTTTATTGATGTTGGTGAGCGCGTTTGCTTCGCGGGAGATCGTCCTCGAAGCTTATCAAAAAGCGATCGAAAAGGGATACCGATTCTTCAGTTATGGAGATTGCATGCTGCTCTTGTGAACAGACACCAATTACGAATTAGGTTGTTTTTGATCAAAAAAGCCCTTATTTTAGGCGGTATCTGACTTTTACAATCTCACGGGTATGGAAAGCCGTGTTACGTTTTTCACAATATCAGCCATAGATTCGGTCGAAAATATGGGCTCAATCATCAAGATCTATGTTTCATTTTCTGGCACAGAAGCGGCTCCAGAGCCGCGGATTTTCCAGTGGTAAAAAGCGTCGCAAGACGAAAGATACTCCCATGTCCGACATGCTGCGTTATGGCTGGCAGGTTTCGGGTGGACTTTTTTTGCTGTTCGCCGTGCTGGTTTCCAGTTGGATCATATTGACCTCGGCGGAGGACTCGATTTTCTCGGGGAACCGGCTCCGCACCGTGGTGGTGGTGATGACGATTACCGCCACCTTATGTGTGCATTGGTTTGTGAGCCAGCCCCAGACCTTTCGGCAGAACAGCCGAATCACTCTGATACTGTCGGTCATATTGATTCAATTGATGTTGATGAAACTGAGCAGCTACATGGCGGGAACGTTTGCGCCGGAAGGTGGTTTTGAATTGATTTCCCTGCCCTTTGTCTTTGCCCCGATGGTGGTGTCGCTGCTGATGGAGCGCCAGCATGGGACCTTTGCGGTGGTTTATACCTCCATCCTCGGCGGGATGATGGTGCCGTCCAAATCGGCCTTTCTGTTTGTAATTTTTTCGATACTTTGTGGATTTGTCGCGATTTATTTGACCAATCAGGTTCGGAAAAGAAGCCGCCTCGTCACTGCCGGAATTTTTGCAGGTATCGCCTGCGGGGTTCTCGCTTTCTGCCTCGGGCAAATCCAGATTCCCAATCTCTCCGCAAATGAAGACGCCACCTGGGCGATGCTTGGGAAACAAGCCCTGACGGCGATCTTCGTATCAACCCTGACCGCCATTGTCGTCAGCGGGATACTTCCTTTAATTGAGGGGGTGTTCCGGATCACAACCGACGTTTCGTGGCTTGAATTGGCAGACTTGAACCACCCTCTCCTCCGGCAGATGACGTTTGAAGCTCCGGGAACTTATCATCACAGCCTGGTCGTGGCAACACTGGCGGAAGCCGCAGCAGAAGTGGTTGGGGCCAATGCGGTTATGGCGCGGGTCTGCGCGTATTTTCATGACATCGGGAAATTGAAAAAACCCGGGTATTTTGTAGAAAACATCGGGGAAGGGCAGAACCCGCACGATGATTTGACCCCGACGATGAGTGCACTGATCATTGTGGCACATGTCAAAGATGGGGTTGATCTGGCTATCAAACACAATTTGAAGCCAGAAGTGATTGATGTGATCCAGGAACACCATGGCAATTCTCTGATCAAATATTTTCACCACCGGGCGCTTGAACACCAGAAGACAATTCGGCAACTGGTCGTAGAAAACAAAGCCCGGGAAGAAGACATTCCCGAGGTAAATGCGGATAATTTCCGTTACCCCGGGCCAAAACCCCGGAGTAGAGAAAGCGCCATCGTCAGTCTGGCTGATGCGGTGGAAAGCGCCTCCCGCAGTCTCAAAAAACCGACTCCAAAAAAGATTGAGGAACTGATCGACGAAATTGTCAAAGATCGTCTCCTGGAAGGTCAACTGGACCGAGCCAAACTCACATTGGCTGATCTGTATGATATCAAAGAAAGTTTCAACAAGACGCTTCGAAACATGATGCACGCCCGGATAGCTTACCCGGCTGCTGAAAAAGAGAAGGTTAAGACTGTCACTCCTGTGCAGCCGTCCACAATTTCTGTGGAAGAAACTAATATTCAGAGCAGTACCGAGAATCCGGAACAATCTAAAGACTCGGAAGAGTTAGAAGATTTCGCCACGACCACCAAGAAAAGAGGCAAAGCTGGAGATCAATCACAAAAGATCCTGGACCGGGTGCAGGCTTGCACTCCGTCCGCTGAGGATAGTGCTGATACCGTGGCCCTAGCCGATAAAGACAAGGTGAAGGAGCCCAATTCTAAACCGCCTAAGAGCGAGGTGCCGGAAGATACCGAACAGCCAACCCGGGTTCCCACCAAAAACGGTAAAGTTGGAGATCAATCACAAAAGATCCTTTCTCTCGTTCAGGGAGGAGATGGCAATGAGAACCCTGCCATCCCTACTAAGGCGACCAATTAACAAATATTAATTTACGCATGTCTGTGTCGATTGAATTTTATTGCCATGTCGAAGAAATCAGTGAATCCGAATCTGATCAATTGGAACGGTGGGCTTTGGAGGCCCTCCCGGACATCCTGTCCAACCCCGGTCCCGGTTCGTGTGATCTGCAAACCTTGAAAAAAGTGGAAATCAGCATCGTTACGGATGAAACCATTGCTGAAGTCCATCAGGAATTTCTACAGGATCCAACCCCAACTGATGTGATTACATTTCAGCATGGGGAAATCCTGGTCAGTTACGATACCGCCAAATCATCTGCCTCATCCTACTCCCACAGTGCACTGGAAGAACTTTTCCTTTACGTGGTTCACGGTTTGCTCCATCTAAATGGACACCTTGATCACGAAAACGAAGAGCACGACGCAATGCATCGCATCCAGAATCGGATTTGGGGAAAAGTGCTTGGTCACTAACGACCAGACCTATTTGAAGAGGGCGCGCAAATTTGATCGAATATCTGCCAGAGCAACCCGGGTATCCGCAGCAGCTTCCCGGGCCTTTTCCCCGGCGTGTTCTGAAGCGGACCGCAGGTCCTGGCGAATTTGATGCAGCTTGATTTTAAGACCGGCCCTGGTGAGTTCCAATTCTTCTTCAGCCAGCTCCTTAGCCAGTGCGAGATTAAACCCGAGCATGTGGATTTTGTCCGTCAGACTATCAGCAGCATCCTGAAATTCTTCGGCAGCGTCGTGTTTAATGTCATTGAGAACTTTGGCGACGTCATCAACCGACTTGCTGATCTTCACAGATTGCTCCTGCCAGGCGTCCTTCGTTTCCATTTTTCCCAAATGGAGTTGCAATCGCAGTTCACCGGATTTTTCCTTGAGCGGCTTGCTCACGGATTGTTCCAGTTTATTTAAAACTCCTCCCAGTTTCTTTTTTGATTCCTCGACATGATTAATGGCTTCCAATTTGCCCAAGTCAATTTGAACAATTAATTCGTCGATGTGTTGTTGCAGTTTTTTGATGGTTGTCATGCCTATCCATACAGGCAGGACGAGCGGTCCACCCTTCTTCAATTGCGATATTCCAATCTTCTATTGGCCGGTCACCTGTTGGGAGCCAAGTGTCTAGGCGTCAGGCTGGCCTTTCAGGCTCAGAGTTTTGCCCATAAAATCTTTGCCATCAAGCAACCGGACAGCGTTCTGGGCGTCTGCCACACTCGACATTTCAATTTCCGCCCGACCATCGTGAATCTGACTGGATGAAATGGAACCGACTCCGGCAAAAAGGTGCTGAAGTTCCTCCTGACCAAAATCTTGAACCAAATTGGAGATGCAAAGGCGCGGTGTGGAAATCACTTCCACCGCCATGGGAACGGTGGTGGGTTGTCCATTTGATTTGGAGCCCCGTCCGCCACCGTCTCTGCGCTGCCCTCGCTCACGCCCGCCGTCTCTTTCCCCGTCCCGGTCCCGTCGTCTTTCGCCTCTTTCGCCAGATTGCTCTCTTCCTCTTTCACCTCTCTCACTGCGTTCGTTTCTTTCACCACGTTCGCGATCTTTTCTGGGGGGGCGTTCACCTGAGCGGCGGTTGGCATTGGCGTCCTCACCAACGCCGTCTTTTTTTCCTTCACTTTTCGCACCGGAAACGGAGATGGGGCGATCATGCAGCGTTTCGCCATCGAACTGGGCCACAGCCCTTTCCGCCTCTTGCCGGGTGCCCATGGTCACAAAGCCAAAGCCTTTCGAGCGGTTGGTCTGACGGTTGACGACGATTTCCACGCTGGCGACATGACCGACTTCACCAAAAAGATTTTTCAGGTCGTCCTCTGTGACGGCGTAAGACAGGTTGCCAATAAAAAGGCGGGGACTCGAAACGGGAGGTTTATCCAATTCATGCGGATAACTTTCCTTTTTCTGGTATTCCGCTAGGGATTTGGCGGTTTTCTTGAAACCAAAAAAATTGAGAAATCGTTCCGCCAAAGATAGAGCCATTTTTGAGACAGGCTTGCCAGGGGATTTTTGAGAACCTTGATTGGATTGTCTTCCACCCGATTTTCCCGAATGGGAAGAGTTGGAACGACGGTTTGAAGAACGGCGGGATGATTTGTGATCCATGTTAAATTGTCTGATTGGCAGCCTCTATTTAGAGAACGGCCCCACCAAAAGACGTTTTCAGACAACTGCAAGCTATTTCAGCTTTCGGAATTGATACGCTGTCCGGTCTGTCAGATTTGAATTAAGACTCAAAAGAATCTGCCCCGTATTCCTCAAGGATGCTTCGGCTGACATATTTCAAGGCGGCTTCCGAGGTGGCCTCCAAAATAACGGCACAGGCATGACCGGCATCAAGAGCCTGCTTCCAGCGACTGGCACAGACACACCAGCGCTGACCGGGAATTAATCCAGGAAAGCCGTATTCCGGCCGTGGGGTGCTCAGGTCGTTGCCGGCTGCCTTGCTGAATTCGAGAAAATCCTCGGTCAACAGGCAGCATACGGCATGACAACCGTGATCATCAGGACCAACTTCACAGGAGCCCGTCCGATAAAAACCGGTAACTGGCTCGAGGCTGCATGGAATCAACTCGCCGCCGAGTATGTTTCGATGTTCGAATTGATCCATATGTTGACCCAGACTCCGCCGGTCATATTAAGCCACTGCTACAGCGGCAACATTGGCGCGCTCCTGATGAATGAAATCACGAGGGTTGATGACCCGCTCTTCCACCAGGCAACTGGAAATCCAGCGCTCAAATCGACTAAAGTCTTCGTTTTCAACTGAGGACTCGTTAACGTGCTGCCAGTCGAACTGATCGCGGACTTTGGGCAGGGCGTAGACAGAGATGTTGAACAAAGAGCGGATCGCATCAAACTCCCTGGGCTGCAAGTTCTGGATGGCGGCTGGCTCGGGAAGATCATCGATCATATCAGCATCGAGCCCGAATGAAGTCACCCCGATCCCGTAACGGGCGGCGAACTTCAGGACTTTCTCAAAAAGTTCCGGATCCGCGATGGGTGCGGCAACGATGATTTGACCGCCGTTGGCCCACTCAGAAGTGGCCAAACATTGGTGAAGATCTTCTGACACATCGTGGTGATTCAGCTCAAGACGAAGTTTGGCTCCTGAAATTTGGATGGGCGTTTTGCCCAGTTTTCTGAGAACTTCGGTTTGATGGCGGTTCAGGATGACACCGTCTTCCGACGTGTGACCTGATTTCCACTCAATAATCGCCATATCCGGCACTTTCCAGCGGTTGGTATGGGCATTGACCGAGAACGATTCTTCGAAAGAGAATGGAGTCTGGCTGACTGATTCAAAATACCGCTGCACAATGGCCCGGAATTTGTTGGCCCGGTTGATGGCGAGATCGGAATTCTCGCTGCTGAACTCAAGATGCTCGCCGACGCCAGAACTGAGCATGTTCCGGGCGCTGTTCAATGCGTGGATTGTTTCAGTTCTTAGGTAGTACCCCTGACCCTGGGCCACTTTGGCGATGGGTGAGGACGGATCGCAGGACATGATCGAAAAGTGGTAGCGAAGGGTCGCATCCGAATATTCGTGTTTTAGCAAATCCTTGACGGACTCGATCAGTTCTGTGCCCTTGATCGATTTGTTGGGATTTCTTGGCAGAATGCCCGGGAGTAGCTCTTTCAACTGGTCTCTTAAATTCATGCGGTTTGGATTATCGTTTTCAGATTTGGTGGTCCTGCTTTCGCAGGCGTTTATAAAAACAAAATTTTGTTTTTTATAAACTGAGCAGATTTTCGGGAGTAGTCAAGTGTCAAAAAGTCTTGATTATTTAGTTTTTGAAGATTTCTTAAGTTGCCGACGAACTTATAATGTGAAACCCTCAACCCGCTATTTTGCACATAACTTTAAATCTAAAATAAGTTTGTTTGTGTTTGTGACGGATTTTTCACCTTGGTGGATACTCTATAAATAGTCAAGACCAAGCGATTGAGAATTTCAATTTTTGCAGTACTTATTGTATTTTGAATACAGTACTCTGAATTTTTTTGCAAAAATCGCGGGTCACATTTATGGAGCCTCTGGAAGATTTGTCCAAACAAGATTTCGATATTTTGAGCGAGTTTGAAAACTGGCAATGCCGATTGGGACGGACAGTTCGATATCCCCGGGCCGCAGGCTGATTTTGCGATCTTTCAGCGCCAGATCAACCATTTGGGTCCCATCGATCCAGGCTTGAATTTTGTCATCCGTAACCCGAACTTTCATTTTGTACCAGGTCCCTTCATTGTAGCCTTCGATTTTCATGGTTTCATTTTCCGAAGCATCCAGGTCATCCACACTGGAGATTCCTACGATCCCACCGCCCCAGCCGCCAACCACAAAAGTGGCGTGACTTTCTTTTACAGGAAAGGTCAACCCGCAAAAAAAATCATTCCCATCGATTTTCATCGCATCGAGGGATATTTCGAAATTGGAAGTTCTGGGAACCTCCCCTTTCCAGTGGACGCCGCTGAGGATGGCACCGGCACCAAATTCCAGATCCCCCTCTTCATTGACGAAGACCTCGCCTTCCCCGCCGTATTGGGTGGATTCCCATTTACCCAGGTCTTTGCCATCAAAAAGTGAGATGATATTGGGGTCTTTGGGAGGCTCCGGGAGCACTTTGGTTTCCACTACCGGCACTTCGGGCTTTTTCTCATCCACCACGGGTGGGGCTGGTTCGATTTGTTTGCCAACTTTTGGATTTTCAGGTGCCGGAGGGATCGCCAGGACTGGACCAACCGCCTTCAACTTGGTTTGGGTGATCCGATTCTGTTCATTAAGCGACCATATATAAACTCCATATTTATTAAAAATGGCGAAATGGGTTGCCACGCCGACTAGAATAAAGACAACCAGGAAAAGGATGAGGCCGATAAATGATTTCACAATCAGTAACCCTTGTCTGTTCTCGGACGGCTTCGCAAGTAAATTCAAATCACGAAGGCGTAAAAAGTTATCCGCAAGTCCGTTCTTTTTGGGCTTGCCTCAGTCATTTCATTTTAGATAATCCGGGAAATGATGTTATGAGTTGTACGGGCGATGTGACCCGACCGTAAACCAAAGCTTTAAAACCAAATTAAACATGCCTGAAGATACTGTGCCAGTTCTGGACCATGTGGATGAATATCTGAGATTAGCTCAGCAGTATGATGTCTCAGACGTCCATCTGGCCCCCACCTCGAAACCAAAGTGGCGGCGCTTCGGTCTGCTACAACCTCTCTGGGAAAATGCCGAGCCTCTTTCACCGGAACATACCGAACAACTGGCCAGAAAATATCTTCCGGAAAAAGAACTCAAGCGATTGAATGAAAAAGGTGATGTTGATTTCGCCTATGATCCGGGTTTTGGGCGTTTTAGGGCATCGGTGGTGAAGACTCGGCTGGGCTGGGAAATGGTCTTCCGGGTTGTGAGCACCAGCCTCCGGACCATGGATGAGCTGGGGCTTCCGAAAGCGATCAAGCCGCTGCTGGAGTACCAAAACGGTCTGGTCCTAGTGACTGGAGCGGTGGGATCTGGTAAATCAACCACCCTCGCTGCCTTGATCAACGAAATTAACACGGATCGACATGACCACATCATCACGCTGGAAGACCCCATCGAATATGTGATCGACTCAAAAGGCTGTCACGTCAATCAGCGCGAAATCCACACCCATACCGATAGTTTTTCCAATGCCCTGCGAGCCGCCCTGCGTGAAGATCCCGATATCATCATGGTCGGAGAAATGCGCGACCTGGAAACCATCTCCCTGGCGATCACTGCTGCGGAGACGGGTCACTTGGTCTTGGCGACCCTCCACACCGGCAGCGCCGCGCGAACCCTGGACCGGATTCTCGATGTGTTCCCCACGGAGCAACGCGAGCAGATCCGGATCATGGTCGGGGAATCTCTTCGGGGCATTATTTCCCAGCAATTGGTTCCCAAAAAAGATGGCACCGGTCGGGAGCTGGCCCTGGAGTTACTTGTTAACACTCCCGCCGTTTCCGCCCTGATCCGCGATGGACGGACCTTTATGCTCCCCGGGGTCATGCAAACGGGTAAAAACGTCGGGATGATTATGATGGATGACGCCCTTCTGGAACTTCATCATGCAGGCAGGATCAGCCAGGAGGAAGTAGTCCAGCGGGCCATCGATCCGGCTTCGGTGAAAGCATCCCTGGGTCTAAAAACTAAGAAATAATTAACACTCGGATTCAATATGGCAGTCATTGACCAATACTTTCAACACCTCGTGGCTTCGAACGCTTCGGACCTTCACCTCAGCGAGGGGCAGCCGCCCAAAATGAGGGCTCACGGAGCGGTCGCACCCATTTCCGATGGCATTCTGGATCACGCCACGATCGATTTGTTACTTCGCGAAATCTGCGAACCCAAGGCCTACGCCCGTTATCTGGAGCGCGGCGATCTCGACTTTGCCTACGAGATGGACGTCAACTCCCGATTCCGCTGCAACTACTTCAAGCAGAAAAATGGACTGGGAGCCGTGTTCCGTTTGATTCCCACGGAAATCAAGACCCTGCAGGATTTAAATGTGCCAGATATCATTGAATCCTTCGGGGATCTGCGGAGTGGCTTGGTGTTGGTGACCGGGCCAACAGGATCAGGGAAATCAACCACCCTGGCTGCGTTGATCGATTACATCAACCGGACCTATGCCCGCCACATCATTACCGTTGAGGAGCCGATTGAATTTGTCCATAAAAACAAAAAATCAACCATTTCCCAGCGGGAAGTGCCGATCCACTGTCCCTCCTTTGCGGATGGTCTGCGGGCCTCTCTTCGGGAAGATGCGGATATCGTGCTCGTGGGTGAAATGCGGGATTTGGAGACGATTTCACTCGCCCTCACCGCCGCAGAAACCGGACTTCTTGTCTTCGGAACTCTCCACACCAACAATGCCAGGAAAACCGTGGACCGTCTCGTCGATGTATTCCCATCGGATCAGCAGGCTCAGGTTCGCACCATGTTATCGGGTTCACTCCGTGGCGTGGTAGCTCAGTTGCTATGTCGGCGGTGCGATAAACCAGGGCGGGTCGCCGTAAATGAAGTTCTCGTGGCCACTCCGGCGGTCAGCTCCGTGATCCGAGAGGGAGCCACCCAAAAACTTCACGACGTCATTACCGGGGGCAAGGAATATGGCATGCAGTTTATGGATGATTCCATCTGGCAAAAGATGCTCGCCGGGGAGGTTTCTCCACTCGAAGCCTATATGAAGGCGATCGACAAAACTAGATTCCGGGCGGCCCTGCCTCCAGAACACGCCTCTCTGGGGCATTCCAGCGGTGGCACCAGTTGAAATCGGGTTGACCAGGAGCGATTCTCGCAATGGAGCGTTAGGTCGTCGCAATGGAGCGTTCGGGCTTCGCAAGCGCTCCTTCGGTCGTCGCAATCGCGTCTCAGGCCTTCGCAATCGCGTCTCCGGCTTTCGCAATGTCGTCTCAGGCTTTCGCAACGGCATCTCAGGCTTTCGCAACGGCATCTCAGGCTTTCGCAATCGCGTCTCAGGCCTTCGCAATCGCATTTTAGCACTATTTGGAGGAAATCGTTCTAAATCAACAACCCATATTACATAAATTCTGCTTTTTTCCCCATAAATTGACCGACTACACGCGCTGCCCCATGGCTTTCAGCCTGGCCTCGGCCTCGCTCCAAGGGACTTCATGAGGCAGCCGTTTCGAAGTCGCCGCCAGGGCGGCAGTTATGCCTGCGGCTTCTCCCATCCCGACGGCATTGCCGGTCACCCGGTAACTGGAATGCGCTATGAAATCGCCGCTGATACAGCGCCCAGCCATCATCAGGCCATCCACATCTTTGGCGATCAAAGCCCGGAGCGGGATGTCGTAGGGCATCATCTTGATTGGCTTCGGCATGATGGGGTGGTTTTTGTTGTGGTCGGCGCTGAGGGCATGCACGTCGATGGGAAAGGTCACGCGTACCACCGCATCGTCATGCCGCACGCCTTTGGCGAGGTCGTCCTGCAGCACGGTGTAGCGGCCCTGAATGCGGCGTCCATCGCGCACCCCGATCTGCTCCGCCGTGGCGACGATTTGGATGCCCGCCCAGGGCCCGCCGAGCTTGCGGAGGTTTGCGACCATCAGGTTCATCTCCGCCCGGGCGCGGACCGTGGCAGCGGTGACTTCGGCGGCATCCCAGGGCTTGATGCCGTATTCGTGATTCATCATCGCGAAAATCAAATTGTCCCGGACATGCCACATCGTCGGTGCGGCATAGGAGGGAAAATGGCCGGTGCTCACAAGCACGTCCTTGATCCGTTTCTTCTTCTCGCCGTCGGAGTTTTCGCCTTCCTTCGGCATGCCAAAGCGAACAAACTCGCGCAGCGCTTCCACATCCCTCACGACCAGGAGTGCATTGAGGGACATTGGCTGGCAGGGACAATCTTCCGCCATGCCAATTTCAAACCCGCAACCAGCTTGAAAACCGAGATCGCCATCCCCCGTCGTGTCGATAAAAACGGGCGCTTTCCAGGCCTGGCGACCTGATTTTGACTCAGTGACAATGGTAGTCAGCCGGTTGCCCTCTTTGAAGGCGGCGCAGACCTTGGTGTGAAACTGAAACTTCACCCCCGCTTGAACACACAGCTCCTCCAATAGCAGCTTCAATGCTTCTGGATCGTAACAGAAGCGACTGGTGCTTTTCGAGTTGGCACGTGCATCGCGTGCGTCAAGCTGGTCCCGCAATTCCCTGGCAAAACCTGGTTTGTCAAAGTCCAGAAAATAACCCAGCAGCCCTGCCGTCCAGATACCGCCGAGGCAGCCGCGCCATTCAAAAAGCCGCACTTTGGCACCCGCACGCGCCGCGGTAATGGCGGCGGTCACGCCCGCCGGGCCCGCGCCGCACACGATGACATCGGCATCTTCCGCAAGTGGGATGTCGTGGGCGGGCTCGGTGAATAGACCGGCTTTGGTTTCTGCCCCGCTCAGTGAAATCTGGCTGGCCGCATTTCCAGCGAGAGCGGCTGAGATGAAATGACGACGGGAAGCGCGGACTTGTTTCATGATCAAACAGACTGGTTTAAACCCAAGCGTAGAACATAGCTCAACCAAGTCAACTCCTGCCATTAGGGTGCAAAAGGGGTCGATTGTACCCTGTTAAGTCGCTGACCGTACCCTGTTAAATCGCGGACTGTACCCTGTATGCCCCCAAAATTTTCCACCAATCCATAGCTCCAATTCCCCCCTCTGAAGATCAATTTCCAGATTGCTATTTGAATAAAATTAAGATAATTTTTTATAATTATTGTAAATAAGCAACATTCTTGATGAAACTCTTTTGGTTAAAGTACGAAGTTTGGATCTTTTTGATTTTGCTGGTGGTGGTAAACGCCATCTTTGTCACCGGAATAGTTGAAGGGGTCATTCCCGAAAGGCTTTATCACCTGGGTCGGTTTGTGCTTCTGGCCAGCGTTTTGTTTGGGTTAATCTTCTTGATCCGGGGATGGGGCGGAGTCTGGGAAGTGCTCAAGCCCCTGTTGGAGTGGCGCCGATCTCCATGGCTCTACCTCTTTGCTTTTGCTTGGACGTTGGCGCTTTGTTTGTTCGTTTTGTTTATCAAGGGCTGCTTCACGGGTGATTTTTTGACTTTGGCGGAGTTGACTCCCGGACTGAAAAAAATCACCGATCCCGCGCTGCTTCGCACGCTTGCCTTCAGTTCTTTCGCCGGGGAAATTGTCTGGATCGGGTATGCTGTCCGCAAATTGTCGAGTCAATTCACGCTTTACGTTTCAGCGCTCATCGTAGGGACTTTCTGGACCATGTGGTGGTTGCCGATGGCCTATCATAATTATGGTATCATTCCCAATCTTCCGCTACTGGCGCTCTTGATAAATCAGATGGGGATTGCGGCGATGTGCGCTTTTGTTTACCACCACACCCGCAGTGCCCTCCTCGTCCTGGTGATGCAGTTTATTTTCAACTCCACGATCCTGGTGTTTCCCATAACACCAGATGAAGGAGGTCCGCTCACTTATTGGGGATTTGCGATTACCTACTTTGTGGCTGCCACCCTGCTGTATGTGCGATTTGGTCCCGGGCCGCTGTTTATGCGGAAACCTGCATCTGCGGTTGTCGATGGCACATTACCCATCAATCACGTCTGAACAAAACTACGATTTAACCTCCAGAAAAATGCGCCCGACCACACCCGCCACACAGAGAATCGTGGGAAAAACACAGGACTTAAAGTTTCGAATTCCATAAATAATTGCCACGATTCCCAGGGTGAGAGTACAAGCGAGCGCCCAAAGAGGCTGGCCGTTTTTGTAGGCGATATAACTCATCCAAAGCGCTCCGATCAAAGCCGCTGCCAGGGTGATGAGTGGTAAAATTTCAAGCATAAGCGACTTTACCTAACGGCTTTCGGGGTGCAACTCTTTTTCCAAGAGGCGGAGAGGATCCAGGATTTCCATTTCCTTTGATTCGGAAACTTTAACCAAAATTTCAATTTCCTGGTAAAATTCCTTGGAATTAACTCCGAAGTGCCCGAGAACTTGACATCATCAAAGGGACTCATAACCATCCCTTCGATTGCTGACCGATGAAGCTCGCAGATATTATTGACTCCATTCACGTAAAATCCGTTTCCGGGACTTTGGACTTGGAAATCGAAAACGTGGCGTTTGATTCCAGAAAAGCCCAAAAAGGAACGGTCTTTTGCGCGCTCCCCGGGGTCAAAGTCGACGGAAACGAATTTGTCGAAGCAGCCCTCGACGCGGGTGCTGAGGCCATCATTTCTGAAAAGCCCTACCCCGCCACCACGAAAGCGACCTGGCTGCAGGTGGGCAACGCCAGAGAAGCCATGGGCATTGCCGCCGCAAACCTTTATGGCAATCCCTCCATGGAAATGCCAGTCATCGGGGTGACCGGGACCAATGGCAAAACCACCACATCGCTGCTGATCCATCACCTCCTGCAGTGCAATCTCCGCCGCGCCGGGCTGATCGGGACGATCCAATACATCGTCGGAGACGAGTCGCGGCCAGCCCCCCATACCACCCCGGAATCAACCGAACTCCAGCACTTGCTGAGGGAAATGCGCGATGAAGACTGCCGTGCGGCGGTGATGGAAGTCTCCTCCCACGGGCTCAGCCAGCATCGGACTATGGGGGTTCACTTTGATGTCGGGATTTTCACCAATTTGACGCAGGATCACCTTGACTACCATGGAACGATGGAGGCGTATTTCGAAGCCAAAAAGCTTCTTTTTGATCGCATGGACGATGATCCACGCAAAAAAGGGGTCATGGTAGTCAACAAAGATGATCGCTACGCGGAGCGTCTCTTGAAATTCCCCGGGTATTCCAGGCTGGAGATCGTGAGTTTTGGTCGATCCGCAGGAGCGGATTTTCAGGCCACTGATATTCGATCTGATTTTAACGGAACCACTTTCACCCTGACGATGAAGGGCCGCAAGTGCCTCGTCAAAACGCCTCTCATCGGTGGTTTTAACGTTTATAACACTCTCGCCGCTTTGGCTGCGGTCAAGGGAATCAAACTTAATTTCCGGGAGGCGGTGAAAAATCTCGAAACCTGTCCCCAAGTCCCCGGACGTCTCGAAGCCGTGGCCGGTCGCCAAATCAACTACCGGGTTTTTGTTGATTATGCCCACACGCCGGACGCCCTGATCAACGCCGTGGCGACGTTGAAGGAATTAAACCCGAATCGCCTGATCACTGTATTCGGATGCGGTGGTGACCGGGACCGGACCAAACGAGCGCCCATGGCCGCTGCGGCTGAAGCGGGAAGCGATCTTTCCATTTTGACTTCCGACAATCCCAGAACGGAAGAACCAGACCGCATCCTTGCAGATGCTGCCAGGGGATTTCAGCGCAAATCCCACGAAATCATCCTCGACCGCCGGGAGGCGATTCGGCGGGCGATCGAACTGGCTGGACCTCGCGACATCGTCCTCATTGCCGGGAAAGGCCACGAAACTTATCAAGAGATCAACGGAGTGAAACACGACTTTGATGATCGGCTCGAAGCCAGAAATGCCATTGCGGCCAAGGCGGAAAAACCATCGGAAGAAGAACAGACCCGAGACCGCAACTAAAAGAATATGAATTCAACGAAGGTATTTGATGTCGCACAGTGGAGCGGAGGAGCACTGCTAGCCGGAGTGCCCGCTGCGCCAATCACCCGAATCTCCACCGACACCCGATCAATCAAAGCCGGAGACGCCTTTCTGGCGCTGAAGGGTGATCAGTTTAACGGGCATGATTTCCTCGACAAAGCCATTACCGCCGGAGTAACCACTTTAATCATCAGTGAATTGCCGCCGGAGACTCAAAACTTCTCAGGAAACATCATCCACGTCCGAAACCCGCTCAAAGCCCTCCAGGACATCGCACTGCACTACCGGAGAAAGTGCTTGGGAGATGTTTTTGCGGTCGGAGTGACCGGTAGCAACGGAAAAACTTCCACCAAGGATTTCCTCTGCTCCGTCCTTAACCAGGCGGGATCTGTTAATGCGACCAAGGGTAATCTCAACAACCACATCGGCCTCCCGATGACGGTGCTGGACACCGAGTCAACCCACAAGTTCGGGATTTGGGAAATGGGGATGAATCACCCGGGAGAAATCGGCCCACTGGCGGAAATTGCCGCTCCAGATGCCGCAGTCATTACCAATATTGGGACCGCTCACCTTGAGTTTATGAAAACCAGGGAAGCCATTGCCAATGAAAAAGCGGCGCTAGCCCGGGCGGTTCCTAAAAATGGTTTTTGTGTCATGCTGGAAACGGATGATTACTTTCAGCACATCAAATCCCAATTGACCTGCGAAATGATCGGAGTAGGAGCGGCGGACAGCCCGATCCGCGCTGAAGATCTGAAAATCTGCGCCGAAGGGATTTCATTCACCTTGATCATCCATGGAAAATCGACCCCAGTTTCGCTCACGGTACCCGGTCGTCACATGGTTATGAACAGCCTGCTCGCCGCCGCCGTGGGGCACCGCATGGGTCTTTCAGTCGAAGCGATCGCCCAGGGATTGTCGGGAACCAAATTGACCGCTGGCCGCCTCGAAAAAGACGAGTGGAATGGGGTCTCGATCTTGAATGACAGCTACAATGCCAATCCCGATTCGGTCAAGGCTGCACTGCTCAGCCTCAAGGAATCGCCCGGAACCGGCCGCAAAATCGCTGCCCTGGGGTTTATGGGCGAATTGGGTACCTACGAGGAAACCGCTCATCGCGAGGTGGGGGCTTTTGCAGCGGAAGTCGGCATCGATCTGCTCGTCACCGTGTCAGAAAAGGCCGGATTAATCGCCCTGGGGGCCGGGGAAAAAATTCCTGTCGAAAAATTTGAAAGTCATGAGGCTGCTGGATCGTATCTGAAGGCGTCATTAAAGCCAGGCGACACTTTACTGGTAAAGGGTAGTCGTTCCGCAAAGATGGAAACCGTCATCAAAATACTTAAAGACTAACTAAACCACAGCATGTTGTACTATCTTCACGAGTATGCCACTTCGCACGATTGGCTGAATTTTCTGAATGTTTTTCAGTACCAAACCTTTCGGGCCGCTGCTGCCAGTCTTACGGCTTTCCTCGTCGTCGTTTTGCTGGGCGAAAAGGTCATTTTAAAGCTCATCTCCCTCAAAGCCGGACAACCCATTCGTACCGCTGAAGAAGTCCACAAACTCGCGGAATTACACGGAAAAAAAATCGGCACCCCGACAATGGGCGGTATCCTCATCGTCGGTGGTGTGGTCCTCGGAACGGTACTTTGGGCGCGGATCGACAATCCATTTATCTGGGCGCTCCTTACCGTAACCATTGTCACCTGTCTGTTGGGATTTGCTGATGACTACCAAAAAGTCGCCAAAAAGAATTCCAAAGGAGTCAGTGGCCGGGTGAAACTCTTCACCCAGGTGGGCGTGGCCCTGTTGGCGATTTTGTTCCTGTTTTTCTACGACCATGAAGTCTATGGCTTCGCCAAACCCTATACCACTGATTCTGGTGAGATCTTTCGGATTTCTCAACACATCCGGGAACTCTGGATTCCTTTTGTCAAACACCCCCTCGTCAATGACCTGGGGCTGCTTGCCATTCTGGTGCTTCCCATCGTGATTGTGGGTTGTTCAAATGCCGTCAACCTGACCGATGGTCTGGATGGTCTCGCCACAGGCTGCACCCTCACGACCTCAGCGGCTTACGCCATTTTCTCCTACGCCTCCGGTCACGCCCTGGCATCCAGCTACCTGTCGCTCCCGTTTCACCCATTGGTGGGTGAGGTCACGATTTTCAGCACCTCCCTGTTTGGAGCCTGCCTCGGTTTCCTGTGGTTTAACTGCCACCCCGCCAAAGTGTTTATGGGAGATACCGGATCACTCGCGATAGGAGGGATGCTCGGCATGATCGCCATTTGCACCAAACAGGAATTCCTCCTCGTTATCGTCGGCGGAGTTTTTGTGATGGAGGCCGGCTCGGTCATTCTTCAGGTGCTTAGTTTCAAAACCACCGGAAAACGCATTTTCCGGATGTCCCCGATCCACCACCACTTCGAGTTGAAGGGCTGGGCGGAGAGCAAAGTCATCAATCGTTTCTGGATTCTGTCGATCATCTTCGCCCTCATCGGCATCGCGACCCTGAAGATCCGCTAAACCTGTGACACAGACACTCTTGTCCGTGCTGTTCACAATGCTGGTGGCGGCGATGAAAAGCCGCCATTATAGTCAGTTCACACCAAAAAATGGACTTAAAAGACAAAAAAATCGCCGTGCTGGGCTGCGGAACCAGTGGATTTTGCGCCGCCCGACTGGCCCACTCGCGGGGGGGCATCGTCACCACCTTTGACAACGGTCCCACCGCCAAACTGGGCCGGGCGATCATCAAATATGCCGAAGCCGGTTTCCCACTTGTCACTGGAGAAGAAGCCCTCCACCCGGCAGGGCGGTTTGACCTGGCTGTTATCAGCCCTGGGATTGATGCCAGTTGGCCTCTCGCCCGGGCTCTAGCTGCGGTCAGCGATGAATTGATCGGCGAAATTGAATTTGCCTGGCGACTCAGCAACATTCCGGTCATTGCCATCACCGGGACCAACGGGAAAACCACCACCACCGAGCTGATCACTCATCTGCTCAACTCTTGCGGAAAAAAAGCCATCGCCGCCGGGAACTATGGCTATGCCTACTCCGATGTCGTCTATTACGGCGAAGCCTACGACTGGGTGGTCCTGGAAGTTAGTTCTTTCCAACTCGAAACCATCCAGGGTTTTCACCCCAAAATCGCCCTGTGGATGAATTTCGCCCCTGATCACATGGATCGCTACACCAGGCTGGAAGACTATCGAAACGCAAAACTGCGGATCTTTGAAAATCAAACCACAGAGGATATTGCTATCATCAAAGCAGAGGACCCGATCCCATTATCCTCCCGGACCATCACCTTCAGTGCCTTTTCGGACCAGGCCGATTTCCGATATCAGGATAAACAGATCATCGGTCCCGATGGCCACTCCCTGCTCGATTTCTCAAAAACCCGCCTCAACGGCAAACACAATGCCGAAAACGTCATGGCCGCCCTCGCCGCCGTCACCGTAGCGGGACTCACACCGGGCTCGCAATTGGTTGAGGCCGTAAATAGTTACAGTCCCCCGGCCCACCGCTGCCAGATCGTTGGCAAAAAAGATGGAGTCATCTTTGTCAACGACTCCAAAGCCACCAATCTCCACGCCCTCGAAAGCGCCCTGCGTGGGCAGGATGCCCCGGTCACCCTTATCGTGGGTGGGAAAAATAAGGGGCTCGATTTTTCAGAGCTAAATCCCATCATCCCGGCTACCGTCGCCACCGCCATCTGCATGGGCGAAATTGCGTCACAAATCAAAGACTGCTGGGGCAGGCTGATCCCCTGTCACATCGTCAATTCTCTCTCCAGCGCCGTCCAAACCGCCTTTCAGGAGAGGAAAAATACCGAGGTGATCCTTTTCTCTCCAGGAACTTCCAGTTTTGACATGTTTACGGGTTACGAACAAAGAGGTGATTTTTTTTGTAAAGAAGTAGCTAATATATGTAAATAATATATAGTTACAAAACAAAACCCTTTTTATATAACCCGCATAGAGAACTGGCAATATGGAAAACTATCGACGAAATCGAAGGACAAACCGCAAAACCAAACCGGGATTATTCGAAAAAATCTTTAGTTTTACCAGCAGTAGTGCCGAAGAGATCGAGGACCAGGATTGGTATTTGGATTCGATGGATGTTCGGCTTACCCGCATTTACAACCTGGTATTGATTCTTCACGTTGTCGCGGTGGGTGGGATTATCGGCTTCAAAATGTTAGAAAACGCCGCCAGTCCCGCCATGAACTCATTGGCCCAGGCCGAGACAAAACCCAGCAAGGGAATGGCTTCAGAAAAGGTCGTCTCGGGGAAAGCAGAACTCACCAGAGTGGCAAAAATCCCGCCCAGCGCAGGACAGGGTCGGGAGGATCGTTATTGTGTGCTTCCAGGTGATACCCTGAGCACGATTGCCACCAAGCTCAATATCACAACCCAGCAACTGTGCCTGACCAACCACATCACCTCACCGGATGAGATCCTTCCCGGAATGTGGTTGAAAATACCCACTCCGGTCGTGATAGACCCAACCAGAGAATCAATTGATGGCAAAAAATTTGCCGATCATCCTGTTGCCGTAGTAGAAAAAAATCCCGATTATTTCAACCAAACCATTCGACCTGGAAATCAATTGCTATATCCCGTGAAAAAAGGGGACACGATCTCGGGAATTGCCCAAAAATTCGGGGTTCGCACCAAGGAGCTGATGGAGTATAACGAAGTAGAACGAGCCGAACTCCTCCAAATCGGCCAGATCCTCAAAATTCCCCGGAAATAGCCAGTCATTGTACCCTGTTGAATCCGCCATTGTCCCCTGTTAAATCCCAATGAAGCGCCGCAGTCTATATATCTTGCTTTTGGGAGTGTTTGGTCTCTCGATTCTCGGGATTGTCATGCTGATGAGCACCTGCGCTTTTAGCCCCCAGGCTGATGAAAACAATGTTTACCGGGAGGCGAAGAAACAGGCGTTATCACTTGGTATCGGCACCATTGTCTGCGCGATCACTGCATTAATCGACTATCGTTTCTGGAAAAAGTGGATTTGGTGGATCATGATCGTCACCTCTGCCCTGCTGGTTCTTTGTTATATACCTGGAATCGGAGTATTGGTCAATGGTGAACGCCGTTGGGTCGATTTGGGACCCATCCGGATTCAACCATCGGAATTGGCCAAACTTTCTATTGTTTTCTTTCTGGCCTACTGGTACTCTCTATATCCTGACAGTGGTAAAGATTTTTTGCTGGGCTTTATCGCTCCCCTGACTCTTGCGGGCATGGTTATTGGTCTGATTTTATTTGAAATCGATATCGGAACCACTGCCGTTCTCGGGAGTACGGTAATGTTAATTCTCTTTGTCGCCGGAGTTCGTTGGCGATACCTGACTGGTTTGATGGTGATCGGCATGGGGGGATTTATCGGCATGCTGTGTTACAGCCCGAACCGAATTGTGCGACTTGCCGCCTTTATTGATCCGGAAAAACATCACCTTGGGGCCGGGTTTCAGCAATGGATCTCATTGATGGCGTTGGGCTCCGGAGGGATCTCCGGGCGCGGTCTCGGCGAAGGTCGCCTCAAGATGCTATATATGCCTTTTGCCCATACCGATTTCATTTTCCCCATGATCGGTGAGGAACTTGGGTTGATCGGCTCACTTCTTATCATTTGCGCCTTTATATCGATCATTTGCGCCGGTATGTTTATTGCCTTTCATGCGAGTGATCGATTGGGTATGTTGATGGCCACGGGGATTTGCAGCCTGCTGTCCGTTCAGGCCTTTTTTAATATCGGGGTCACCACCTCCATGTTACCAAACACCGGTCTACCCTTACCCTTTGTTAGTTACGGGGGCTCGTCTTTGGTGATCTCGTTTGCCTCAATTGGAGTATTGATCAATATCTACCGGCAGGCCCGTTCTGGTGTTTCCGAGCCATCAGAATGGGGGCTGCTGGCACGGCACGAGACTCCCCGCATCTAGCCGATCACCAGTTTTTCGCCCCTTTACAAGAGCCGATTCGCCCACCAGAATGCTCCATGAAATTGGCTCTCGTCTTATCTTTGTTTCTGTTTTCGTTCAGCCCGTCTTTTGGCGAAAACGCGGAGTTTTATGTGGGCACTTATACCAAGGGTGATAGCAAAGGGATCTACCGCTTGGTTCTGAATTTAAAATCAGGGGAACTAAGTGCGCCTCAACTTGCCGCTGAAATCGAAAATCCGTCTTTTCTGGCCGTTTCCCCAGATCGCAATCGCCTATATGCAGTGGTGGAGGTCGGGAAATTCAAGGGCGAAGCTGGTGGCGGGCTCGTTGCATTCAATATCGCGGATGATGGAACTCTCCGCGAACTCAGCGCTCAAAATACGGGCGGAGGCGCTCCGTGCCACCTCTCCGTCTCGCCGGATGGAAAGACTGTCGTGGTTGCGAACTATTCCGGAGGGAATGTCGCGAGTTTTCCGGTTCTTTCCGGTGGTGCGACCGGCCCAATCACCAGCCTCATTCAGCATGTCGGCAGCAGTGTAAACAAGAATCGACAGGAGGCTCCACACGCACACGCCATCTATTTTTTCGGGAATGGTGAATATGCTGCGGCCGCTGATTTGGGAACAGATCTGGTTGTCATCTACACGGTCGAGAGCGGAAAACTCAAACAAGCGGCTCAGGTTAAGCTGCTTCCGGGATCCGGCCCCCGGCATCTGGCTTTTCACCCCACCGAAAAATATGCCTACGTAATCAATGAAATGCTCCTCACTACCGCAGCTTTCGAACTAAAGAGCCCAACGGAATGGACTGGATTTCAGTATCTTTCAACTCTGCCCGAGGGCACTCAGCCAGTCGGATCAACCGCAGAAATCCAGATGCATCCCTCCGGTAATTTTGTCTATGGCTCAAACCGTGGCCACAACACCATTGTCGTTTACGCGATTGATCAAAAGACCGGAACTCTAAAATGGGTCGAAAACGAGCCCATCCAGGGTGAAGTGCCCCGAGGCTTCAATCTTACGCCCGATGGAAGATTCCTCATCGCCGCTGGCCAAAATTCCAATACCGTGGCTATTTTCTCAATCAATCAGGAGACCGGGTCGCTCGATTTCACGGGTCACAAAATCGAAGTTCCCAGCCCGGTTTCGATTGTCTTTCGATAGGAACAACCGCTTCCTCATCCGACCGGAAATCAGTCATCATCCAGCTCCAGCAAGGTTTCCCCGGGGAAATCGTGACGGATGCCATCACGTGCGAGGCGAAGTTCGGTGTTGATGCGGAGATAGTCCTCGTCAGCGGAGACAACTTCCTCCATGTCCAAAGCATCACACTCAGTGTCGAATGCAGTTTGCTCGATCAATTCCTGGACCCCTTCCAGGGAGGACGAACCAGCGGACTCCCCTTCTTCGGCCACAGCAGCGAGAACTTTGCGATCCTCGATCCGTTCGCAGAGGATGGTGTGAAACACAAGCATCTTGTCCAGGGAGGTCCGGATTTTTTTCCCGGCGGCGCTTTTCCATTCACTGGGTACCTGCTCGGTCCAGTCGCGCAAATCAACAAAGGCCTCACCAAGTTCCTTCTCCAATTCAGCGGAATATCCGCCTCCGCCGATGCCCTGAACCAGGGCCTGGATACCCGACATCTTGCGGCGGGAGTTGATGATATATTGGCTTTCCGCCACCAAAGCCAGCTTTAGTTTCCGGTTTTCGATGGCGGCGTCGAGAAGTTTGAGGCGGGTGTCAGCCCGTTCAGACTTGAACGTTTGCTGCCGGTCTTTCAGTGATTCCAACTCCGCGATCTTCGCCTCGAGGATCGTCCGGGATTCGGTCAACCCCTGAAGATAGTCGATGTAACCCATTTGCGGAGCACGGTCGATCCAGGCCCTGCGGATGGAATTCGCAGCCAGGCACCACGCAGAAAAGACTGTTACGATGCCGATCAGATCGAAAATCAGCCCCACGGCGTTATGGATCCAAAAGCCGAAGTAAAATAACACCAAAGCTACGCAAAATAGCAGCAACGCCCCCACCATGGAACTCACTGGACTTCCCGACCCTTTGGCTTCCTGTAAAGCCGACAAACTGGTGTAGGAGGATGGCCGCTGCGGGATCACCCTCACCTTCCCCCGGCCACAATTGGGGCAGGTGAAGCGAGCATTCCGAACCGGAAGCGAAAAACTGCAATGCGGACAATACGCCATCTGTCGAATAATATCGTCTTATCCGGACCGTCGGCAAAACGAAAAAACAGCATGCTTTGTAAGGGAGGGAAGTGCGGCCGATTTCACAGCACCCCCGGCGGCCAGGGGTAGCTGCCGGGCTTGACGCACAGGATCGGGCCACCGGGCGGGCGCAGCATCCCAACTCCCACGAAGTTTCCGGCAATGACTTCGAATCGGGTCCAGCCCTGGCGGCTGATCAGGGCACGAGCAGTGGCCCCGCCCTCCAGGCCTATACGCAGATTTGATTGCCCCGAAAACAGAGGCATGGCCGCTTCGATCAGCTTTTCCGTGAGGTCGTGATCAGAATTTAGGGGCCTTCCGATCCCAATCATGATTTTCTCGGTATGTTGCCAGAGGTCGGGTGAAATCGGATCATCGATGGTTTTCACTTCGAAACCTTGCGCTTTCATTTGTTCGGCCCGGCCGCTGTCCCAGGCGGCGAGGCTCCCACTGATAAGCAGTGTTGGGCCGGATTGTGGCTCAGTGGTGGGACGGACCTCCCCGCCGAGCAGAGTTGTAAAAAAATCTGAGGCACCCGCCGCCAACGTGTCCGGGGCGATGTGGTCCGGTATATCATCTATGCTGGAGATATCCGGCGTATCGATGACCGGGGAGGTGCCCAGCAAATCCGCTATTTTAGAGCTGTAGCGCGGAAAATCCGGATCCCGGGAAAACTCAGTCTGGTCGAGGGGGACACCGTTTATGAGATGCTCGCCGGAGACAATCAAACGCCCCTTTGTTGGGTTCGCCGGTATAAAGAGGCACCTCGCCAGACCAGTGGCAGAAAGAATCGCCTCAATCTCGGCGCGGACATGTCCACGCAGGACGGAATCGGTCTTTTTGTAAATCCAGTCCGGTCGGGTTGCGCAGATTTCACCTGCCACGACGTGGCAGCGGCGGGCGGCTTCGGAGGAGGAGAGCAGGCGGGTGTTGGTGTCCACAGCGATAACCTCTGCCCGGCTCACGGGATCAAAAGTGGTTTGCACTTCGGCGGTAAAGCCGCGCAGGGCGGCGATTCCGGCCAGTTCGGCCGCTCCGCTGAGATCATCCGCGATGATTACGATCATGTTTTTCGCGGTCACTTCACGGCCAGTTTTGCGGCGAGTTTCACCGCTTCGAAAAGGCTGTTAGGACTGGCTTTGCCTTGCCAGGCGATATCAAAGGCGGTTCCATGATCCACGCTGGTTCTGATGACCGGGAGACCCAGAGTGGTGTTGATTGCCGTGTCGAAGGCGAGTGCCTTTAGCGGGATGTGCCCCTGATCGTGATACATGCAAATCACGGCATCGGTCTCTTTCCGTCTCCAGGCGAGAAAAACCGTGTCTGGCGGTAGCGGGCCCTCGATATTTAATCCCCTGGCCCGGGCGGCTTCCACCGCCGGGACGATGAATCGCTCTTCTTCGCCCTGACCAAAAAGCCCGTTTTCGCCTGCGTGGGGATTTAGGCCGCAGACGATGAGTTTCGGTTCGCGACCACGGATTCGTCGCATCGCTTCAGCGGTCAGCTCAATCACTTCGCTGATTCTCGGGGTATTGATCAGGCCAGGGACTTCGTGAAGGCCGACGTGAACAGTGACAAAGCTGCAAGTTAATTCACTAGAGGTGAGCATCATGCATGATCGCTCAGCCTGCATTCTTTCGGCGAAAATCTCGGTGTGCCCGGGGTATTTGTGGCCAGCGGCGTGCATCGCAGCCTTGTTCAGCGGAGCGGTCGAAACGCCATCCACCTCGCCACCCAGCCCGGCGGCGATGCTGGCGAGCACGTATTGATAAGCAGCCTCGCCACAGATCGCGGAAACTTTTCCCGGAACCACTGCAGCGGCATCCGCGATCACACCCAGATCAAGCACCGCTGGCCCGGCCAGATCGCGACAGCATGCCGACCAGTCGCGTTTCGAAATGACCGGTACCTGAAACGGCAGGTCCAGCTTCGCCGCGACCCGCGCCAGTACCCCGGCATCCCCAAAAACAACGGGAATACAATCTCCTAAAAGCTCTGGATGATTCAGAAGGTGGAGGCAGACTTCCGGGCCAATCCCGGCGGGATCCCCCATCGTGATGGCGATACGTGGTAAACTCATTGCGAATCCTTTACCCTCAACGCAGAAAGGTGTTTTTTCAAGAAATCTCCCATCAGGGTGATGCGTTCCTGATCGTAAAACTCGGATCCACCATGTTTGGCCCCGGGCAGCGTCACGAACTGGACCACCAGCTTAATTTTCTCCGCCGCCGTGGCCAGTTCCTGCGACTGTTGCCATGGCATTTGCGGATCCACATCTCCATGGATGAGGAGGAGCGCCGGGTCACCGGGATCCAGGTGTGCCACCGGGCTGGCGAGTCGGGCGAGATCTGGCTTTTCCGCAGGCTGTCCACCCAGTAACAGTTGCAGGGCCGGGACTCGCATCGCCGCCCCAAAATCAGTACTTTGGGAGAGAATGCTTTCCAGATTCGAAGCACCGAAGAGGCTCACGATGCACTGAACCTCGCTGCTTTCGGCGAAGCAGTCGCCCACCCTGCCCTCCAGCTCTGGATGGCGGTTGCTCACGCCAACCAGCGCGGCGAGATGCCCTCCGGCTGATGCCCCGATGATTCCGATGCGTTTGGTGGAAAGCCCCCACTTCGCCGCATTCGCCCGAAGAAAGCGGATCGCCGCTTTGATATCGTGCACCTGAGCGGGAAACTTCGCCTCAGGACTTAATCGATAGTTGACACTCGCAATCGCAAAGCCTTCATCCAGCAGGTCTGTCACCGGGACACCTGTCTTGTCACCTGATCGCCAAGCTCCGCCATGAACCCAGACCAGTAGGGGAGGATTTTCGGTCTTTTCCGGCAGGTAGAGATCCAGTTTCAACGATTTTCCATCGATATTAGCGAACTCGACATCCTGCTGGACCGGTTCCACGGCTTGACCAAACAGGGTTAGATGCAGCATTGTACAGAGTGCAATGAACGACGTTACCCTGTATATTCGGGATAAGGAATTTGAGATCATGGCTGAATAAGAAAGAAGGCAGTCCCACCATACAGGTTGGACTACCTCCTACAATACAAATACTTTCGCCAATCCAGAACCTGACGATCTAGTTTGGGGACGGCACAACTGTCGGCTGCGGCACGCTGACTTTGTTTAAGTTTACTTTGGGAGCAGCGACGGCTGGTTCCTTTGCGGTAACTGATTTTAGGTATTTAAACAAATCCGAGTCCGTGGACATAACGATGGTGCTTTGTCCGGCCAGCATTTTTTCATACAGCCCCATGGTCCGCACAAACTCATAGAAACTGGCGGACTCTTTCGAGCTTCCATAGGCCTTGGCATAGATTTCGCTGGCTTTGGCATCAGCCGCTCCCTTGATGGTTTCGGACTCCTTGTAGGCAGCGGACTCGATCTCGGCTAGTTCTTTTTCCATGTTCCCAAGAATCTTCGCTGCTTCACCCGCACCTTCGGAACGAAATCTTTCCGCGATCTGTGACCGCTCCGACTCCATCCGCTCGAAAATCCGGGGCTGCACTTCCTTATTGTAATTGATTCGTTTAAAACGGATGTCGAGCAACTCAATACCATAATCCGCCAGCTTGGGTTTGCTGGTTTCGAGAATTTCCTTCTCGAGGAGAGCGCGTCCTTTTTTGATGGGCGGAAGATGGCCAATATTTCCAGTGGAGTCAGCATTGACAAGATCACCCGAAAGTTCGGCCTTGCGATCTTTGGTGGTCCGAATCGTCTCGATCAACTCGTGTTTGGCGATCGTATTCCGGGTCTCGGACCCCAAAACGTCGTCAAGGCGGGTTTTGGCACGGCGCTCTTCCCGGAATGTTTTGAAATACTTCTCAGGGTCAACAATTCTCCATCTGGCATAAGTATCGACTGAAATAAAGGTTTTTTCCTTGGTCGGCATTTCTGAAACCGGGCCATCCCACTCCAGAATATT